>NZ_JBFTZE010000021.1:0-132908 GCF_056406935.1 Pseudomonas sp. P1_A1 | reverse complement strand
GTGTACACCACGGTGCCGCCTTCGGCCACGTTCGCGGTCGCACTCAGCGAAACGGTGCTGGTGTCGATGGTGTCGTTGACGGTAGTGACTGCCGGGGCAGTGCTCGGCACCAGGTTCTCGAAATTGCCACCGGTGGCGGTAGAGATGGTGGCCTGGACCGTACCGGCATCTTTGTAAACGTCATCGGATGGAGCCGGGACGGTCACGGAACCGGTGGTTTTACCCGCTTCGATGGTGATCACGGCGCCATTGCTCAACGTCACGGTCACTGGCGTGCCGGCGGCGTTGGTCAAGGTTGCGGTATAAACAATGGAACCACCTTCGGCCACCGAGTCGGTCGCGCTCAGGCTGAGAGTCGTGGTGTCCGGCGTGTCGGTCACCGAGGTATCCGCTGACTTGCCGTCGACTTCCAGCTTCTCGTAGTTGCCGCCCTTGGCGTCGTCGATTTTCACGCTCAAAGAACCGCTGCCAGCGAGGGCATCGTTTGGCGCAACGAAGTTGACAGAACCGCTGCTGGCACCGACCGGAATAGTGATGGTCTGGCCATTGGACAGGGTCACAACCACCGGCGAGCCGGTGACTGGCGCTGACACGGACGCGGTGTAAACCACGGTCCCACCTTCGGCGACGTTCGCGGTCGCAGTCAGCGAAACGGTACTGGTGTCGATCGTGTCGGTGACGGTGGTGACCGCCGGGGCAGTGTTCGGAACCAGGTTTTCGAAATTGCCACCGGTGGCGGTGGAGATGGTCGCCTGGACCGTACCCGCATCTTTGTAAACGTCATCGGATGGAGCCGGGACGGTGACGGTGCCGGTGGTTTTACCGGCATCGATGGTGATGACGGCGCCGTTGCTCAGCGTCACGGTCACGGGTGTGCCGGCGGCGTTGGTCAAGGTTGCGGTATAAACGATGGAACCACCTTCAGCCACCGAGTCGGTCGCGCTCAGGCTGAGGTTGGTGGTGTCCGGTGTGTCGGTCACCGAGGTATCCGCCGACTTGCCGTCGACTTCCAGCTTCTCGTAGTTGCCGCCCTTGGCATCGTCGATCTTGACGCTCAGGGAGTTGCCACCGGCCAACGCGTCGTTGGGTGCAACAAAATTAACAGAGCCGCTGCTGGCGCCGACTGGAATGGTGATGGTCTGGCCGTTGGACAGGGTCACAACCACTGGCGAGCCAGTGACCGGCGCCGACACGGACGCGGTGTACACCACGGTGCCGCCTTCGGCCACGTTCGCGGTCGCACTCAGCGAAACGGTGCTGGTGTCGATGGTGTCGTTGACGGTAGTGACTGCCGGGGCAGTGCTCGGCACCAGGTTCTCGAAGTTGCCGCCGGTGGCGGTGGAGATGGTGGCCTGGACCGTGCCCGCATCCTTGTAAACATCATCGGACGGGGCCGGGACGGTCACGGAGCCGGTGGTTTTACCGGCATCGATGGTGATGACGGCGCCATTGCTCAGCGTCACGGTCACTGGCGTGCCGGCGGCATTGGTCAGGGTCGCGGTATAGACGATGGAGCCGCCTTCGGTCACCGAGTCGGTCGCGCTCAGGCTGAGAGTCGTGGTGTCCGGGGTGTCGGTCACCGAGGTATCCGCCGACTTGCCGTCGACTTCCAGCTTCTCGTAGTTGCCGCCCTTGGCATCGTCGATCTTGACGCTCAAGGAACCGCCACCGGCCAACGGATCGTTGGGTGCAACGAAATTGACAGAGCCGCTGCTCGCGCCGACCGGAATGGTAATGGTCTGGCCATTGGACAGGGTCACAACCACTGGCGAGCCGGTGACCGGCGCCGACACGGAAGCCGTGTACACCACGGTGCCGCCTTCGGCCACGTTCGCGGTCGCAGTCAGCGAAACGGTGCTGGTGTCGATAGTGTCGTTGACGGTAGTGACCGCAGGCGTATCGCTGGTTACCAGGTTCTCGAAGTTGCCGCCGGTGGCGTCTTTGATGGTCGTTTCAATGGTTCCGGCGTCTTTATAGACGTCGTCCTTCGGCGCATCGACGGTTACGGAGCCGGTGGTTTTACCGGCATCGATGGTGATGACGGCGCCGTTGCTCAGCGTCACAGTCACTGGCGTGCCGGCGGCATTGGTCAGGGTCGCCGTATAGGTGATCTGACCGCCTTCATCTACAGCGCCGGTCGCAGTGAGCGACAGGTTGGTGGTGTCCGGTGTGTCGGTCACCGAGGTATCCGCCGACTTGCCGTCGACTTCCAGTTTCTCGTAGTTGCCGCCCTTGGCATCGTCGATCTTGACGCTCAGGGAGTTGCCACCGGTCAGGGCATCGTTGGGCGCGGTGAAGTTGACGCTGGCGCTGCTCGAGCCAACCGGGATGGTGATGGTCTGGCCATTSGACAGGGTCACAACCACTGGCGAACCAGTCACCGGCGCGGACACGGACGCGGTGTACACCACGGTGCCGCCTTCGGCCACGTTCGCGGTCGCASTCAGCGAAACGGTGCTGGTGTCGATGGTGTCGKTGACGGTRGTGACTGCCGGKGCAGTGCTCGGCACCAGGTTCTCGAAATTGCCACCGGTGGCGGTAGAGATGGTGGCCTGGACAGTACCGGCATCTTTGTAAACGTCATCGGATGGAGCCGGGACGGTCACGGAACCGGTGGTTTTACCCGCTTCGATGGTGATCACGGCGCCATTGCTCAACGTCACGGTCACTGGCGTGCCGGCGGCGTTGGTCAAGGTTGCGGTATAAACGATGGAACCACCTTCAGCCACCGAGTTGGTCGCGCTCAGGCTGAGGTTGGTGGTGTCCGGTGTGTCGGTCACCGAGGTATCCGCCGACTTACCGTCGACTTCCAGTTTCTCGTAGTTGCCGCCCTTGGCGTCGTCGATCTTGACGCTCAAGGAGCCGCCGCCAGCCAAGGCATCGTTTGGCGCAACGAAGTTGACAGAACCGCTGCTGGCACCGACTGGGATGGTGATGGTCTGGCCATTGGACAGGGTCACAACCACTGGCGAGCCGGTGACCGGCGCCGACACGGAAGCCGTGTACACCACGGTGCCACCTTCGGCGACGTTCGCGGTCGCAGTCAGTGAAACGGTGCTGGTGTCGATGGTGTCGTTGACGGTAGTGACTGCCGGGGCGGTGCTAGGCACCAGATTCTCGAAATTGCCGCCCGTCGCATCCTTGATCGTTACTTCAACCTGGCCGGCATCTTTGTAAACGTCATCGGCAGGGGCGGCGACGCTCACGCTGCCAGTGGTCGCGCCTGCAGCGATGGTGATCACGGCCCCATTGCTCAAGGTCACTGTGACTGGCGTGCCCGCCGGATTGGTCAGGGTCGCGGTGTACAGAATCTGACCACCTTCGGCCACTTCGGTGGACGCCGACAGGCTCAGGCCGGTGTCGTCTTTCGAGTCGGTAATGGTGGTGAGCGCTGGCTCGGTGCTCGGGGTCAGTTGCTCGAAATTGCCGCCGGTGGTGCCGGTGATCGTGGTGCTGACGGTGCTGCCGTTGTTGTAGACGTCGTTGGCCGGGGTATCGACTGTCACGCTGCCGGTGGTCTTGCCCGCTTCGATGGTAATGACCGAGCCATTGCTCAAGGTCACGGTCATCGGCGTGCCAGCCGGATTGGTCAGGGTGGCGGTGTAAGTGATCTGGCCGCCTTCGACAACGGTGCTGGTGGCGCTGAGGCTCAGGCCGGTGTTGTCGATCGAGTCGGTAATGGTGGTGACGGCCGGCGTGGTGCTCGGTACGAGGTTCTCGAAGTTGCCGCCGGTGGTGCCGGTGATCGTGGTGCTGACGGTGCTGCCATTGTTGTAGACATCGTTGGCCGGGGTATCGACGGTCACGCTGCCGGTGGTCTTGCCCGCTTCGATGGTAATGACCGAGCCATTGCTCAAGGTCACGGTCATCGGCGTGCCAGCCGGGTTGGTCAGGGTAGCGGTGTAAGTGATCTGGCCGCCTTCGACAACGCTGCCGGTGGCGCTGAGGCTCAGGCCGGTGTTGTCGATCGAGTCGGTAATGGTGGTGACGGCCGGCGTGGTGCTCGGTACGAGGTTCTCGAAGTTGCCGCCGGTAGCGCCGGTGATCGTGGTGCTGACGGTGCTGCCGTTGTTGTAGACGTCGTTGGCCGGGGTTTCGACGTTCACGGAGCCGGTGGTTTTTCCGGCTTCGATGGTGATGGTCGAACCATTGGACAGGGTGACGGTGACCGGCGTCTGCGCCGGGTTGGTCAATGTCGCGGTGTAGGTGATCTGGCCGCCTTCCGTGACGCTGCCGGTGGCGGTCAGGGTCAGGCCGGTACTGTCGATCGAGTCGGTAATGGTGGTGACCGCCGGCGTCGGGTTTGGCACCAGGTTTTCGAAGTTACCGCCGGTAGCGCCGGTGATCGTGGTGCTGACGGAGCTGCCGTTGTTGTAGACGTCATTGGCCGGTGTCGGAACGTTGACGCTGCCAGTGGTGTTGCCGGCTTCGATGGTGATGGTCGAACCGTTGGACAGAGTGACGGTGACCGGTGTTTGCGCCGGATTGGTCAGGGTCGCGGTGTAGGTGATCTGGCCACCTTCAGTGACGCTCGCGCCCGCTGTCAGCGTAACGGTAGTGGTGTCGACGGTGTCGGTGACTTGGGTCACGGCTGGAGCAGTCGGCGGGGTGACCACGATACCGCTGCCGCCCGTGGTGCCAGTGACGGTCACGTTGATTTGGGTCGGATCGTTATAAACAGTGTCGTTCGGCGCCAGCGGAACGTTGACGGTGCCGCTGGTCTGGCCGGCTGTGATCACGATCACCGAGCCGTTGGACAGGGTGATGATCAGGTCGGTCAGCGGCGCCTGGGTCAGGGTCGCGGTGTAAACCAGCACGCCACCGGCCTCGGTGATGGTCGGCGTGGCGCTCAGGCTCAGCGTTGATTCGCGCAGGGCATTGGTGCTGGTATCGGCCGTCTGGCCACCGGTGGTGTTTTGTGTTGCCAAAGCCGCAGTGGCGAGGCCTGCGGTCGGGAAGCCGATGGTCGGGTCGACCCGGGCAGCGGTTGCCTCCAGGGCCACGAAGCTGTGGCCGCCACCGGCAGAGCCGCCCGCGCTTGCGGCAGTAGGGCCGGCTGCGGTGGCTTCAAGCGCGGTGGTCGGGTCGGCGCCGGCGGCGATGGCTTGCTGCAATTCGTCAACCGATGGCGACGCTTGTGCGGTGGCTTGCGCAAGGTCGGTGCTGGAGTCCGGATTGCTGCCGCTCCACTGTGTGTCGCGGCCCAGGTCCAGGGTTCGGCCGTCAGCCAGCTCAAGGGTAATGGCGCCGGCGGCACCCGTGTCCACCTGGTCGCCCACAAACAACCGGTCGCCTTCAACGAGTACGCGGCGGATGCCCTCTGGGGACACCGCGAAAACCTGACCAACAATGCTTTTGACGATGGCAACAACACTGCTCATTGAAGACTCTCCGGGTGTCACGTTCAGTTGACTTCCATGAACCCCTCGGGCGTGTTCGCCGATCGGGGCTGGACGTTCTTACAAAATTCGATTCATAACTTTGACGCGCAATCGTCAATTATTTGGCTATATTTTTTCGAAATTAACTTTATGCCAAACTATTGACCTTATGGGAGCCATCCTAAACAATCGCCCAATTAATGTCACATTGATATTTAAGCGGCGACCTGTCCTACAGCGTGTGATCCAGTTCCGATTTTGAACTTTCCGACATACGGTCATTCCGGTTGCCATCATGCGATGCAGCGCCATGTTCTGCAGTGATTCAAGACAAGAAGTCCCGGGAAATTCCAACTATGCGTTTGCACCTGTTCAAGGTTCTACCCTTCGCCTTTGCCGCCAGCGTTGTTCAGGCGCAAACCCTTCCGCAGGCCATGCAACAGGCACTGGATGTCCACCCGGAAATCCAGGCAGCGGTCAACAGTCGGCTGGCCGCGGATTATCAATTAAAGGCTGCCAAAGGTGGATACCTGCCAAAGGTTGATCTGCTGGGCGGTTATGGCCGTGAAGGCACCGACAGCGTTACCACCCGTGCCGCTGGCAACAGCAATCACTGGGAAACACTGAACCGTAGCGAGTCAAGTTTACGTCTGTCGCAGATGGTTTTTGACGGTTTTGCGACGTCCAGCGAAGTGGGGCGTCAACAAGCCACCGTTAACTCCCGTGCTTATTCCTTGCTGGGCACCTCAGAGCGGACCGCGCTGACTGTCGCTCAGGTCTATCTGGACGTGCTGACCCGCCGAGAATTCGTGCGCCTGGCCGAAGACAACCTGAAAAACCATGAACGGATTTTTGACCAGATCAAATTGCGCACCCAGCGCGGCGTGGGCAGCGGCGCCGACCTCGATCAGGCCGAAGCGCGTATGGCCCAGGCCCGCAACAACCTGATTACCGAGCAGACCAACCTGGCTGACGCCGAGACCAACTTCCTCAGCGCCGTCGGCCAGATGCCCGATCAACTGGAGCGGCCTGCCGATTTCATGGCGCTGTTGCCGGCCAACCTGAATGAGGCGCGGGCGCAGATGCTGGAAAACAGCCCGATCCTGCGTTCCRCCGAATCCGATATCGCTGCCGCCGAGAAACAGTACGAAGCCGCCAAGTCGAGCTTCTACCCGCGTTTCGATGCCGAACTGGGCCGCACCGCCGACAACGACCTTGATGGGCAGAACGGGCACAACAACGAATGGCAGGCCATGCTGCGCATGCGCTTCAATTTGTTCGCCGGTGGTAGCAACAAGGCCGATCTGGAATCCAAGTCCTACCTGTCGAACCAGGCACTGGATATCCGCAACAACGCCCTGCGCGTGTTGAATGAAGAACTGGGCCTGGCCTGGAATGCCCTGAACAACGCCAACGCCCAGGTGCCGATCGCCCAGCAATATGTCGATCGTAGTGCCAGCGTGCGTGGCGCGTATCAGAAGCAGTTCAGCCTCGGCGAGCGGACATTGCTCGACCTGCTCGACAGTGAAAACGAGCTGTTCACCGCTTCCCGTCGGCTGGTCGAGATCAAAAACATTCAGTTATTTACTCAGTACCGAATCAAGGCGACCATGGGCGAATTGCTCAAAAGTCAGGGCGTAGTCGCACCGTTGGCATCCGTTGTGCAGAATGACGTGAAGCCTAAGGTCCAGCTGCCTGGGATGAATTGAGTCCTGCCCCATTTCAACTGTTAGCCAAGAGTGTCGAGCGTGGAATCAGAAGTCAGTCGAGTTCAACTCATTCATGATCCACGCGCGCTGCATGACGATCCGTTACTGGACGGCCTGCTAGCCCTTTGCACGTTGCACCAGAAGCCGGCCAGCGCGGCAATGCTGACCACCGGCCTGCCGTTGCCCAAGCAGCGTTTGAGTGTCGAGCTGCTGCCCCGCGCGGCCGCTCGCGCCGGGCTGCAAGGGCGGGTGCTGCAACGCAAGCTGGAGCAGATTCCGGCGATCGCCATGCCGGCGCTGTTGCTGCTCAAGGACGGACGCAGTGCGGTGTTGCTCGGCTGGCAAGGTGAAGACCAGGCCCGCCTGCTGCTCAGCGAAAGCGATGGCGGTGAAGTCTGCGTCAGTCGTGAACTGCTCGCCGACGACTACATCGGCAAAGTGTTCTTCGCCCAACCCCAGCACAAATTCGACGTCAACCACGGCACGCTGATCCCGCGCGCGCGTTCGTGGTTTCGCGACACCCTCAAGCGTTCGCGCTGGCTGTACGTCGACGCCATCGCTGCCAGTCTGCTGATCAACATCATCGCCATGGCCGCGCCGCTGTTCGTGATGAATGTCTACGACCGCGTGGTGCCGAACCAGGCCGAATCGACCCTTTGGGTGCTGGCCATCGGCATCACCGGCGCTTATGTGTTCGACCTGATTCTCAAGAGCCTGCGCAGTCTGTGCCTGGACCTGGCCGGCAAGAAAACCGACCTGATCATTTCAGCGACGCTGTTTGAGCGCATCGTCGGCATGGCCATGAAGTACCGCCCGGCGCGGGTCGGCAGCTTCGCCCAGAACATCCATGAATTTCAGAGCCTGCGCGACTTCCTTGCGTCGCTGACCCTCACCAGCCTGATCGACCTGCCGTTTACGCTGTTGATCTTCCTGGTCATCGCGATCCTCGGCGGGCATCTGGTGTGGATTCCTGTGCTGGCGTTCCCGATTGCGCTGCTGATCGGTTATGCCTTGCAGAAGCCGCTGGTGGCGACCATGGAACGAACCATGGCCCTGGGCGCCGAGCGCCAGTCGAGCCTGATCGAAACCCTCGCCGGTCTTGATGCGGTAAAGGTCAACAACGCTGAAAGCGAACGCCAGTATCAGTGGGAACAAACCATCGGCACCCTCAGCCGCCTCGAGCTGCGGGTGAAAATGCTGTCCGGTCTGGCGATGAACATCACCTTGCTGATTCAGCAACTGGCCGGGGTGATCATGATCGTCTTCGGCGTGTACCAGATCATTGCCGGCAACCTGAGCATGGGCGGTTTGATCGCCTGTTACATGCTCAGCGGTCGTGCCCTCAGCCCGCTGGCCTCGCTGTCCGGTCTGCTGACCCGCTACCAGCAAGCCCGCGTGACCATGACCTCGGTCGATCAGATGATGGAGTTGCCCCAGGAGCGCAATTTCGACGAGCGCCCGCTGAGCCGCAAGGTCCTGCAAGGCGCCATTGAATGCCGTCAGCTGACCTTCACCTATCCGAATCAACAGAACCCCGCGCTGAAGGGCATCAACCTGATCATCAAGCCGGGCGAGAAGATCGGCATCATCGGTCGCAGCGGCTCGGGCAAAAGCTCCTTGGCCAAACTGCTGGTGGGCCTCTATCAGCCGGACGACGGCGCGCTGCTGGTGGATGGTGTGGATATCCGCCAGATCGACGTCAGCGAGCTGCGCCACAACATTGGCTACGTGCCCCAGGACATCCAGTTGCTCGCCGGTACGTTGCGCGACAACCTGGTGTCGGGCGCGCGCTATGTCGAAGACGAATTGGTGCTGCAAGCCGCGGAATTGGCCGGCGTCCATGAGTTCGCCCGCCTGCATCCGCAAGGTTATGAACTGCAAGTCGGTGAGCGTGGGCAGAACCTGTCCGGCGGTCAGCGCCAGAACGTGGCCCTGGCCCGAGCGCTGCTGCTCAACCCGCCGATTCTGTTGCTGGACGAACCCACCAGCGCCATGGACAACACTGGCGAAGAGCGCCTGAAACAACGCCTCGCTGCCGTGGTGGAAAACAAGACCGTGGTGCTGGTGACGCACCGGGCTTCGCTGTTGTCGCTGGTGGATCGCCTGCTGGTGATCGACCGCGGGCAGATTCTCGCCGATGGCCCGAAAGCCGCCGTGATGGAAGCGTTGAAAAAGGGGCAGATCAGTGTTGCTTAAGTCCGGGGTCAAAGAATCCATCCGCCGCTACTTCAAAGGCTCCGCGTCGCTGCAAGGCCAGCCCCTTCCCGAGGTCAACAAAGCGCTGATCGAGGACGCCCCGCGCGTGGTGCGGTTGACGATCTGGGCGATCATCGGCTTCTTCGTGTTCCTGATGCTCTGGGCCAATTTCGCGGTGATCGATGAGGTCACCAAGGGCGACGGCAAGGCGATTCCGTCGTCGAAGATCCAGAAAATCCAGAACCTTGAGGGCGGTATCGTTTCCGAGCTGTTCGTCAAGGAAGGGCAAATCGTCGAGGCTGGCGCGCCGCTGATACGTCTGGACGACACACGGTTTGCCTCCAATGTAGGCGAAACCGAGGCCGATCGGCTGGCGATGCTGTTGCGCGTGGAGCGCTTGAGCGCCGAGGTCGATGACCGCCCGTTGAATTTCCCCGCCGATGTGCTCAAAGCCGTGCCCGGCCAAGCTGCCAGCGAACAGTCGTTGTACATCAGTCGTCGTCAGCAACTGCACGATGAGATCGGTGGCTTGCAGGAGCAGTTGATCCAGAAGCAGCAGGAGCTGCGCGAGTTCACCTCCAAACAGGCCCAGTACCGCAGCGGTCTGTCTTTGCAGCGTCAGGAAATCGCCATGTCCGAGCCGTTGGTGGCTCAGGGCGCGGTATCCCCGGTTGAGGTATTGCGACTCAAGCGTGCCGAGGTCGAAACCCGCGGCCAACTGGACGCCACCACCCTGGCGATCCCTCGCGCCGAATCGGCGATCAAGGAAGTGCAGCGCAAGATCGACGAGACTCGCGGCAAATTCCGCAGCGAAGCCCTGACTCAACTCAACGAAGCGCGCACCGATCTGAACAAGGCCCAGGCGACCGGCAAGGCGCTGGAAGATCGGGTCAGCCGGACGCTGGTAACATCGCCGGTGCGCGGCATCGTCAACAAGTTGCTGGTGAACACCATCGGTGGCGTGATCCAGCCGGGCAGCGACCTGGTGGAGATCGTGCCGCTGGACGACACCTTGCTGGTGGAAGCCAAGATTCGCCCGCAAGACATCGCCTTCCTGCATCCGGGGCAAGACGCCACGGTGAAGTTCACGGCTTACGACTACACCATTTATGGTGGGCTGAAAGCCAAGCTGGAGCAGATCGGTGCTGACACCATCACCGACGAAGACAAGAAGACCACGTACTACATCATCAAACTGCGCACCGAGCGCAGCCACCTCGGAACGGATGAGAAGCCGTTGCTGATCATTCCTGGGATGGTGGCGTCGGTGGATATCATTACCGGCAAGAAGACCATACTCAGTTATTTGCTCAAGCCGATTATCCGGGCTCGCGCCGAGGCGTTGCACGAGCGGTAGTTTTTGCGGGAAGGCTGCGATCTTTTGATTTTCGGCCATATCGTTATTCGCTAACGGTATTTAAATTTAAATTCTTATACCTATAAAGTCACTTCCCTGCGTACCTGCCGACCAATCGGCGCGCCGCACGACACGAACCAACACGGGACCTCCGTGAATTTCTGATCGACGCGCGCCCTTGAGCGCGCCGTGCGTGGGAGTGATTTTCATGTCAGCTGTCTCTTTTTCCCCAAAGCCTGAGCCAACAAGCGCCGCCACCCTCGCGTCGCAAGCCTTCGAAATCCGCCCGTTCAGCGGCGCCGTCGGTGCCGAAATCATCGGCCTGGATTTGTCCCGCCCAATCAATCACCAGGACTTCTCCCGAATCCACCGTGCGCACCTGGATCATCACGTGGTGGTGTTCCGCGACCAACGCATAACCCCCGAACAGCAGATCGCCTTCAGCCGCCGTTTCGGCGTGTTGCAGATCCATGTACTCAAGCAATTCCTGCTGGCCGGGCATCCGGAAATCCTCATCGTTTCCAACATCATCGAAAACGGCCAATCCATCGGCCTCGGTGATGCCGGCAAGTTCTGGCACTCCGATCTCTCTTATAAAGAACTGCCGAGCCTGGGCTCGATGCTGCATGCCCAGGAGCTGCCCTCCGAAGGCGGCGACACGCTGTTTGCCGACATGCACAAAGCCTGGGACAGCCTGCCCGAGGCGCTGCGTAAAGCCGTCGAAGGTCGTTCGGCCGCGCATTCCTACACGGCGCGCTACAGCGAGAGCAAATTCGAGGGCAACTGGCGCCCGACCCTGACGCCGGAGCAACTGGCTCAGGTCGCTGAAGTTGTTCATCCGATCGTCCGCACCCATCCGGAAAACGGTCGCAAGGCGTTGTTCGTCAGCGAGGGCTTCACCACCCGCATCGTCGGTTTGCCGGAAGACGAGAGCAAACAATTGCTCGACGAGCTCTACGCCCACAGCGTGTTGCCGCAAAACATTTACCGCCATCAATGGCAGGCCCACGACCTGGTGTTCTGGGACAACCGCTCGCTGATTCACCTCGCCGCCGGATGCCCCAGCCATCTGCGCCGCAAGTTGTATCGCACCACCATCCAGGGCGACGCGCCTTTCTGATTTCGGAGAAACCTCATGTCCAAACGTCTTCCATTTGCACCGTTGGCCGCCGCTATCGGCCTGGGTTTCAGCCTGCTCGCCGGCAGCCTGGTGGTGCCGACCGTGGCCCACGCCGAGGGTGAAATTCGTATCGCCGAACAATTCGGCATCGTTTATCTGCTGCTCAACGTGGTGCGCGATCAGAACCTGATCGAGAAGTACGGCCAGCAGGAAGGCATCGACATCAAGGTCGACTGGACCCAGCTCTCCGGCGGCTCGGCGGTCAACGATGCGTTGCTCTCCGGCTCCATCGACATTGCCGGTGCCGGCGTCGGACCGCTGCTGACCATCTGGGACCGCACTCACGGCAAACAGAACGTCAAGGCCGTGGCTTCCCTGGGCAACTTCCCTTACTACCTGGTGAGTAATAATCCAAAGGTCAAAACCATCGCTGACTTCACCGAAAAGGACCGCATTGCGGTGCCGGCGGTCGGGGTTTCGGTGCAGTCGCGCTTCCTGCAATACGCAGCAGCCCAGCAATGGGGCGACAAGGAGTTCAATCGCCTCGACAAGTACACCATTGCCGTTCCGCACCCGGATGCCACTGCGGCACTGATCGCTGGCGGCACCGAGTTGACCGGGCATTTCTCCAACCCGCCATTCCAGGATCAGGCGCTGGAAAACCCCAACGTGCACGTGGTGCTGAACACCTATGACCTGCTCGGCCCGAACTCGCCGACCGTGTTGTTCGCCACCGAGAAATTCCGCAACGAAAACCCGAAAACCTATAAAGCCTTCATCGCGGCGCTGACTGAAGCGGCCGAGTTTGCGCAGAACGATAAAGGTGCGGCGGCCGACACTTACATCCGCGTCACCAAGGCAAAAATCGACCGTGCGGCGTTGCTGAAAATCATCGACAACCCGCAGTTCGAATTTACCGTCACGCCGAAAAACACTTACCCACTGGCCGAGTTCCTCTACCGCGTCGGCGCGATCAAAAACAAGCCGGATTCGTGGAAGGACTACTTCTTCCAGGATGCCAAACCGCTGCAAGGGAGCTGACCGACATGAACGCCCCCTTGCAAGGCCACACGGCCAGCAATCCGATCGCGGCCGCGCAAGCACTGCTGTCGGTCGACCAGGTCAGCCTGGAATACCGCACGCCTGCGCGTGTGGTTCGAGCGACCCATCAGGTCAGTTTCGAGGTCGATCCGGCGGACCGCTTTGTGTTGCTCGGTCCGTCCGGTTGCGGCAAATCGACGTTGCTCAAGGCGGTCGCCGGGTTCATCCCGCCCTGTGAGGGCGAGATTCGCCTCCAAGGCCAGCGGGTCGATGCGCCGGGGCCGGACCGGATCGTGGTGTTCCAGGAGTTCGATCAGCTGCCGCCGTGGAAAACCGTCAAGCAGAACGTGATGTTTCCGCTGCTTGCTTCCAAAACCCTCAAGCGTAATGAGGCTGAAGAGCGGGCGCTGCACTATCTGGACAAGGTTGGTCTGGCGGCGTTTGCCGATGCCTATCCGCATACCTTGTCTGGCGGCATGAAAGCTCGGGTGGCGATTGCCCGGGCGTTGGCGATGCAACCGAAAATCCTGTTGATGGATGAACCCTTCGCCGCCCTCGACGCGCTGACCCGGCGCAAGATGCAGGAAGAGTTGCTGCTGCTCTGGGAAGAGGTGCGTTTCACGCTGCTGTTCGTTACTCACTCCATCGAAGAGGCGTTGGTGGTGGGCAATCGGATTCTGCTGCTGTCGCCTCATCCGGGGCGGGTACGAGCCGAAGTCCACAGCCATCAATACGATTTGCACAGCCTCGGCGGTGTGGCGTTCCAGGAATCGGCGCGGCGGATTCATCGGCTGTTGTTCGATGAAGGCCAGTCCCCGGAAACCGCCCGTGAGCTGGATTTCGCCGATATTCGCATTGCTTATTGAGCCATTGAGAGGAGTGCCCGATGAGCCCGTTATCATCCGCGCGTAAAGAGTACGAAACCGTTTTGCAGCCGCTGACGAGCGTCCCGCTGGAGCGTGAGTTACCCCTCGGTCAGCGTCTCTGGCAACAGGGCTGGATGCGTAAAAGCCTGATCCTGATTGTGCTCGCGCTGCTCTGGGAAGCCGTTGCCCGTTACCAGAATAACGATCTGCTGTTGCCAGGTTTTCTGCAAACCGCCAGCGCGCTGTACGACGGCCTGCTCAGCGGTGAGCTGTTGGGCAAGGTGTGGATTTCGCTGGTGGTGTTGTTGAAGGGCTACCTGATCGGGATTGTGCTGGCGTTTGCCCTGACCACGCTGGCAGTGTCGACGCAATTGGGTCGCGATCTGCTGAGCACGCTGACCTCAATGTTCAACCCGTTGCCGGCGATTGCACTGCTGCCGCTGGCGCTGCTGTGGTTCGGGCTGGGGCAGAACAGTCTGATTTTTGTACTGGTGCATTCGGTGCTCTGGGCGTTGGCCTTGAACACCTATGCCGGGTTCCTTGGCGTTTCGGAAACCCTGCGCATGGCGGGGCGCAATTACGGCCTCAAGGGCATGCGTTTCGTGTTGTTCATCCTGATCCCGGCCGCGTTGCCGTCGATCCTCGCCGGTTTGAAAATCGGCTGGGCGTTCGCCTGGCGCACGCTGATTGCCGCTGAACTGGTATTTGGCGCCACCAGCGGCAAGGGTGGGTTGGGGTGGTACATCTTCCAGAACCGTAATGAGCTGTACACCGACAAGGTGTTTGCCGGGTTGGCGGTGGTGATCCTGATTGGGTTGCTGGTGGAGAATCTGGTGTTTGATACGTTGGAGCGGGTGACGGTGAAGCGTTGGGGGATGCAGCGGTGATCCTTTGATCTGCTAGCATTGCGTATGAATCAATCCAGATCAGCCATGAGTGCTCAGCATGCAACTCCCGGACATGAACCTGTTGGTCGCCCTCGACGCCTTGCTCGACGAGGGCAGTGTGGTGGGCGCTGCGCGACGGATGAACCTCAGCCCGGCGGCGATGAGCCGGACGCTGACGCGGATTCGCGAGGCCATCGGCGATCCGATTCTGGTACGCGCCGGCCGTGGCCTGGTGCCGACGCCCAAGGCGCTGGAGCTGCGCGAGCAAGTGCGGGACCTGGTGGAACAGGCCGCTTTGCTGTTCCGTTCTGCCGATGACGTGGACCTGGGCAGCTTGCGCCGGCGGTTCAGCATTCGCGCCAATGATTTCTTTGTGGGCGTCTATGGCGGCAAGCTGTTCGACACGATGGAACGCCAGGCTCCGCATTGCGAACTGCGCTTTGTCCCCGAGGGCGACGGGGACGATGAAGCCTTGCGCGAAGGACGCATCGATCTGAGCGTCAGCAACAATCGACCGCTGATGCCGGAAGTGAAGGTGCAAAACCTGTTCTCCACCCACTTTGTCGGGCTGGTGCGTGAAGACCATCCGCTGTTCGATGACGAGATCACCGCCGAGCGTTACGCCGGCTTTTCCCATATCAGTATGTCCCGTCGCGGGATCGCCCGTGGGCCGATCGACACGGCGCTCAACGCCTTGGGGCTGGAGCGGCGGGTGGCGGTGATTGCGCCGAGTTTCCATGCGGCGATGTTTGCCTTGCCGGATTCCGACCTGATTCTGCCGGTGCCCAAAGAAGCATTGCTGAGTGTGCGGCGCCTGGGCTTGAAGCTGCGCTCGTTCACCCTGCCGATTCCGCTACCGACCCTGATGCTGACCCAGGCCTGGCACCCGCGCTTCGACAAAGACCCGGCGCACCGCTGGATGCGCGAAACGCTCAAGGCTTGTTGCGACGAGACCTGGCTGGCGGCACAGCCGGTTTGAAGATCAAGGGATCGCAGCTTTTAACCATTGCGTGTAGTGCACTTATAAGCTGCCAATAAGTCAATTTTCGTAAGCCCCCGCGCTTCCTAAAATGCTTCGGTATCCCCCTTCCGGAGCGTGCAGTACATGACTTCCCTCACGGTCACGGCGTCTCTCGCTGCGACTACTCCAGCGACCGCCGTCGCACCACCGGTCTTCGGCCCGCGAATCATCATCGGCCTGGTGGGCGTGTTGCTGGCGGTGCTGGTGTCGGGCCTGAACGAGATGGTGACCAAGGTCGCCCTGGCCGACATTCGCGGTGCGTTGGCCATCGGCTACGACGAAGGCACCTGGCTGGTCGCCAGCTACACCGCGACCTCGGTGGCCGCCATGGCATTTGCCCCTTGGTGTTCGGTGACATTCTCGTTGCGGCGCTTCACCTTGTGCGCCATCAGCGTTTTCACCCTATTGGGCGTGCTGTGCCCGTTTGCCCCGAATTATGAATGCCTGCTGGTCATGCGCACCCTGCAAGGCCTGGCCGGTGGTGCGTTGCCGCCGATGCTGATGACCGTTGCGCTGCGGTTCCTGCCGGCCAACGTGAAGCTCTATGGTCTGGCCGGTTATGCCCTGACGGCAACCTTCGGCCCTGGTCTCGGCACGCCGCTGGCCGGGTTGTGGACCGAGTACGTCGGCTGGCAATGGACCTTCTGGCAAATCGTCGTGCCGTGCCTGATTGCCATGGCGGCGGTGGCTTACGGTCTACCCCAGGATCCACTGCGTTTGGAACGCTTCAAGTCATTCAACTGGCGTGGCTTGCTACTGGGGTTTCCGGCGATTTGCATGTTGGTGATCGGCATCCTGCAAGGCAATCGGCTGGACTGGTTCGAGTCGAGTCTGATCTGCGCACTGCTCGGCGGCGGGCTGCTACTGCTGGTGCTGTTCCTGATCAACGAGTGGTCGCAACCGATTCCGTTCTTCAAATTGCAGATGCTCGGCATCCGCAACCTGTCGTTCGCGTTGATGACCCTGGCCGGCGTGCTGGTGGTGTTGCTCGCGGTGGTCATCATTCCCTCCAGTTACCTGGCTCAGGTCCAGGGCTATCGCCCGCTGCAGACGGCGCCAATCATGCTGTTGGCGGCGTTGCCACAGTTGATCGCGCTGCCGTTGGTGGCGGCGCTATGCAACCTGCGTTGGGTCGATTGCCGCTGGGTGCTGGGGATCGGCCTGAGCATGCTGGCGCTGTCTTGCATCGGCGGCTCGCAGCTGACGTCGGCGTGGATTCGTGACGATTTCTACGTCCTGCAATGGCTGCAGATTTTCGGTCAACCCATGGCCGTGCTGCCGCTATTGATGCTCTCCACCGGCAGCATCACCCCGATGGAAGGACCGTTCGCCTCGGCCTGGTTCAACACGGTCAAAGGCCTGGCGGCGGTGATCGCCACCGGTGTGATCGATGCGCTGACCACCGCAAGGCTGCATTTTCACTCGAGCATGCTGGTGGACAACCTCGGTAACTCGCCTCTGGTTGATAGCGCTAGCGCGAACCTCGCTCACCGCCTGCATCAGCAGGCTGTGGTGCTGACTTCTTCCGATCTTTATCTGTACATGGCCAGCGTCGCGGTGGCGCTGATCCTGCTGATTTTCTGGCTGCCGACGCGGATTTATCCACCGCGCGCGCCAACTTGAACGCTTCACTGGAACAGAAGGTTTTATGACGACTCAATCAAAGCAAAAAGTCGCTGTCGGCGTTGCCGCAGCGATGGTGGTCGGCGTGTTGATTTACCTGGTGGCGCCGGGCTTGTTCGGCAAGCGTACACAGCAAAGCACCAATGATGCCTTCGTCTCGGCGGACTTCACCCTGGTGGCGCCGCGCGTGGCGGGATTCATCAAGGAAGTGCTGGTGGAGGACAACCAACAGGTCAAGGTCGGGCAACTGCTGGCGTTGATCGACGACCGCGACCTGCGCGCTGCCGCTGAGGCTGCCGACGCGCAAACCCTGGTGGCCAGGGCGCAGCTGCAAAACGCCCGGGCGACCCTGGAACGCCAGACGTCGGTGATTGCTCAGGCCCAGGCTACGGTGGTTTCGGCGAAGGCGGAGATGGCTTTCGCCGAGCATGAACTGAACCGCTACAACCACCTCGCCGGGGTGGGCGCCGGCACGGTGCAGAATGCCCAGCAGGCGCGCACGCGCATCGATCAGGCCACCGCTCGGTTGGCCAATGCCACAGCGGTGCTGGCGGCGGAACGCAAACAAGTGGAGATCCTGACCGCCCAGCGCGATGCGGCAGAAGGTGGGCTGAAACGCGCGCAAGCGGCGCTGGAAATGGCCAGTTATGAACTGTCCTATACGCGCATCGTTGCCCCCCAGGACGGCATGGTCGGCGAGCGCGCGGTGCGGGTCGGCGCCTATGTCACGCCGGGCAGCAAGATTCTGGCCGTGGTGCCGTTGGAGCGGGCGTATGTGGTTGCCAATTTTCAGGAAACCCAACTGATCGACGTACAGCCGGGGCAGAACGTGCAGGTGCATGTCGACAGCCTTGGTGGCGAAGCCCTGCAGGGACGCGTCGAGAGTATCGCACCGGCCACCGGCGTGACCTTCGCGTCAGTCAAACCGGACAACGCCACCGGCAACTTCACCAAGGTTGTGCAACGGATTCCGGTGAAAATCATCCTCGATCCAGGCCAGCCATTGGCTGAGCGATTGCGGGTGGGGATGTCGGTGGAGGCGAGTATTGATACTGCCAGCGCTACGGCCGATGAGCATGAGGTCGCACAACGATGAACTTCGCTAATCGCACATCCCCGTGGCGAGGGGGCTTGCTCCCGCTGGGCCGCGAAGCGGACCCAAAATTTGCGAGTGCTGCGCACTCGAACGGGGCGGTGCGGCGGTCCGACAAGCTCCCTCGCCACAAGGTCAGCATTCATTCAGTAGTTTTGGTGTTGAGTCTGTTTTCATTGAACGCCTGCACCGTCGGCCCGGACTTCCAGCGCCCTCAGGCACAGCAAGTCGCCCAATGGTCGAAACCGGCCAAAGCCGCCGCCAGTCAGGCCGTTCCCAACGAGATGGACGAACGCTGGTGGGAAGTGTTCCACGATCCGAAACTCTCGGCCCTGAACCAACGCGCCCTGACCGACAACCTCGACCTGAAACTCGCCAGCAGCCGTTTGCAACAAAGCCGCGCCGCGCGCCAGGTAATCACCGCCGAGCGCTATCCCAACACTGCCGCCACTAGTAGCTACGGGCGCAAACGCAACAGTGGTGAAGGCCTGAACGATCCGTCGGGCAATAACGGCGACTCGGCGTACAACCTGTGGGATGCTGGCTTTTCCGCCTCCTGGGAACTGGATTTCTGGGGGCGTGTGCGCCGCGAAACCGAAGCCGCCGATGCCACCCTGGAGGTGGCGGAAAACGATCGCCGTGGGGTGCTGCTGTCGGTGCTCGCCGAAACGGCTCAGGACTACATTCAACTGCGCGGTGTGCAAAGCACCCGGACCGTCACCGAGCAGAATCTCGACGTCGCCCGGCATAGTTTGAAACTCTCGCAACTGCGCCTGGCCGACGGTGTGGCGACGGATCTGGACGTCGCCGAAGCCGCCGCGCAAGTCGCGGCCATCGAATCACGTTTACCGGCGCTGGAGCAGCGTCAGTCGCAATTGATCAACGCGCTGAGCCTGTTGATGGGCGAACCGCCGCAAGCGTTGTCCGCCGAGTTATCCACAGACGCCCCGGTACCGCAAACCCCGCGACAGGTCGCCATCGGCTTGCCGTCGCAATTGGCCGAGCGCCGCCCGGATATCCGCCAGGCCGAAGCCCGACTGCATGCCGCGACCGCCAGCATCGGCATGGCCAAGGGTGACTTCTATCCGCGAATCACCCTGTCGGGCAACATCGGTTCGCAAGCCCTGCAACTGAGCGATTTCGGCTCCTGGGGCTCGCGCTCGTTCAGCATCGGTCCGCAATTGAGCTTGCCGCTGTTCGACGGCGGTCGGCTGCGGGGCGTGTTGCATCTGCGCGAAGCCCAACAACAGGAAGCGGCCCTGGCTTACCAGCAAACCGTGCTGCGGGCCTGGCATGAAATCGACAATCAACTCACCGCCTACAACGCCAGCCAATTGCGCCGCGACAGCCTCGCCGAAGCCGTGCGCCAGAACCAGATCGCCCTGCGTACCGCGCAACAGCAGTACGTCGAAGGTGTGGTGGATTTCGTCAACGTCCTGACCGTGCAAGGCGAATTACTGGCGACCCAGCAGCAGTGGGTCGAAAGCTCGACCGGGGTGTCGTTGGCGATGGTGGGGTTGTACAAGGCGTTGGGTGGGGGATGGGAGTCGGTGTATCCGGTGGCAGGGGCCGTTACCAATAATCCGGCTTGATCGCGGGTGCCTTATGAGTAGCCACACGAACTGGAAACTGGTGCGACTGCAGCTCTTCTGAGGTTACGACACGTCGCATCCAGTGTGAGTGCTCCTTTAAAGAGCCTGGTGATGGACGGTTTAACTCGGCTCGATGAGGAAGAATGACTCCAACTCTTATGTCTGGGAAATCTTCTCGAATTGCTCTCAGGGCTGGAGTCATATCGGTGTCGCTGGATACCAGGACTAGCTGTTCGATTTGCTCATGGAAATGGAGCTTGGCCTGCCTTGCCGCAGTGCGATACATGCTGATTGCGATGTGGACATCCGTTTCTTTTTCTTCAAGCTTCCAGATGTCGATCTTGTCTTGGCGAGAGGCGGCGGTCTTTCTGTCAATGAAGCGAGGTGCTTTAGCTGGCTCAAGTTTATGGCGACCATAGTGAACGGCAACATTAGTCGCTTTTAAAGCACGCACATAGGTGTCTTGAGCTTCTTTGGACACTCTGCCGCGAGTAGCAAGTTCTGGTTTGACAGATGAGGTGAAGTAATCAACCGAGATGAGTGAATTTTGTGGGTTCTCGATGTGGGCGACATGGCCCAGCAAGCCTTTCAGATTGAGCCATTTGTATGGGGTACCCGCGAGCAATCCATAGAACACGTTGTAGCCATCAACAAAGAAAGCGGTACGCACAAACTCAATCCTCAGAAACGAAAAAACCGGCCTAGGCCGGTTTCTTCACCACCAACTGCCAGTGAACTTAATCTCTGCGTACGGGGTTCAGTAAGACGATCCTAAGTCGAGTTAGCGATGACGTCAACCGTTGACTGACCAAGGCATCACTCGGAGGGACATCCCCAGCGCCGGCAAGCCAGTTTTGTGCATTTGTCTGGTTGATGGTCAAGCCATTCCTGGACCCATCTATTAATGATTGTTACGGCGGAAAGGGTAGATGTGCCGTTGCGTTTGTAGGGGATGAAGTGTCTATTGCCGATTTCGTTTTTGATCGAATGGTCGTTCCTGATTTCTTGTGGGATTTATTACCGATACTCATCGAGCTCGGAAATCAACGACCGCTCTGAAAATTTTGTCATTTTTGAAACATTACATTTCCAACCAATGATGGCCATCCGCTTGACGCGCCCCCCCGCTGTCGTAGACTCCGCTCATCCGTCAGGGAGTTACGGTTATGCGGCGTTTTCGTATTTGGGTTGCGGGATTAACCTTTGTAACGTGCGTAGTACAGGCACAAACGCCTGCGCCAGACGATCCGTTGCTGGAAAGCAACGCGGTCGGCGGTAACGCGTCAGCCAGCAGTGAGGCCCGTGGTGTGTTGCGAGCCCGGGATCAGGCGGTGCTCGCCAGTGAGTTGTCCGGGCGGATTGTCGAGTTGCCGTTCAGTGAGGGCGAGTCGTTCAAAAAGGGCGACACCCTGGCGCGGTTTGACTGTTCGGCCTATCAGGCTCAGCTCAACGCGGCTCAGGCCGCCAACCGTGGTGCTGGTGAGGAGCTGGCCCATAATCGGCAACTGGCGGCGCTGAATTCGGTGGGGCGCTTTGAAGTGGCGCGGGCTGAGGCCAAGGTCAGCGAAACCCAGGCGCAATCTCAGGTTTATCAGGTTCAGGTCAAACGCTGCAGCGTGGTCGCGCCGTTCGATGGCCAGGTCGTCGAGCGCAAGGTCAAGCGCTACGAAAGCGTTGCCGCCGGCGCGCCGTTGTTGGATGTGGTCGATAACCGCACCCTGGAAATTCACCTGTTGGTGCCGTCACGCTGGATGGGCAAGCTCAAGCCCGGCCAGACGTTCAGTTTTGTCCCCGATGAAACCGGTCAGCCGCTGGATGCCACGGTCAAGCGCCTCGGCGCGCGGATCGACGAAGGCAGCCAGACCTTGCTGCTGGTGGCGACACTGCCCAACGCCAGCGGCCTGTTGGCCGGCATGAGCGGAACGGCGCGTTTCGCGGAGCTCAAGTGAACGCCCCGGTAACGGGCGGCGCCGAGCAGGTGTTCGCCAGGTTTCTCGACCTCGAACGCCAGACCCGCGCGGCTCGTAATCCTTCGCAGCTGGCTTACAGCCTGGTCAATGACGGCCAGGCGCTGTTCGGTTTTCGCCATGCCGCGTTGTTGATCGCCGGCAAGGTGCAGGCGGTGACCGGTGTCAGTGCGGTGGAGCCGAATGCACCGTTCGTGGCGTTTGTCGAGCAAGCGGTCGCGCAGCTGTTCAAGCTCGAGGTGCTGAAACAGGCGCGGGTGATCGCACCCGATCTGCTCAGTGAATCGATTCAGGCCGATTGGCAAAGTCTGTCGGCCGCTCAGGTGTTCTGGTTGCCACTGATTGATCATCAGGGCGAGATATTCGGCGGGCTGTGGCTGGCGCGAGATGTGCCATGGAACCCTGCCGAGCAGGTGCTGTTGTCGCAACTGGGCGACACCTACAGCCATGCCTGGCTGGCGCTGCAACCGCGCAAACCCTGGCGACTGCGCTGGACGCGTAAGCGTCAGGTGGCACTGGTCGCCGTGTTGTTGTGCGGGTTACTGATTCCGGTGCGCCAATCGGTGTTGGCACCGGCTGAAGTCGTCCCGTTGGGCGGCCGGGTGGTCGCCGCGCCGCTGGACGGAGTGATCGCCGAGTTCCTGGTCAAACCCAATCAGACGGTGAAGACCGGCGACTTGTTGCTGCGCTTCGAAAGCACCACGCTCAAGGCTCAGGCTGATGTGGCTGAGCGCGCCCTGGGCGTTGCCGAGGCGGAACTCAAGGCCAATTCCCAACGCTCCTTCGCCGATGCCGAATCCAGTTCGAAAATCGATCTGCTGGCCGCACGTGTCGAGCAGAAACGCGCCGAACGGGATTACGCCCGTGAACTGCTCAAGCGCAGCGAAGTACGCGCCGAGCGGGACGGCATCGCGGTGTTCGCCGATGCCGAACGCTGGACCGGCAAACCGGTGCAGACCGGCGAGCGCTTGATGGAACTCGCCGACCCGAATCAGGCCGAGTTGCGCATCGAATTGGCCGTGGGCGATGCGATCGCCCTGGAACCGGGGGCGCAGGTCGCACTGTTTCTCGACAGCGATCCACTGCAGCGGCACCAGGCCAGACTCGAACGTTCGGCCTATGAAGCGCAGCCAACAGCTGGCGGGCAATTGGCTTATCGACTGGATGCGACATTTGACGGCGCACCGCCGCGCATTGGCCTGCGTGGCACCGCGAAAGTCTTCGGTGACCGTGCGCCGCTGGCGCTGTACCTGTTGCGTCGACCGCTGGCCGGGTTGCGTCAGAGCGTTGGCCTTTAGATGAGCCTGCCGAGCCTGCGGGCAGACCTGCAATTATCGACGGCGGCGCCGGCCCTCGACGGGTCACCGTGCTGGACCCTGGCCGACCCGGTGCGTGGGCGTTATTTCAAACTCGGCGCGGCGGCGATGCGCTTGCTGCGTCATTGGTCCCTGGGTGATCCCGAGCAGGTGCTGCGTGCCGCCAACCGCGAGCCAGGGCTGCCACTGGACGGCGCGGCGCTTGAACAATTACTGGAGTTTTTGCGCGGCCACGACCTGATCAGTGCCCTCGACCCATCGCAGCGCGCCAGTTACAGCCTGAAGGCCGCGGCCCAGCGCCAGAGCCTATGGAAAATCCTGCTGCATCAATACCTGTTTTTCCGGATTCCGCTGTGGCGCCCGGACGCCTTTCTCAATCGCGTCTGGCCGTGGCTGGAGCGTTTCGGCCCGCGCGCATTGCGCTACGGATTGCCCGCGACGCTGGGGCTCGGGGTGTTTCTGGTGTCGCGGGACTGGCAGCGATTCATTGCTACCTTTCCACACCTGTTCAGCCTCGGTGGTGCGCTGGCGTTCGCGGTGGCGCTGTTTTTCGCCAAGCTGTGCCACGAGTTCGGCCACGCCTTCATGGCCAAGCGCGCCGGTTGTCGGGTGCAGAGCATGGGCGTTGCGTTCATGGTGCTGCTGCCGATGTTCTACACGGACGTCAGCGACGCCTGGCGGGTCAACGATAGACGGGCGCGATTGCTGATCGGCGCCGGCGGGGTGCTGGCGGAACTGGTGTTGGCCTGTATCGCGCTGCTCGCCTGGTCCCTGCTGCCCGATGGCCCCGGGCGCACGGCGGCGTTCATGCTCGCCAGTGCGACCTGGATCACTACGCTGGTGATCAACCTCAACCCGTTCATGCGTTTCGACGGCTACTTCTTGCTCAGCGACTTCTGGGAAGTGGACAACCTTCAGGGGCGCGCCTTTGCGTTGTGTCGCTGGCGATTGCGCGAGTTCCTGTTCGGCTACGCTGCCCCGGCGCCGGAGCCGTGGGTGCCGAAGATGCAGCGGCGGTTGCTGATCTGGGGATACGGCTCGTGGCTATGGCGCGCGGCGTTGTTTTTCGGGATCGCGCTGGCGGTTTATCACCTGTTCTTCAAGGTGTTGGGGATCTTCCTGATGCTGGTGGAGCTGGTGTGGTTCATCTTCCTGCCGATCTTGAGCGAGTGGCGGCAATGGTGGAGTCGTCGCGAACAGGCGCATACGCCTCGGGTACTGCTCAGCGGTCTGACATTGCTCGGGCTGTTGTTGCTGCTGGCGGTGCCGTGGCGCAGCGCGGTGGAGCTGCCGACGATGCTGGAGGCGGGACCCACCAGCGCCTTGCACGCGCCGGTGGCGTCGCGGGTTAAAACGGTAAATGTGCTCGACGGCCAGGTTGTCGCTCAGGGCGAGGTGCTGATCGAGCTGGAATCAYCGGACCTGGACTCACGCCAGGCCATCGTCCGTCGCGAGATCCAGATTCAGCAGTTGCAGATGCGTCGTCAGGCCAGCCGCAGCGAAACCGCGGCCGACGCCGGAATCGTCGAGCAGCGCCTGGCGGAAGCGGTGGCGGAATACCGAGGCCTGGTTGCCCAGCGTGAGCGACTGCTATTGCGCGCGCCCCACGCCGGCAAGGTGCGCGACCTGCTGCCACAGTTAACGGTCGGTCGCTGGCTTTCGACCAAAGATCCTTTGGCGCGGGTGGTCGAAGACGGCGCGCGGTTGCGCGGTTATCTGGCTGAAGCCGAGCTCTGGCGTGTTGCTTCGGGTGCTCGCGGGCGGTTCATCGCCGATGACCCGATGCACCCGGCGATCGCCGTGCAATTAAGCGAAATCGATACCAACGGCGCGGCCTATGTCGATCAAGAGGCGCTGACTTCCGATCATCACGGGCCGATTGCCGTACGCCGGGATGAGCATCAGCGCGCCGAGCCGGTGCAGGCGCAGTATGGCGCGCGGTTGAGCGTCCTCGAAGAGACGCCGACGCCGGTGCAACCTTTGCGCGGCATTGTGGTGTTGCAGGGCAGCGGCGAATCGTTGCTGGGCGTTGCCTGGCGGCGCATGGCAGCCCTGGGGGTCAGGGAAAGCGGTTTCTAAGGAGAGCAGCGATGGCGAACAGCGATTCAGTGGCGGCGGACGGCTTGGTGGTCAGGCCCTCGCGGACCAGCGATGGACCTTTCCTGCACAGCCTTTACCAGGCGGCGCGGCCGGATCTGCAATGGATCGACGGCGAGCAGGAAGTGGTCCAACAGGTGGTTGCCCAGCAATTCACCGTGCAGGAACAAGGACTGGGGGAAAACTTTCCCAACGCCATGCATTACGTGATCGAGAAACTCGACACAGCCATCGGCGCGCTGACCACCGACTTCGGTCCCAATGAGATTCGTGTGCTGTACCTGGCGTTCATCCCCCAGGCCCGAGGCCGGGGTTACGGGCGGACGGTGCTGCAAGGCGTGCAAAAAGCCGCGCAACAAATCCGTTGCCCGGTGGCGACGGTGGTCTGGGCCAACAATCCCCATGCGCGCCAGCATTACCTGGCGCTGGGGTTTCAGGTTGAAGAGCGCAACCCGGCGGCGGAGCGGTTGGTGTGGTATCCCCAAGGCTGAACTCACCATGAATCCCGTGTAGGAAAGCGATCAGCGTCGCTGTTCAATTGAACGCGATGTAGAAATAACCCACGTCGGGATCCCGCCCCATGTTCGGTACTCGCGAGACAAAAATGTTTTCCACCTGACCCAGTTCCGGCAATTCCAGCGCACACAAGCCATCGACAAAGTCGGTGGGTTGCAGGCTGTTGAGCTCGACGCTGAACGGCATGCGCTCGCTTTTGGGCATCTGTGAATGGGGCGTTTCTTTAAGGGTGTCGATATGGATCGGCAATTCACTGCCATCGGGCAGCCGCAGCGTCCCGGTCTTGCCCAGCAGTGCCTGAAAGTGTTGGCTTTGAACCTGTTGCAGCATGGCATCCCTCCATCAAGCAAAAGTGGCCGGGGGATGTGCGTCCCCCGGCCAGACCCTCAGTTACGCGAAGGGAACAATCCGTTCAGCGCGATGCTGAAGTTGAGCACCAGGAACGGGTTCATCACCGTCATGGGCAAACCATTGCCGGCGGACGAGATTTCCCCCGTCACCGTGCTCGTGACACCCTTGAGCGGTACCGCCGCAGCACCTTGCTGATCGGAGTAGATGCTCGCCGAGCCTGGCCCGCCGCCCGAGGCACCGATGTAGGAGTTGGTCGCGGTCGGGTTGGTGACCGGGTTGCTCGCCGGGCTGGCCAGTTGCAGGGTGGTGGTGGCCGTGAGCCCGGACAGGGCGTGGGTGTGGTTGGGCAGGTTATTGATGGTCGCGGTGACGTTTTCGGTCCCGGAGACCTCGCCGATGACACGCGGGGTCAGGCCCAGGCCGTTGCCCTGGGCAATCGGCATGCGGCCCTGCAGGTTGGGCAGCATGAAATTGGTGGTGCCATTGCCTCCATAGTAGGTTCCCAGCAGTGAGAACAGCGCCTGGTATTGCGAGATCCCCAGCGTCTGGCCGTAGCACAGGGCCCAGCCGTTGGGGGCGAAGTTAAAGGCGAAAGGTTGGATAGTGCCCATGAAGACTTCCATAGTTCCTCATCCCTCAGGTTAGTGTCTGATATGTCACATCGCAGGCCCGGTTATCCGGGCGGATCGCAGTGATCAGCCGACTCCGTTCATCTCCGTGGCTGGGTCACGCCACGCCAAAGCGTAGACGCTGATCGGAATGATTGCCGGACGTCGTCCGTCGTAAAGCCAGCATCGACGACGGACCTGAGCCTGTCCTACAGTGCTTGAGAAAATTGCGTATTCACTGGGTCGAAGCTCATTGGGTCGAGGCACATCAGGTCGAAGCACATCAGGTCGAAAAAGGGGAGGCAATGGAGGCGCGCAGAGAAACACCGCTGGGTGACACTCAGGATCCGCACGCGACACCGGGCTCATGGGCGGCTGCCCGCCGCTTATTGCGGTGGGCGCGGGAGCACTGGCTGCTGCCGATCCTGACATTGGCTGCGCTGGTGCGTTTTTACGACCTGACGGCGGCGGCAATCTGGGGGGACGAAGGTTCCAGCCTGTTGCTGAGTCAGTATTCCCTGGCCGGGATCTGGGAGCACGCAGCCCATGATGTGCATCCGCCGCTGTATTTCATGCTGCTGCACGGCTGGATCGAGCTGTTCGGCGATGGCATTTTTTCGATTCGCTGCCTGAGCGCGCTGCCGGGGATTGCCACGGTCGGGCTCGGCGTCTGGCTGGTGGACCTGCTCGCTACCCGTCGCGCCGCGTTGCTGGCCGGGGTGTTGCTGGCGCTATTGCCCACGGCGGTGCGTTATAGCCAGGAAGTGCGGATGTATTCGCTGTTGGGGATGTGGCTGATCGGTGCCACGATCGCCCTGGTGTACTGGATAAAACGGCCACAACGCACGCGCTATCTGGTGATCTACACCCTGCTGATGACAGCGGCGTTCTACACCCATTACTTCACCGCGCTGTGCGTGCTGTGTCACTGGCTGTATCTGGGCCTGATCCGTGTGCAGCCAGGGTATCGACTGCGGCACATTCAGCGCTCCGGCTGGTGGCTGGCCAATGTGGCCATTGTGCTGTTGTACCTTCCGTGGGTGCCCAGCCTGATCGATCTGATCCAGCACATGGATCTGCTCAAGGCCAATGGCGATGTGGGGTGGGAGCCCCCTGTCACGCTCAGCTCATTGCCGTCGATGATCTGGTCGCTCCTGATCCAGGACGATGGCGAGAACTTGCCCACGCTGATGTTTATCGCGCTGCCACTGGCGCTGGTGGCCGTGGTGGGTGTGGCGCTGGCCCGCGACCGCAGTGTGTTCCGTGGCAGTGCGCTGGCGGTGATTTACACCGTGGTCCCGTTATTGCTGGTGTTTGCGGTGTCGTTCATCTCTCCGGTGTTCATCGAGCGTTACCTGACCGCTTATGCCTTGGGCCTGCCGATAGTTGTCGCACTGGCCGTCGATCGCTTGTACGCAGACTTCAAGGTATTGGCGATGGCCGTGCTGCTGCTGTTTGCCGGCGTCGAGCTGGTGGGGCTGAAGAACAATGCCACGGTGGATACCGACGATCAGATCAGCGTCATGGTCAACTACGTGAACCAGCACTTCATGCCCGGCGACCGAATCGTCACCAGCGACATGCTCTGGTACCTGAGTTACGTCTATTACAACCAGACCGACGCCAAACCGATGCTGTATACGCCGCCGATGGCCGATGGCCGGTCGAGCCGGCCGAATGCCTACGGCTTCGGCACGCTGGTGACCAATGACATCTACCTGGATAGCCTTGGTGCCTTGCCCAAAGGCACTGGCCGAATATGGCTGGTCGGTAGCATCGAGGGGGCGGACGAGTTCGCGCCGTTACCCGCAGGCTGGCAACGCGTCAGCGATGCCCGGGCGGGCGGCGCCGAGGCACGCTTGTATGTGCTGAAGTAATCCGGTGAGGCAGGACTGAAACGATTCATCTTTCAGTCCGTTATATAAATTGCGTTTTCCAGTCGATTTAGCTCCGATTTGATATCAAAACACCACTAGCTGTAAGGCTATTCATGGTCTACGCTCCGTCGTACAAAGGACTGAATGACGGGTGAATGGATTGCAACAATTCCACTTTATCTCCGGCTTGCCGCGCTCGGGCTCGACCCTGCTTTCTGCCATTCTTTTGCAGAATCCGCGTTTTCATGCCGGCATGACCAGCCCTGTGGGCGCACTTTTTTCCGGTGTTCTGGAGCAATGCAGCGCCGGCAGCGAATTCGGCGCAGTGATCGACACCGACCTGCGCCGCCGCCTGTTGCGTGGCCTGTTCGATTCTTACTACGCCGACAAGGCCGACAAACCGGTGGTGTTCGACACCAACCGCTTGTGGAGTTCGCGCCTGCCGGCGATCAGCGATCTGTTCCCTCAAGCCAAGATCATTGCCTGCGTGCGCAATGTCGCCTGGGTCATGGACAGCATCGAGCGCCTGTACCGCGCCAATCCCTTTGAAAACACCAAGCTGTTCGGCGATGCGGTCGAACGCAATACGGTCTACAGCCGCTGTGAAACCCTGGCCCAACGCAATCGACTAGTAGGGTTTTCCTGGGCCGCCCTCAAGGAAGCCTATTACGGCGAGCACGCCGACTCACTGCTGATCATCGATTACGACCTGCTGAGCCAGGCGCCAGAGCGGGTGATGCGGCTGGTCTACGACTTCATCGGTGAACCCTGGTTCGAACATGATTTCGATCATTTGGCCTACGACGCGCCGGAATTCGACCAGGCCCTTGGCCTCTCGGGGCTGCACAAGGTGAAGGCCAAGGTTCAATTGCAGTCCAGGCGCACGATCCTGCCGCCGGATTTGTTCAAGCAATACGCCGAGTTGTCCTTTTGGCTCGATGGCTCAGCCAGCGCCGCCAATGTCATTCGTATGAAAGCCGACGCCGCGCTCAGTTGATCGCGGCGTTTTCATTGATCCGTTCAAAAAGTTCGAGTCCGGGTGAGCAGCATGTGGTGGAGCAAAGGCAAGTCGCGGGTTACTCAAGGCACACGAGCGCTGGCCTCGCCAATGATCATGTCCCTGGAGCCGCGCATGCTGTTCGATGGCGCGGTGGCCGCCACGGTGGCCGATACCGCCCAGGCTGACAGCCATACCACTGCCGACGCGGTCAAGGCACCGACTGCCGACCAGTCGGTCGCCAGCAAGGACACCCACGGCCAGGCCGATGCCACGCCAACCCCGACGCCTGTCGCGGTGCCGGGGCAAAGCGTGGTGTTCGTCGATTCGCGGGTCAAGGACGCCGACAGCCTGCTTAAAGGCGTCGCGCCCGGTACTCAGGTGGTCCAGCTGGACGCGGGCAAGGACGGCTTGCAGCAGATTGCCGACTACCTCGATACCCATCAGGGCATCAGTTCGGTGCAGATCATCGCCCACGGCAACGCAGGCGATCTGTGGCTGGGTAACAGTTATCTGTCGGCCGATAACGTCGCGGCCCGCAGCGCCGTGCTGGCGGAAATCGGCAAGGACATGAACGTCGGCGGCGACATCTTGATCTACGGCTGCTACACCGCTGAAGGCGAGCGCGGCTTGAGTTTCGTCGACTCGCTGGCGCAACTGACCGGCCGTGATATCGCCGCTTCCAGCAACCGCACCGGGGTCGGTGGCGACTGGAATCTGGAAATTGCCACCGGCAACATCGAAAGCGCCAACGTGCTCTCGACCACGGCCATGAGCGAGTATCAGTGGGGCCTGGCCACCTGGACCGCCACCAACAACGCCAACACGGGCGTCGGCTCGCTGCGTGCCGCCCTCGCCTCGGCGCAGAACGGCGATATCGTCACCTTCAGCGGCAGCATGACGGTGCAGTTGACCTCCGAACTGTTGATCAACAAGAACGTCACCGTTGATGGCGACTTGAACAACGATGGCGCGGCGGATGTGATTCTCGATGGTCAGTACCGGACCCGAGTGATTGAAGTGAGCTCAGGCAGTATCGTCACGCTCGATGGCCTGGTGATCACCCGTGGCCTGGTGTCGGGCAATGGCGGCAACGGCGGCTACGGTGCCACGGGCGCGATGGCCGGGGGGATTTTCAACGCCGGGGTTCTGACCCTGAACAACGTTACCGTGACCTCCAACGGGGCTTCCGGTGGTGGCGGCGGCGGCGGTGTCACGGGCGCTTTTTATGGCGGTGGCGGCGGTGGCGGCGGCGGTTTGGGCGGCCAGGGCGGCGGGCATGGCGGTTCGGCAGGGCCGGGCACCGGCACGTTGGGCGGCCAGGCGGGCAGCGGCGGTGTCGGTGGTTATGGCGGCGGTTATGACGCCACCCACATGGGCGGTCGCGGTGGTTCCACCACTGGCGGTGCTGGCGGGGTGGGCGTTTCCTATTACAGCAACGGCGGTAACGGTGCGACGGCCACCAATGGCACGATTTCCATTGGCGGTGGCGGCGGCGGGGCCGGTTGGGACAAGGTAGGTGGCGCCGGCGGCAACGCTGTGGGCGGGATCTACAACGCCAGCAGCGGCACCATAACCGTCATCGGCACGTCGACCATCAGCAACAACATCGGCGCCGGTGGCGGCGGTGGGGGTGGTGGTGGCCAAGGCAGCAATGCCAGTAATGGCGGCATTGGCGGTCGGGGCGTCGGTGCGATCTGGAACAAAGGCACGCTGCTGATCACGGCCGCCAACTTCGCGGCCCTGGCCGGTAATGCCGCGGGCAGTGGCGCCGGCGGTACCGCGCAGGGCGGAGGTACAACCGGCACCTCGCCGACCTCCTTCTCGACAATCTACAACGACGGCGGTGTACTCAACACCGCGTACTCGCCGCCGCCGACTGCGACCATTGTGGTCGCCGACACCACACTGAGCATCGGCGAAACGTCCTTGGTGACGATCACCTTTTCCGAGGCCGTGACCGGTTTCACCAACGCGGACCTGACTATCCCCAACGGCACCCTCAGCGCCGTCAGCAGCAGCGATGGCGGCATCACCTGGACGGCAACGTTCACCCCGTCCGCCAGTATTTCCGATACGACCAACGTCATCACCCTGGACAATACCGGGGTGATAAACATTCTGGGCACAGCCGGCGTCGGTACCACCAACTCCAACAATTACACGGTCGACACCGTACGCCCGACCGCGACCATCGTGGTGGCGGACACTGCGCTGAAAGTCGGCGAAACCTCGCTGGTGACCATCACCTTCAACGAAGCGGTCACCGGCCTCACCAACGCGGACCTGACGATTGCCAACGGTACGCTCACGGCGGTGAGCAGCAGCGATGGCGGCATCACCTGGACGGGGACCTTCACCCCGACCGCCAGCATCACCGATACGACCAACCTGATCACTCTGGACAACACCGGGGTCAGCGACTCGGCGGGCAACGCCGGGAGCGGCACCACTGATTCGAACAACTACGCCATCGATACCGTACGCCCGACCGCGACCCTGGTGGTGGCGGATACCAGCCTGAGCAGTGGCGAAACCTCGTTGGTGACCATCACGTTCAGTGAAGCAGTCAGCGGTTTCACCAACGCCGACCTGACGATTGCCAACGGTACACTTACCGCAGTGAGCAGCAGCGATGGCGGCATCACCTGGACCGCGACCTTTACGCCTTCGGCCAGCGTCAATGACACGACCAACCTGATCACCCTGAACAACACCGGGGTCAGCGATCTGGCGGGCAACACCGGGAGCGGCACCACCGATTCGAACAACTATGCCATTGATACGCTCCGCCCGACCGCGACCATCGTGGTAGCCGACAACGCACTGAAAATCGGCGAAACCTCACTGGTGACGATCACCTTTAGCGAAGCGGTGACCGGCTTCACCAATGCCGACCTGACCATCGCCAACGGCACACTCACTGCGGTGAGCAGCAGTGACGGCGGCATTACCTGGACCGCGACCTTCACCCCGACCGCCAGCATCAACGACACGACCAACTTGATCACCCTGGACAACACCGGGGTCATCGATGCTGTCGGCAATGCCGGCAGCGGCACGACCGATTCCAACAACTATGCGATCGACACCGTGCGCCCGACGGCCACCATCGTGGTCGCGGACACAGCGCTGAGAATTGGCGAAACCTCGCTGGTGACCATCACCTTCAGCGAAGCGGTGAGCGGTTTCACCAATGCGGACCTGACCATCGCCAACGGGACACTCACGGCGGTGAGCAGCAGCGACGGCGGTATCACCTGGACCGCAACCTTCACGCCTTCGGCGAGCATCAACGACACCACCAACCTGATCACCCTGGACAACACCGGGATCAGCGACCTGGCGGGCAACGCTGGCAGCGGCACCACCGATTCCAATAACTACGCCATCGACACGGTGCGCCCGACCGCCACGATTGTGCTGGCCGATACAACGCTGACAGCGGGCGAAACCTCGCTGGTGACCATTACCTTCAGCGAAGCGGTGAGCGGTTTCACCAACGCCGACCTGACCATCGCCAATGGCACGCTGAGTGCGGTGAGCAGCAGCGATGGCGGCATCACCTGGACGGCGACCTTCACGCCTTCGGCGGGCATCAACGACACCACCAACCTGATCACCCTGAACAACACCGGAGTCAGTGATCTGGCGGGCAACACCGGCAGCGGCACCACCAACTCGAACAACTACGTGATCGACACCGCCCCGCCGACCGCGACCATCGTGGTAGCCGACAACGCACTGAAAATTGGCGAAACGTCACTGGTGACCATCACCTTCGATCAGGCCGTAACCGGTTTCACCAACGCCGACCTGACCATCGCCAACGGTACGCTCACCGCGGTGAGCAGCAGCGACGGCGGCATCACCTGGACGGCGACGTTCACCCCGACCGCCAGCATCACCGACGCGACCAACCTGATCACCCTGGACAACACCGGCGTGCAGGCGGCCGCCAGCGGTAACGTGGGCAGCGGCACCACCGATTCCAACAACTATGCGATCGACACCGTGCGCCCGACAGCCACTATCGTGGTCGCGGACACAGCGCTGAGAATTGGCGAAACCTCGCTGGTGACCATCACCTTCAGCGAAGCGGTGAGCGGTTTCACCAACGCCGACCTGACCATCGCCAACGGCACGTTGAGTGCGGTGAGCAGCAGCGACGGCGGCATCACCTGGACGGCGACCTTCACCCCGAGCGCCAGCATCAACGACACCACCAACCTGATCACCCTGGACAATACCGGGATCAGCGATTTGGCGGGCAACGCCGGCAGCGGCACCACCGATTCCAATAACTACGCCATCGACACGGTCCGTCCCACCGCGACCATCGTCCTGGCAGACACCACCTTGAGTGCCGGTGAAACTTCGCTGGTGACCATCACCTTCAGCGAAGCGGTGAGCGGTTTCACCAACGCCGACCTGACCATCGCCAACGGTACGCTCACTGCGGTGAGCAGCAGCGATGGCGGCATCACCTGGACCGCGACCTTCACCCCGACCGTCGGCGTGAATGACTCGAGCAACGTCATCACCCTGAACAATACCGGTGTCACCGACGTGGCCGGAAACACCGGCAGCGGCACCACCAACTCCGGCAACTACACCATCGATACGGTGCTGCCGACGGCGACCATCGTGGTGGCCGACAATGCGCTGAACATCGGTGAAACCTCACTGGTGACCATCACCTTCAGCGAAGCGGTGACCGGGTTCACCAACGCCGATCTGACCATCGCCAACGGTACGCTCACCGCGGTGAGCAGCAGCGACGGCGGCATCACCTGGACGGCCACGTTCACCCCGACCAGCGCCATCACCGACACCAGCAACGTCATCACCCTGGATAACAGCGGTGTGACCAACGCCTCGGGCAACGCCGGTAGCGGCACCACCGATTCCAACAACTACGCCATCGATACCGTGCGCCCGACGGCCACCATCGTGGTCGCGGACTCGGCGCTGGCGGTGGGTCAGACTTCGGTAGTGACCATCACCTTCTCCGAGGCGGTGACCGGCTTCAGCCTCGCCGACCTGACGGTGAGCAACGGTACCCTGAGCAGTCTGAGCACCAGCGATAACATCACCTACACCGCCACCCTGACACCGGCAGCGAGCATCACCGATGCGACCAACCTGATTACCCTGGACAACACCGGGGTGACCGATGGGGCCGGCAATACTGGAAGCGGCACCACCGACTCCAACAATTACGCCGTCGACAGCCAACGCCCGACGGCCACCATCGTCCTGGCGGACGCCGCCCTGAGTGCCGGAGAAACATCGTTGGTGACGATCACCTTCTCCGAGGCGGTGACCGGTTTCACCAATGCCGACCTGACCATCGCCAACGGTACGCTCACGGCAGTGAGCAGCAGCGATGGCGGCATCACCTGGACCGCGACCTTCACCCCAACCGCCGGCGTGAATGACACGAGCAACGTCATCACCCTGAACAATACCGGTGTGACCGATGTGGCCGGCAACACCGGCAGTGGCACCACCAACTCGGGCAACTACACCATCGATACGGTGCTGCCAACGGCCACCATCGTGGTGGCCGACAACGCGCTGAAAATCGGTGAAACGTCGCTGGTGACCATTACCTTCAGTGAAGCGGTGACCGGTTTCACCAATGCCGACCTGACCATCGCCAACGGTACGCTCACGGCGGTGAGCAGCAGCGATGGCGGCATCACCTGGACGGCAACGTTCACCCCGACCACCAGCATCACCGACGCGACCAACCTGATCACCCTGGACAACACCGGCGTGCAGGCGGCCGCCTCCGGTAACGTGGGCAGCGGCACCACCGATTCCAACAACTACGCGATCGACACCGTGCGCCCGACGGCTACCATCGTGGTCGCGGACACGGCGCTGCAAATCGGCGAAACCTCGCTGGTGACCATCACCTTCAGCGAAGCGGTCAGCGGTTTCACCAACGCCGACCTGACCATCGCCAACGGAACGCTGAGCGCGGTGAGCAGCAGCGACGGCGGCATCACCTGGACCGCAACCTTCACGCCTTCGGCGGGCGTCAACGACACCACCAACCTGATCACCCTGGACAACACCGGGATCAGCGACCTGGCGGGCAACGCCGGCAGCGGCACCACTGATTCCAACAACTACGCCATCGACAGCCAGCGTCCGACGGCGACCATCGTGTTGAGTGATTCGACCCTGAAACCGGGGGAAAGCGCCCTGGTGACCATCACCTTCAGCGAAGCGGTGACGGGTTTCGACAACAGTGACTTGAGCGTCGCCAACGGGACCTTGAGCGCGGTGAGCAGCAGCGACGGCGGCCTCACCTGGACCGCGACCTTCACCCCGACTGCCGGAATTACCGACGCCAGCAACATCATTACCCTGAACAACAGCGGCGTGTCGGACGTGGCCGGCAATACCGGAGCGGGCACCACCAACTCGGCCAACTATGTAGTGGAAACCCAAGTGCCGACCGCCACCATCGTAGTTGCCGACAACGCCCTCAAGGCCGGTGAAACATCGCTGGTGACCATTACCTTCAGCGAAGCGGTGAGCGGTTTCACCAATGCTGACCTGACGGTTGCCAACGGCACCCTCAGCAGCGTTTCGTCCAGCGATGGCGGCGTGACCTGGACGGCGACTTTCACGCCTGCCGCCAGCGTCACGGACACCACTAACCTGATCCGCCTGGACAACAGCGGTGTGACCAACGTGTCGGGCAACAGCGGCGTCGGTGTGACCGACTCCAACAACTACGCCATCGACACCGTGCGTCCGACCGCGACCATTGTGGTCGCGGACAATAAACTGGGTATCGGCGAGACCACCACGGTGACCTTTACCTTCAGCGAAGCGGTGTCCGGTTTCGACCTGTCCGACCTCAGCGTGGCCAATGGCGTCTTGTCCAACCTGGCCAGCAGCGACGGCGGAGTGACCTGGACCGCCACACTCACGCCGACCGCAAGCATCAATGATGCGACTAACCTGATCCTGCTCGACACCGGCAATGTGCTCGACGCCGCGGGCAATGCCGGCGCCAGCATCGCCATCTCCAACAACTATGCGCTCGATGCGACCCGCCCGACCGTCAGCATCGTGGTTGCCAATCCGGTGTTGGGAATTGGCCAGACGACACTGGTGACCTTCACGTTCAGCGAAGCGGTCAGCAACTTCGACTTGTCGGACCTGAGCGTGACCAACGGTGAACTGACCAATCTGTCCAGCAGCGATGGCGGCAAGACCTGGACCGGCACCTTCACGCCCACCGCGAACATTACCGACCCAAGTAATTTCATTGCGCTGGACACCAGCAATGTGACGGACCTGGCGGGCAACCTGGGCGCCAGCGTCGCGGTATCCAATAACTACACAATCGACACCGTACCGACGCCACCCCCCTTGGTGTTGACACCGGTGGTCGTGGCCGATCCACCGAACGTGCCATTGCAACCGATCATCTTCACCCCACCCACTGGCGATCTCGGCTCGCCGCTGACCTTTGCCCCGCTGTTTGAACAACGGGTGATCGGCAATGGCATTCGCCCTCTGGGTGACATCTTCATGAACCACGGGGCGTTGGCGCCAAGCTTTATCGCGCAGGTATTCAGCAGCAGCGACAACGGCGGCGATGGCTCAGGCCACGGCTTCCTCGGCTTTGGCGGGGGCGATGGCGGGGTCTTCGGCAGCAGCACGCTGTCGAGCCTGTTCAATCAGGCCACCAGTAGCGAGGGGGATTCGCTGAACATCTTTGGTAATCAGTCAATCAGGGCGGGGGATGCTTCCCAAGGGCTGCGCGGCGTGTTTGGCGCACCGAGTCTTGGCCAGCAATTACAACAGCTCAAAGACACCGAGCAGCGGCAGGTCGACAGCCTGGCCGCGGCTTTGCAGCAAGTCGGCATCAGTGAAATGCAGGCCTGAAAAAACCATTAAAGGCAGTGCGGTACCGGGGGCAATACAAGGATGAAAAGAAGTCATAAGTTGTTCGGCGCCAGCCTGCTGGCGCTGGCGATCAGCGGATGTGCGGTCACCAGTCAACCGATCGAACGCAGCGTCAGCCAACAGCGCGCCAAAAGCGATCTGCAAAACATGTACAAGGGTCAGGAGCCCCTCAGCGGCCCGCTGACCCTGCACCAGGCCATGGCCCGCGCGGTGAAATACAACCTCGAAGGCCGGCTCAAGATCATGGAAGAAGCCCTGGCCAAGCGCCAACTTGACCTCGCCAGTTTCGACATGCTGCCGCGCATGGCGCTGGATGCCGGTTACGTGGGGCGCAACAACGTCAACGCCTCCAGCAGTCAGAGCGTGCGCACCGGCACCCAGTCTCTGGAACCGTCGACCTCCCAGGACCGCGACCGTGACGTGGCGGACCTGACCATGGTCTGGAACGTGCTCGACTTCGGCGTCAGCTACATCAGCGCCAAGCAGCAGGGTGATCAGCGGCTGATCGTGCAGGAGCGGCGGCGCAAGGTGATCAACACCATCGTCCAGGACGTGCGCTCGGCCTATTGGCGAGCCGTGGCCGCCGAACGTTTGCTCAAGCAGATCGACAGCCTCATGGCCCGAGTCGACACCGCCCGTGAGAATAGCCAGAGCATGAGCCAACAGCGTATCGGTGATCCGATCCAGTCGTTGGCTTATCAGCGCTCGCTGATCGAAGCCACCCGGCAACTGGAAGAGCAACGCCGCGCGCTGTCGCTGGCAAAAACCGAGTTGGCGACCCTGATCAACCTGCCACTGAATACCGAGCTGACGCTGGCGACCCAGGACGATTACGTCATTCCGGAACTCAAGGTCGACCTCGCCAGCCTGGAGCAGGAAGCGCTGACCAGTCGGCCGGAGTTGCGCGAGCAGGATTACCAGACCCGCATCAGCGCGGCCGAAACCCGCAAAGCCATGCTGCGCCTGTTACCAGGGCTGGAGTTCTCCGCTGGCGGGCATTACGACAGCAACTCGTTTCTGGTGGAGCAGGGCTGGGCGGATTATGGGGTGAAAGTCACCTGGAACCTGTTCAATGTGATTTCCGCACCCGCCGCGATCGACGTCGCCAAGGCTGGTGAGGAAGTCGCCACGGCACGTCGTCAGGCGATGTCCATCGCAGTGTTGGCCCAGCTCTACGTGGCCAACGCCAACTACCGCGAAGCACTGCGGCAGTTCCAGACCAATCAGCAATTGTCGAACATCGACGGGCAAATCGTCGGTCAACTGCGCAACCGCTATCAGGCGGCCGGGCTGGGTGAACTGGATCTGATCCAGGGCGAGCTGAACACGTTGCAGGCCGATCTGCGTCGCGACCTGTCCTACGCTGACCTGCGCAACGCTTACGGGCAAATCTTCGCCAGCGCCGGTCTCGATCCGCTGCCGGACGAAGTGCAATCTACCGAAGTCCAGTCCATCGCCACCGCACTGGCCAATCGCGAAGCGGCGTGGGCGGCGGGCAACATCTCAGTACCGCCGGTGGCCCATGCCCCGGTCCGCTAACCTGCTGGCGCCGACGGCGAGCATCAGCCGCGCCCAACGGGAAGCCCGCAACGGCCATCGCGGCACGGCGATTCTGCTGACCGGTTTACCGGCGGCGGGCAAGTCGACATTGGCCCAGGCACTGCACGCCGAGCTGTTCGAACATGGCGTGCAGAGTGTGGTACTCGATGGCGATGGACTGCGGGTCGGGCTCAATCGCGATCTGGGGTTCACCGACAGCGATCGCCTGGAAAACATCCGCCGCGCCAGCGAACTGGCGGCGCTGTTGGTCGAGAATGGGCAGATTGTCATCCTCGCGATGATCGCGCCCTTGGTGGAGTTGCGCGAACTGTTTGCCCGACGGTTGGGTGAGGATTATCGCGAAGTCTGGTGCAACGCCTCTTTGGCAGTGTGTGAACAGCGTGATCCCAAAGGTCACTACGCCCGTGCTCGACGGGGTGAGTTGGCGGGGTTCACGGGTGTCTCTGCGCCTTACGAACCACCGCCGTGTGCGTCGTTGGTGCTCGACACGGGCGCGCTGTCGGTGGAGGCCTGTCTCGACCGCTTACTGACCTGGCTCGGTGAATGTGCGGTACTGCCAAAACGATGAGCCGGCCGGCATTCTCACGGTTGCCGGTGACGGTGGATTTGCCGTTGCTGTTGCAGGCGCTGGCGGCGATCGGTGAGGGCGACTGGCACGGTCATTTCAACAGCGCTTATTACACGGGCGACTGGAGCGGCGTGGCGCTGATTTCCGCAACCGATGCCTTGACGGAACTGGCACCCGGTCGCGGCGAGCCTCAATGGCGCGAACCCTGGCGACGGGATGGTCGATGGCAGCAAGGCCTGCGGGATCTGCCGCTGGAGATCGTCTGCGCGCGCCTGTTGCGACTTGGCCCGGGCGGGCGCATCCATGAGCATCGCGACTATGACCTGGGCGAGCCGGATGCGGACTTGCGTCTGCACATCCCGCTGCTCAGCCCACCTCAAGTGGACTTCATGCTGGACGGCCAGCGCATGCCGATGACCGCTGGCGAATGCTGGTACCTCGACCTGGCGCGACCTCATCGCGTGGACAATCGCGATACCCGGGCACGAATTCATCTGGTGCTCGATTGCCGGCCCGGTGCTTGGCTGGAGCAGGCGATTATCGATGGGGTGGCAACCACGCCGTCGCCGCTAGTCGGTGATCAAGCTTTAGAGCAATTCAAGGCACTGCTGGCCGGCGATCCGCAGCTGTGCAAGACCTTGCAGGGATTGCGGGACAACGAAGCCTTTATCGCCCGCACCCTGGAGTTGGCCGCCGAGCGTGGCCTTGTGTTCACCCGCGAAGAATTGCGTGCGGCGATGCGCGACGGTCGTCGCCAGTGGACTGAACAATGGAGCGCCTGAACCTCGAAGGCTGGTTGCCGATTCGCCTGTGGCAAGAGGCTGGGCAATGGCAAGTCGATTGGTGCTGGTTCGGTGACACGCGGCTGCATCAGCCGTTTTTTCGTGACGCCGTGGAGGATGCGCTGCGGCTGCCGTTCAATCAGGCGTTTCGGCGGAAAACGGCGTTGTCGACCCTCGCGGACTGGCGGGCTTGCAGTCCCGGCCTGACGCCGAGCGCCTTTATCTTTCACGCGTCCCGCTGTGGCTCGACCCTGATCAGCCAGATGCTGGCGCGACTCGACAACCACATTGTCATCAGCGAACCACCGCCACTGGACGCGTTGCTGCGCAGCGATTTGCCTGCCATCGAGCGCCGTGCCGCGATCAAAGGGTTACTGTCGGCCTACGGGCAATGTCGACGTGGCGTGGAGCGACGGTTGGTGATCAAACTCGACGCCTGGAACATCGGTGAACTGCCGTTGCTGCGTGAGTGCTTCCCCGAAACGCCGTGGCTGTTTCTTTATCGCGATCCGCTGGAAATTGCTGTCTCGCATCTGCGTCGCCCGGGCATGCACATGGTGCCGGGGATGATCGGCGCCAGTGTGCTGGATGACGAATTTCCATTCAGCAGCCGTGAGGATTACATCGCTCGGCGATTGGGGCGGTTGCTGGCGTCGGGGTTGGCGCAATGCCAGGCATTTGGCGGCTGGGCGGTGAATTACAGCGAACTGCCGCAGGCGATGGCGGGGCGGTTGGCAGCGTTCTTTGCGTTGGACATCGAGCAGCGCCGGCAAGTGTTTGCGGCAGTGGGACAACATGCCAAGCAGCCGTCGCAGGTGTTTGTCGGCGACGGCGATGACAAGCGTCGCGAAGCCTCGGAGCTGCTTCGTGAGCGGGTGGAACACTGGGCGCGGGAACCGTATGAGGCGTTGGAAAAAGATCGGCTCAGGATTTTGACGACAAATCCGCCATCCCCTTGAGTAACTCGATCGGCAGCGGGAAGACGATGGTTGAACTCTTGTCCCCCGCGATCGCACTCAGCGTCTGCATGTAACGCAACTGCATGGCCCCCGGCTGACGCCCGAGCATTTCGGCAGCCTGCATGAGTTTTTCCGAGGCCTGCAATTCGCCTTCGGCGTGGATCACCTTGGCCCGGCGTTCCCGTTCCGCTTCGGCCTGTTTGGCGATGGCGCGAATCATCGATTCGTTGAGGTCCACGTGCTTGATCTCGACGGTGGCCACCTTGATGCCCCAGGCATCGGTCTGGGCATCGAGCACTTGCTGGACGTCGACGTTCAGCCGTTCCCGTTCGGCCAGCAATTCATCGAGTTCATGTTTACCGAGCACCGCCCGCAACGTGGTCTGGGCCAGTTGGCTGGTGGCCATGAGAAAGTCCTCGACCTGGATGATCGCCCGTTGCGGATCGAGCACGCGGAAATACAGCACTGCATTGACCTTGACCGAGACGTTGTCGCGGGTAATCACGTCTTGTGGCGGTATGTCGAGCACCACGGTCCGCAGGTCGACACGGACCATTTGTTGAACCGCCGGAATCAGCAGGATCAGACCCGGACCCTTGACCTGCCAGAAGCGTCCGAGCTGGAACACCACGCCGCGTTCGTATTCGCGCAGAATGCGGAAAGTCGACCCCGCCAGTGCAATCAGCAATAACAGCAGCGCGGCAAAACCCAATTGCAGACCCATGACTATTCTCCACCCGGTGCCGCGTCAGTCGCGGCCACTTGCAGCAGTAGACCCTTGCGTGCCACCACCCGGACCTGTTGTCCCGGTTTCAGTGGTGTGGCACTCATGACTTGCCATTGTTCGCCTTGCAGGTGCACCCAGCCGACATAAGCATTGCCAGCCTGCAACGAGGTTATCGGCGTCACGCTGCCCAGTAATTCGGCGTCGCCGCTGAAGTTGCGGCGCGGTCGGGTTTTCAAGGCGCGGATCAGCAGGAAAATCAGCAACAGTGCGCTGATCAGTCCCAGGCCGATCATCAAGGGAATGGGGACTTCGGCGTTGGTCAGAATCACCGCCCCAATCACGAACATCACAAGGCCGCCCAGACCGACCACGCCGTAATTGGGCAAGGCCGCCTCGGCGATCAGAAACGCGATACCGAACGTGATCAGCCAGATCCCGATGGGGTCGGGAACCAGCACTACGACGGTGTCCTCCGCCAATACCGGTCCGCTCAAGGCCAGCAGCAGCGCAATTACCCAGCAACGAATGTTCACTTGACCCTCCGGGAGAGTCATCCGTCCGCGAGCCGTTCGTGGCTCTGTATACAAGTCTAGTTGAGCCTGCGACTGTATGAATTTTGACCAGTTGTCGACCGCGTCCGACGGGCGGATTTCCCGCCGGTTCCCACCAGCGGGCCTAGACTTTTAATGGAGAGAAAAAACTCTAACCATCGTCCGCCCTTCGTTGTTGCGGACACCGAGGTGCATCATGCGTATGGCAAGAACCGTGCAGAACAGCCTTGAAAAGGCGCACTGCGAATATGACATCGTTTCCCATCCGCACTCGGCCAGCAGCCTTGAAACGGCGCGGCTCGCGGGCATTCCTGCCGAACGGGTGGCCAAATCGGTGATCCTCGACGATCGTCACGGGCATTACTTGATGGCCGTACTGCCCGCCAGCCGCCATCTGGACCTGAGCAAAGTCCGTGGCAGCAGCGAATGGCAAGTTACCCGGGAAAGCAACCTGCCGCGCCTGTTCGACGATTGCGAACGCGGCGCCGTGCCTGCATTGGGCGAATCCTATGGACTGGACATGGTCATCGACCCAATGCTGACCCGGCAGCAAGACATCTACCTCGAAGCCGGCAACCACAACAACCTGGTACACATGAGCGTGCCGGAATACTTGAAAATGGTGCCGCATGCCGAGGTCTGCGAGTTGAGTCTGTCGGCGTAACCGCCGTCATCGCGGGCAAGCCCGCTCCCACAGGAATTGCGAAAACCCTGTGGGAGAGGGCTTGCCCGCGAATGGCAGCGCCGCGGTCACCCTCATTCAGCCATCACGAAGGAGCCCGACATGGAATCCCCCACCCACAGCCTCCCGGCCCTGTTCAAACAACTCGGCCTGCCTGACGACGCCGAAAGCATTGATAAATTCATCGCCACCCACTCGCCGCTCAAACCCGAACTGCACCTGGCGGACGCGTTCTTCTGGAGCGAGAGCCAGGCGGAGTTGCTGCGTGAGGAAATTCTGGATGACGCGGATTGGGCGGAGGTGGTGGATCAGTTGGATGTAATGCTGAGGAAGGGGCGGGGGGTGTAAAAAAATCTGGGGAAAAATGGCGAAATGTAAAAAAAACTGGTGAGTGGTAAAAAAATCTGGGCAGAAACTGAATTTGTTAGCTTTTTCTAGGTTGCTCAGAAGCAGTCGATAGACCAGAATCTAGACCTGAATTGAGGTCTTAATTATGCAAAGTGTTCTGGCCGACATGGCGGTTAGCGTGTCCGAGTTGAAGAAAAACCCATCTGCAGTTCTAAGCGGTGCTCACGGTGGACCTGTGGCAGTGCTGAACCACAACCGGGTTATGGGATACATGGTTCCGGCCGATGTTTTCGAGCAAATGATGGAGCGCCTCGATGACTTCGAGCTGGCGGAAATTGTTCGCTCTCGTAGAAATGAAACGCCGGTCCCGGTAAGCCTGGATGAGCTATAAGCTTGAATTCCTGCCGTCCGCACGCAAGGAGTGGGACAAGCTTGGTCATACGTTGCGTGAGCAGTTCAAAAAGAAATTGGCGGAGCGACTCGAATTGCCTCGAATCCCTTCCGACTCACTGCATGGGATGCCTGATTGCTACAAAATCAAGTTGAAGTCATCGGGATACAGGCTTGTGTATCAAGTTTTTGACGAGCGTGTAGTCGTTTCTGTAGTGGCGGTTGGTAAACGCGAACGCAGCGATGTATATGACCGAGCCAAGAAGCGCTGATAATTCCTAGATGTCCATTTCTGCCGCTTGCGCCCGCTTAGTGGCAAATTCAATTTCGATCTCTTCATGACTGCGACACTGTCCACCGTGTCGCGAGAGTCGTGCCACGTTCACTTCCCTTTGCAGGAAATTGTAACGATCCGGCCCTCGGTTCGGATAGCGAACGTTACACAGATTTCAAATCCGGCAGCGATCCCCGTTGAACTCCGTGTCTGGCATTGCTCGCCAAATTGTTTCAAAACTTGACCAACTTTCCTCTCAAATGCCATATTGATAGTTAGCAAACTAACATTGTGTGCATTCCCTCGTGCCAAAGAACCTCGCCGCTCTCCAGATGAACATCAGCAGCTCCATGGTGGTGGCCGCCAGGCATTGGCGGAAGATCTGCCAGACCACGCTGGCCAACTATGGAATCTCCGAAGCCTGCGCTGTCCCGCTGTTGATGATCGGGCGCTTGGGCGAGGGTGTGCGGCAGGTGACGGTCGCGCAGGCGGCGGGGATGGAGAGTCCGTCGCTGGTGCGGTTGCTGGATCAGCTGTGTCATGCCGGTTACGTCTGCCGTACCGAAGACATTCATGACCGACGCGCAAAATGCCTGAGCCTGACCGCGACCGGTCGCGAGTTAGTGCAGGCGGTCGAAGCCGAGTTGGTACGTTTGCGCCAGGACGTGCTCGAAGGCATCGACCAGAGTGACCTGGAAGCGGCACTGCGGGTACTCAAAGCCTTCGAAGCGGCCAATCATCTGCCGGTGGTTCACCCTTGAGCGGTTTTTTCACCGGCGTGCCCCCGGCGCGGGACTGGTTCTACGGTGTGCGCACGTTTGCAGCCTCGATGATTGCGCTGTACATCGCCATGCTCATGCAAATGCCTCGTCCGTATTGGGCGATGGCCACGGTGTACATCGTTTCCAGTCCGTTCCTCGGCCCTACCAGCTCCAAGGCGTTGTACCGCGCGGCGGGTACCTTGCTCGGTGCCGCGGCGGCGGTGTTGTTTGTGCCGATGTTCGTTCAGAGCCCTTATGTGCTGGTGGTGGTCATCGCACTGTGGACCGGGATTTTGCTGTTCCTGTCCCTGCATCTGCGCACCGCCAACAGCTATGCCTTGATGCTCGCCGGTTACACCTTGCCGCTGATCGCCTTGCCGGTGGTGGCTAACCCTTTGGCGGTGTGGGACGTGGCCGAGGCGCGGACCGAAGAGATTTTTCTCGGCATCGCCTGCGCGGCGGTCGTCGGCGCCATGTTCTGGCCACGGCGGCTGGCGCCGGTGTTCAACGACTCGGTGAACAAATGGTTTGCCGATGCCTCGACCTACAGCCTGCGTTTCCTTAGCCGCAATGTGCAGCCGGAGGAAGTCAGCGCCTTGCGTTCATCGATGGTGGCGAACTTCAATAGCCTGGAATTGATGATCGGTCAGCTGCCGCACGAGGGCGCGCGAGCGCAAACGGTGCGCAACACCAAGGAGCTGCGCGGTCGGATGATTCATCTGTTGCCGGTGATCGACGCCCTCGACGATGCGCTCTATGCCCTCGAGCGGCGCACGCCGGAGCTTGTGGATAAGTTCGCGCCACTGCTGACCGCGACCACCGAATGGCTCAATCACAAAGACGCTGATCTCGACCGTTGGCAGGCCCTGAAAAACCGGCTCGAAGCGCTGCAACCACGTGCCGAGGCGCTGGACGATCGCAAGCAGTTGCTGTTTTCCAACGCGCTGTATCGCCTCGGCGAGTGGATCGACCTGTGGCAAGACTGTCGCAGCCTGCAATACGCCATTCAGTGTGAGAGTCAGGACAACTGGCGCGCGGTGTATCGGCACTGGCGCCTGGGGCGACTGTCACCGTTTCTCGACCGTGGCTTGATGCTCTATTCGGCGGCTTCTACGGTCACCGCGATCATCGTCGCCTCGGTGCTGTGGATTCTGCTCGGCTGGACCGACGGCGGCAGCGCGGTGATTCTGGCGGCGGTGGCGTGCAGTTTCTTTGCGTCGATGGACGACCCGGCGCCGCAGATCTACCGGTTCTTTTTCTGGACCGCGATGTCGGTGCTGTTCGCCGGCCTTTATCTGTTTCTGATCCTGCCGAACCTGCATGACTTCCCGATGCTGGTGCTGGCGTTCGCTATCCCGTTCATTTGCGTCGGCACCTTGACGGTACAGCCGCGTTTTTATCTGGGGATGTTGCTGACCATCGTCAACACCTCATCTTTCATCAGCATTCAGGGCGCCTACGACGCGGATTTTCTCAGTTTCACCAACTCCAACCTGGCCGGGCCCATGGGGTTACTGTTCGCGTTCATCTGGACCCTGATCGCCCGGCCATTCGGTGCGGATCTGGCGGCCAAGCGCCTGACCCGTTTCAGCTGGCGCGACATCGTCGGCCTGACCGAGCCGGCCACGCTGGCCGAACACCGGCATATGGGCGTGCAGATGCTCGATCGCCTGATGCAGCATTTGCCGCGACTGGCCATGACCGGCCAGGACACCGGCATCGCCCTGCGCGAAGTGCGCGTGGCCCTGAATCTGCTGGACCTGCTCGCCTATTCGCCGCGAGTGCCCGGTGCGCCGCAAGCGCTGCTGCGCCAAGTGGTGGCTGAAGTTGGTGAGTACTTCAAGGCCTGCCTCAAGGCCGGTGAACGTTTGTCGGCGCCGAGTCCGTTGCTGATGACCCTCGACCGCACCCGCCGCGCTCTCGGCGGCCAAGGTGATGACGAAACCCGTCTGCATCTGCTGCACGCCTTGAGCGGCCTGCGTCTGGCGCTGTTGCCGGGCGTCGAGTTTGTCGGCACGGGCGAACTCGAGGAACCGCTTCCCCATGGCATCGATGGAGCGCCTTTATGATCGGTGATCTGGATATCAGCGGGGTGTTCCTGCCCACGCTGCTGGTGCTGATGGGCATTACCTATGTGTTGTTCCTGTGGGTGCACGGGGTGCTGACGCGCCTGCACTTTTACCGTCTGGTCTGGCACCGGGCATTGTTCAACGTGGCTCTCTACGCTGTGCTGCTCGGCGCCGTGGACTCACTCAGTCGATACCTGATGACATGAAAAAACCTTTATTGACCCTCGGCCGTGTGGTCCTGACGTTGTTGATCGTGACCTTCGCCATTGTCGTGGTCTGGCGCATGGTCATGTATTACATGTTCGCGCCCTGGACCCGGGACGGGCATATCCGTGCCGACGTCGTGCAGATCGCCCCGGACGTCTCCGGGCTGATCCAGCAAGTAGAGGTGCGCGACAACCAGTGGGTGAAACGCGGCCAGGTGCTGTTCAGCATCGATCAGGACCGCTTCAAGCTGGCCCTGCGCCAAGCCAAAGCGGCGGTCGCCGACCGTCAGGAAACCTTGGCCCAGGCCCAGCGCGAGGCCAAGCGTAACCGTGGCTTGGGCAATCTGGTCCCGGCCGAGCAACTGGAAGAAAGCCAGTCCCGGGTGGCGCGCGCCGAAGTGGCGTTGATGGAAGCGCAAGTGACGGTGGACAGCGCCCAGCTCAACCTCGACCGCTCAGTGATCCGCAGCCCGGTGGATGGCTACGTCAACGACCGGGCGCCGCGCTCTCAGGAGTTCGTCAGCGCCGGCCGCCCCGTGTTGTCGGTGGTCGACAGCAATTCCTTCCACATCGACGGTTATTTCGAAGAAACCAAACTGGACGGCATTCATGTCGGCCAGAGCGTCGACATTCGGGTGATCGGCGACCGTGCGCGCCTGCGCGGGCATGTCGAAAGCATCGTCGCCGGCATCGAAGACCGCGACCGCAGCAGTGGCAGCAACCTGTTGCCCAACGTCAACCCGGCGTTCAGTTGGGTGCGGCTGGCCCAGCGGATTCCGGTGCGAATCGCTTTCGATGAGGTGCCGGAAGATTTCCGCATGATTGCCGGGCGTACGGCCACCGTGTCGATCATCGACGATCGAATCGGGGGGCCGGCGAAATGAGCAGGGCCTCGGGTTTGGCAGTTGCCGGATTGGGCTTGTTGCTGTCGGCCTGTCAGGTGGTGGGGCCGGATTATCACTTGCCGGACGAGGCCGCCGTGCACCGTGAAGACTTTCAGGGCGACCTGGCGGTGAACGGCAAACATGTGGTCTCGGCGCCGGTGCCCGCCGATTGGTGGCGGCTGTATCAGGATCCGCGTCTGGGCCAATTGGTGCAGCAGGCCATGGCCTCCAACACCGATTTGCGGGTGGCGGCGGCGAATCTTTCGCGGGCTCGCGCTCAGGTCGACGAAGCGCAGGCGGCGGGCGGTTGGAGCGGCGGCGTGAAGGTCGGCGCCCAGCGTTTGCAGGAATCCGGCGAAGCGTTCTTGATACCGGAAAAAGTGCCCGTGGCCAACGTCGGCGATATCGGCATCACGACCTCGTATCAGTTCGATTTGTTCGGCACCTTGCAGCGCGGCATCGAAGCGGCCAAGGCCAATGCTGATGCGACCCAGGCGGCAGCGGATACCGCGCGTATTACCCTGGTGGCCGATGTGGTGCGGGCTTACACCCAGGTTTGTGCGGCCAACGAAGAGCGGGAGATCGCCCAGCATTCCCTCGACCTGCAAGCCCAGAGCACCTCCCTGACCCAGCGCTTGCGCGATGCCGGGCGCGGCGATGAAACCCAGGTCACCCGTTCGCAAACCCAATTCAAATCCTTGCGCGCCGAATTGCCGCGTTATGAAGCCGCACGTCAGGCCGGGTTGTTCCGCTTGTCGATGCTGCTGGCCAAACCGGTCGAGCAACTGCCGGCGGGCACCAGCGACTGCGCCGAACTGCCGAAAGTTACCCAATTGTTGCCGGTGGGTGACGGCGCCACACTGCTCAAACGCCGGCCCGACGTGCGCCAGGCCGAGCGCAAGTTGGCGGCGGCCACCGCCGGCATCGGCATTGCCACCGGCGAGTTGTACCCGGACATCAGCATCGGCGCGACCGTGGGCACGGTCGGCATCCTGGAAAACCTCGGTAAACCATCGACCAATCGCTGGGGCTTCGGTCCGTTGCTGACCTGGACCGTACCGTCCAACGGCTCCCGCGCGCGAATCCGTGAGGCCGAGTTCGCAACCCAAGGCGCGCTGGCGCATTTCGATGGCGTGGTACTCAACGCCATCCGCGAGACTCAGACCGGCCTGGCGCAATACTCCGCGCAACTTCAGCGCCGCGATGCGTTGGCTGACGCCGAACAGTCGGCGCAATTGGCGGCAGACCAGACCCACCGCTTCTTCCAGGCCGGTCGCGCGTCGTTCCTGGCGGACTTGCAAGCCACCCGCACCTACACCGATGCACGGGCGCAACTGGCCTCGGCCAACACCCAGGTCGCCATGAGCCAGATCGATTTGTTCCTCGCCTTGGGCGGCGGCTGGGAAAGCGGACGAACGCAAGGCTCACAACCCGGCAAACCCTGAGGCCGTTGCTATGCTTTGATTTGATGGGGTCGCGCGGCGAACCCGTCGATCAAGGCTTGCGTTGGTCATGGGGATCTAATAATGAAAAACCCTTACGCTCCCGGCTTCTGGTGCGCCATTGCGGCATTGGTTTTGCTGTCGGCCACCTATTTTTATGGCGTCATGCTGGCCCACCAGATCGACAAGGCGCTGATCTTCCTCGACAGCGCGGCGGCACTGATCGCCGTGATGGCCATCGTGGTGGTCGCCTGGGCTTCGCTCCAGAACCAGCGCATCAAGAAACGACAACTCGAACAAGGCAAAACCCTGGTACTGATCTGGGACACCAAGGTGGCTTTGCGTCGGGTGGAAACGGTGTTCGACCGATATTTCTGGGGCAGTTACTGGCAACCGGGGCGCACGTTTCAGGAAGTCATGGGCGAACTGACCGGCACGCCACTGGAAAAAAGCCTCGAAACCTTGAAGAAGCAATGCCAGGCGCTGGACAAGCAAGTGGCCGACGAGGGCTGGCACTGGCTCAACAATGCCCGAGAACTGTCCGATGTCGCCAACGCCATGGCCCGCGAACGCTATCAACTGGATTTCTGTGACCCACGCGCGGAGGTGACTGGCGGCGCGGTGATCAATCGGGATTTTGAAGTGCTGGTGTATACGTGGACCGCGCGGCTAAAAAGTTTTGATCATCAGCTTGATGAGATCGAGGTTCAGTATTCGTAAGGTTGTATTGGCAGGGCTGCTCGCGAAGGCGATTGAACGATCGCCGAAACTGTCCCCTGCCAGGTGTCCACAGGCAGCCGCACCCCCATGGACACTCTTTCACCTTTAATCATTGGGCCGCCCTGCGGCGCAAATGCTAATCTCCTCGCCACTTTCAGCGCAGTCGTGACCGCGACCCGTTATGGGTTCAGGGAAGACGACCACACTTTCAACAATGGACATTGATCGGGTACTTCATGAATAAATCAGCAGGCGTGCTTCTAGGAATTGTCGTGGCCATCGGTGCAATCAGCGCGGGCGGCGCCTGGTACACCGGCAGCAAACTCGATGGGGTGCTGAACAGCTCGATCGCCGACGCCAACAAAGAACTGCAAGCCGCGCTGGCAGGCTCCAACGGCACGGCGTCGCTGGAGCTGGTGTCGCTGGAGCGTCATGTGTTCAGCAGCACCGCGCACTACCGCCTCAAGGGCGAGGGCGAGATGTTTGGTGAAGCGCCGATGGAGATGCTGTTCGTCGACCGCATCGAACACGGCCCGCTACCGTTCTCGCGCCTGGTGTCGTTCAAGTGGTTGCCAGTCCTGGCCACCAGTCACTACGAGCTGGAAAAAACCCCGCTGACCGAAAAGTGGTTCGCCGCCGCCAAGGACAAATCCCCGGTCAAAGGCGTGGTCAACATCGGCTACGACAACTCCACAAAGGGCTCGCTCGAATTCCTGCCGCTGGAAGCCGCACTGGATGACAAGTCCAACCTGACGTTCTCCGGGTTGAAACTCGACGTGGCCGCCAGCGCCCAGGCGCAAAAGGTCAAAGCCGACGGTTACATGGACAGCCTGAAACTGACCACCGTGGCCGAAGATCAGACCCCGGTTCAGGTCGAGCTCAACGGCTTGACCCTGGCCAGTAATCTGACCAAAAGTACCTACGGCTATTACGTCGGCGACAACACCCTCGAGCTGACAAACAGCAAAACCACCTTTGGCCCCAAGCAATCGGTACTCGGTTTCAAGAACTTTGAAATGAAGAACCAGACCGGGGAATCAGGCACCAACGCTTCGGGGCGTGCCGATTACAAGGTCGGTGAAGTGTCCTTGAACGGCAAGGTTATCGGCTCTGCGCAGATGGCCATGAGCCTGAAAAATCTCGACATCCCGTCGACGATGTCGCTGATGCAGATCTACCAGACCAAACTGCAACCGTACGAGCGGGCCGCCGCCGAAGCCACTGCCGCCGGTCTGCCGGCGCCGCCGCTGAACCTGACTCCGGCCGAAGAGGCACAGGTCAAGACCGGTCTGGAGAAACTGCTGGCCGCAGGTCCCCAGGTGGCCCTGGAAAACCTGTCGTTCAACACCAGCAACGGAGAAAGCCGCGCTAACCTGGTGCTGGACCTGACCAAACCGCAATCCATGGACCTGCCGCCAGACCAATTGGTCAAGCAGTTGATCGCGTTGCTGGACTTCAACGTCTTGGTGTCCAAGCCAATGCTCATTGATTTGCTCACCGTGCAGTCACAGATTGACGGCCAGACCGATGCCAAACTCATCGCCGATCAGGCGAGCGCAACCGCCGACATGTTCAGCAGCATGGCGGTCGGTACGCAACTGGCAAAACTGGACGGTAACAACATCGTCACCAAGTTGCGTTACGCCAACAATCAGGTGGACTTCAACGGCCAGAAAATGACCCTCGAGGAATTTGTCGGCTTCGTGATGGGCAAACTCGGCGGCACTGGTGACGTCACCATCCAGTAAAACCGCAGGCTTCAGCGCAACGCCCGGCCTCTGCAACACGCAGACGCCGGGCGTTTTGCTGTCTGGAGTTCCGAAACGGGGTAAGGGGAAGGCCCGCCACGAATCTGAAGAAATATTGTGTCTTGAATTATTGACTACGCTTGCATGCAAGACTGCTTCGATAAAGCTTGGCCGGGTCTTTCGATCCGGCTTTCCGTTACGAGTGGGCAAGGGGCATTGTGACCCGGCTGGCCATGTAAGGATGCTGACGAATGCCGCGTATTGCTGGTCCCTTTATTTATCGTGGGCTGCGCCCCTTGTTTCGCGTTGCGCTGTGCGGCCAATTGTTGTGGCCGGTGCTGGCGCTCGCTGATACCCCTTACGATCAAATGGTTCGCGATGCGCGGGCCGGCAACTACACGCCTGCGCTGACGGTGTTGCGCCAGGTGCCGGTAAGCCAGGCCTCCACTGGCCAGATCAGCGATCACCTGCAGATCGCCAGTTGGGCCGGTCTGGATGCGGAAGTGGTACAGGTCTATGAAACCCAGGGACGTGAGCGGGCGTTGCCAGTCCAGGCCCTGACCGCCACCGCGCGGGCCTATCGCAACCTCAAGCGTTGGGACTCGGCGACCCAGGTGTACAACAAGGCCCTGGCCCTTGAACCGCAAAATGCCGACCTGCAGCTGGGCCTGGCGATGACCCAGGCCGACGCCGGTAAACCTGACGAGGCGGTTGCCCGCGCCAGGGCGCTGGTGGCGGCGAAACCGGATGATCCTGGCCGCCGTCTGGCTTTGGCCTACGCCTTGACCCGCGCCGGTGCCACTTACGATGCGTTGTTTGAATACGACCAGGCCTTCACCCGCGCCGGCAGCAAACCCGAAGTCGCTCGGGAATACGTGATTGCCCTGCAACGCGCCCGTTTGCCGGAGCCGGCCTTGCGCCTGGCGCGTCAGCGGCCGGGGTTGATTGATCCGGTCACGCAACGCCGTCTCGAAGGTGACCTGGCCGCCGAACGCGTGCGCCTGGCCGAACTGGCCACCCGCAGCGAAAAAGAACGTTATGTGATCGCCGGTCGGGCCCTGGCCGATTACGACCAGTTACTGGCGACCTGGACGCCGGACCCTGCGGCCCACGATGATGTCATCCGCTGGCGAATCGACCGCATGGGCGCCCTCAAGGCCCGTGCACGCACCGCCGATGTGATCACCGAATACCAGAAACTGCTCGCCGAAGGGGTGAAGATTCCGACCTATGCCCTGCGTTGGGTGGCGTCGTCCTATCTGGATCAGCGTCAGCCGGAAATCGCCACCGATTTGTATCGCCAGGTGCTGGTAGCGCCGGATGCCGATGTCGGCGATCGCCTGGAAGACAGCACCGCGCTCTATTACGCCCTGCTCGAAAGCGACAAGGCCGATGAAGCGCGCAAGGTCGCCGAAGACGTGGCCAAGACCCAGAAACCGCGAATCGAGCTCAAGGGCTTGCCGGTGGGTAACCCCAACGATGAATGGATGGACGCGCAGCAACTCGCCGCCCAGGCCGGCACCTACGGCGCCGATCTGCCGTCGGGCGAGCAGCGTTTACAGACGTTGGTGGATCAGGCACCGGGCAACATCGGCCTGCGCCTGGCCCAGGCCGATCTGTACCTGGCCCGGGACTGGCCACGACGCGCCGAGAATCAGCTCAAGGAAACCGAGAGCATGGCCCCGCGGGATATCGGGCTGGAAGTCGCTCAGGGCCACACTGCCATGGATCTGCAGGAATGGCGGCAGATGGATGCGCTGACCGACGATGTGGTCGCGCGCTTTCCGGACAACCGTCAGGTGCAGCGTTTGCAGCGTCAGCGTGCGGTCCATGACATGGCCGAGCTGCGAGTTCAGGCCTACGGCGGCAAGAGTTATGGCGGCGGCAACGGCGATGTCGGGGCGGTCAACGGCAGCCGCGACTTCGGCATCGAAACCACGCTGTACAGCCCGCCCATCGATGAAGACTGGCGCCTGTTCGCCGGTGCCGGCTACGCCACCGGCGACTTCCAGGAAGGCACCGGCCACCATCGCTTCCAGCGCGTCGGGCTCGAACGCCGGACCCGTGACATGTCCCTGGAAGCGGAAGTTTCCAACCATTCCTACGGCTTTGGCGATAAACAGGGCGCGCGCCTGGCGATTGCCCGAGACATCGACGATCACTGGCAGTACGGCGGCAGCCTCGAATACCTGTCGGCACAAACGCCGTTGCGAGCATTGAACAGCGACATCACGGCCAACGGCGGCAGCGGTTTTATCCGCTGGCGCGCCAATGAAAGCCGTGAGTGGAGACTGGCGGTCAGCCCCTCGCACTTCAGCGACGGCAACAACCGTGTCGAAGCCGTACTCACTGGTCGCGAGGGCGTTTATCGCGCGCCGGGGCTGCAAGTCGACCTCGGTCTGGAAGTCGGCAGCAGCCATAACTCCAAGTCCGACGACGTGCCGTACTTCAACCCCAAATCCGACTTCAGCGTGCTGCCGACGGTGAACGTCAATCACGTGCTCTACCACCGCTACGAAACCTCCTGGAGCCAGCAGTTCCAGGCCGGCGCGGGCACTTACAGCCAGCGCGATCACGGCACCGGCGGTATCGCCCTGCTGGGCTACGGCCAGCGCTACAGCTGGAACGACGTGTTCGAGGTGGGCGGCCTGCTGAGCGTGATCAACCGGCCATTTGACGGTGACCGGGAAACCGATCTGCGCCTGCTCGTCGACCTTACTTACCGCTTCTAGAAGAGTTTGAAGATGCCTTTTATTTCGCGTTTCATCCTCCTGCTGGGAGTGCTGTTGATCAGCGCCTGTGCCCAGCAAGCCCCAGCCTTCGCGCCGCCGTCCGAACGCACGGTGTCGGCCAATGAAAAACCCTGGCCGAAAAACCATGTGCTGGGGATCGCGTACCACGATGTCGAAGACCGCGACCCCGATCAGGCGGTGGTGGCCGTGCGCACCGAACGCATGATCGAGCAACTGGCATGGCTGCGGGAGAACAACTACACACCGGTCACCGTCGATCAGGTCATGGCCGCTCGCAACGGCGGTCCCGAGCTGCCGCCACGGGCGATCATGCTGAGTTTCGATGATGGTTATTCGAGCTTCTACACCCGCGTAATGCCGGTGCTGCGCGCCTATAACTGGCACGCCTTGCTGGCGCCGGTCGGGGTGTGGATCGACACGCCGCTGAACCAGCCAGTGGATTTCGCCGGTACACCGCGCAAGCGTTCGGATTTCCTGACCTGGGAGCAGATCCGCGAGATTTCCCGGTCCGGCCTGGTGGAAATCGCCGCCCACACCGACGCCAGCCACAAAGGCGTGCTGGCCAACCCGCAAGGCAACCTGCAACCGGCAGCCGCGACCCGGCGCTATGACGCCGCGACCGGTCGCTATGAAACCGAAGCCCAATTCCAGGCGCGGATGCGCGCCGACGTAGCGGCCATTTCGGAGAAGATCCGCAAGGCCACCGGTTACAAGCCGCGGGTCTGGGTCTGGCCATACGGCACTGCGGATGGCACCTCGCTGCAAGTGATCAACGACCAGGGTTATCAGATGGCCCTGACCCTGGACGACGGCCTCGATGCCCTCGACAACCTGATGAGCAGCCCGCGCTTTCTGGTGGCCTCGGACCCGGATGGCGAACACTTCGCCAACAGCATCGTCTCGGTGCAGTCCGAGTCGCCGATGCGCGTGGTGCATGTGGACCTGGATAACGTCTACGACCCGGACCCGGCCCAACAGGAAGTCAACCTCGGCAAACTGATCCAGCGCATGGCCGACATGGGCGCCAACACGGTGTTCCTGCAAGCCTTCGCCGACCCCGCGGGCGATGGCCTGGTGCACTCGCTGTACTTCCCCAACCGCCACCTGCCGATGCGCGCCGATATCTTCGATCGCGTGGCCTGGCAGTTGCGCACCCGGGCTCACGTCAAAGTCTATGCCTGGATGCCGGTGCTGAGTTTTGCCCTGGATTCGAAGTTGCCGCGTGTTACTCGCTGGGACCCGAAAACCGGCACCACGTCAGTTGATCCTGACCAGTACAAGCGCTTGTCACCGTTCGATCCGAACGTGCGGCGCATCATTGGTGAAATCTACGAAGACGTGGCACGCCTGACCTCGGTCGACGGCATTCTCTATCACGATGACGCCGTGCTGTCGGACTTCGAAGACGCCGGCCCCGACGCCCTGAAAGTCTATGCGGCCAACGGCCTGCCCGGTTCGATTGCCGCCCTGCGCGACGATCCGGCCACCCTGCAACGCTGGACGCGGTTCAAGAGCCGCTACCTGATCGATTTCACCCATGAGCTGACCGCCAAGGTCCGCGCCATTCGCGGCCCGCAGGTAAGCACGGCGCGCAATATTTTCGCCGGGCCGATGCTCAACCCCGAGAGCGAAGCCTGGTTCGCGCAGAACCTCGACGACTTCCTGGGCGCCTACGACTGGACAGCGCCGATGGCCATGCCACTGATGGAAAAACAGAGCCTCCAGCAATCCGGCCCCTGGCTCGAAACGCTGGTAGCGACGGTCAAATCGCGTCCCGGCGCCCTCGATCGCACGGTGTTCGAGTTGCAGGCCCGCGACTGGACGAAAAACAAAGACTCCGACATCGACGGCGTGCAGTTGGCCGACTGGATGGGCCGCCTCAAGCGTCAGGGCGCCACCAGTTTCGGCTACTACCCGGACGACTTTCTCGAAAACCAGCCGGACCTGAAAACCGTGCGGCCCGCGCTCTCCAACAAGTGGAATCCATAACATGCTGGACAGACTTCTGGCCCTATTGGTTCTGGCGATCGTCCTTGGGGTTCCCCTCGGGCTGATCTTTCTGGTCACCGGGCAATTCCTGATGGACTTCGTGTTCTTCTACCCACTGTTCATGTCGGGGCTGTGGATCGCCGGCGGCCTGTATTTCTGGCTGCACTGGGAGCGGCACTGGCCGTGGCAGGACGACACCTTGCCGCCGCCGCTGGCCGGCGAACCGCTGATCTCGATCCTGATCCCTTGCTACAACGAAGGCGATAACGCCGCCGATACCATCCACGCAGCGCTGGCCCAGCATTACCCGAACATAGAAGTGATCGCGATCAACGACGGCTCCAAGGACAACACCGCTGCGGTGCTCGACGCACTGGCGGCGCAGGATCCGCGTTTGCGGGTGCTGCACCTGGCGGAGAACCAGGGCAAAGCGGTTGCCCTGCGCATGGGCGCCATCGCGGCGCGCAGCGAGTACCTGGTGTGTATCGACGGTGACGCGCTGCTGGCGCCCAACACCGCGGCCTATCTGGTGGCGCCGATGCTCGACAACGCGCGACTGGGCGCCGTGACCGGCAACCCGCGAATCCGCACCCGTTCGACTCTGATCGGCCGGGTACAGGTCGGCGAGTTCTCCTCGATCATCGGCCTGATCAAGCGCACCCAGCGGGTGTTCGGGCGGATCTTTACCGTCTCCGGGGTGATCGTCGCCTTCCGTCGCACGGCCCTGAACCGGGTCGGCTACTGGAGCCCGGACATGATCACCGAAGACATCGACATCAGTTGGAAGCTGCAACTGGATCACTGGAGCATTTTCTACGAGCCCCGCGCGTTGTGCTGGATCCTCATGCCGGAAACCCTCGGCGGCCTGTGGAAGCAGCGCCTGCGCTGGGCCCAGGGCGGCGCCGAGGTGTTGTTCAAGAACATCCGGGGCATCTGGCAATACCGCCATCGTTATCTGTGGCCGCTGTTGTTCGAATACTGCCTGTCCACCGGTTGGGCCTTCACCTTCCTGTTGTCGGTGATTTTCTGGGGTGTCGGCAACTTCGTCGAAATGCCGCCCGCCATTGCCGTCCATCACCTGATGCCACCGGCCTTTACCGGGCTGCTATTGGCGGTGGTTTGCCTGGTGCAATTCGCGGTCAGCATCATGATCGACCGACGTTACGAAAAGGGACTCGGCAGGACCATGTTCTGGGTGGTCTGGTATCCGCTGGTGTTCTGGTTCATCAGCCTGCTCACCACCCTGGTCAGCTTTCCCAAAGTGCTGTTCGGCCAACATCAGAAGCGCGCGCGCTGGGTCAGTCCGGACCGGGGCATCAAGCCGCTGGATGACGATGAAGAGGAGGTCATCAAATGAAAATCATCAGAACCCGGCAGCGGCCTTTTCTAGTCGTGATCGATGTTGTCTTCACCGTGCTGGCCTGGATCGGGCTGCTGTATTTGCTGGCGCGGGGTCTGTGGCCGCTGATCGATACCCATGACGGCCCGCGCATCGATGCATCGTTTTTCGACGCCCTCGGCACGTTGCAGATTTACCTGTGGGTGGCGCTGGTGAACGCGGTGATCCTGATTGGCTGGGCGCGTTATCAACAGCGCAAAAGCAAGAGCTTCGCCCAGCGCCGTTTGCCGGCGCCGGTGGTGGATGATCAGGGGCTGAGCAAAAGCTTCAAGCTGACCGGCGACCGGCTGGCGAAACTGCGCACGCCGGGCTCAATGACCATTCACAACGATCAGGAAGGCGATGTCAGCCATGTCGTTACACACTACACCCCGGTCGACCCGTCTCAACTGCCGCCGCCCTTGGCGCCATTGGAACATCCACTGGTGATCCGCCTGCCGGCCGAAGATGATGACAACCGCGAGCCGATAAGCCACATCTGAGCCTGACGCGTTGCAGACGTGCGTCAGGCAAAATCCCGAACCAGGCGCCACGCCTCGTCCACCGACAGCGGTTGTTTCATCCGTTCGGCAAGCATCGCCATGGCGCGCTCCTGATCGCACGCAACCGCTGCCGCCACTACGCCGTTTTTGGCGAACAGACCAATAAACGGTGGATGCTCAGGGTCGCCCTTGAACTCAACCTCGTCCCAGGCCTCGGCGTGTCCGAGGTAGTCGTAGTTTTTGCCGAAGTGCCAGGTCCAGAAATACGGCACGTCGAGGTAGCGTTCGTCGCCGCCGAGCATATTCGCCGCCGCAATCCGCGCCTGTTGCTGGGCCAGGCGCCAGTGTTCGATCCGTTGGGGCTGGCCATTGAGCGGGAAGGTCGCGATATCGCCGACGGCCCACAGCCCGTCAGTCACGCGCATGCCGCCGTCGACCTTCAATGACTGATCTTTTTCCTTCGGCAGATCGGTAAACGGGGTGGTCGCCGGGGTGACGCCAATGCCGACCAGCACCAGATCCGCCGGCAAGCGCTGACCGTTGTCCAGCAGCACCGCTTCGACTTTGCCTGTGCCTTCGATCTTTGCCGCTTCGCCATCGGTATGAAACACCACGCCATTGGCCTCGTGCAGGGCACGAATCGCCTTGCCGACGGCCTCGCCGAATTGCGCCTCGAAAGGGATGGCATGGCGCGTCAGGACGGTGACATCGAGGCCGTATTGACGCAGGGATGAAGCGGATTCCAGACCAATGAAGCTGCCGCCGATAATCACTGCCCTTTGACCCGGTTTTGCGGTGGTCAGAATCTGCTGCGCCTGCGCCTTCGAGCGCAACACGAACACCTGCGGCAGATCGGCGCCTGGCAGCGACAGGGATTTTGGTATGCCGCCGGTGGCAATCACCGCGGCGTCATAGCTCAACGATTGACCATCGGCCAGGCGCAGGGTCCGGCTCGGTGCATCCAGGCCCATCACATCGCTGTTTATCCGTTCAATGCGCTGTTCACGATAAAAATCTTCATCGCGCAGCGGCGGAACTTCGTCTGGTGGCATCTCCCCGGCAATCACGAATTTGCTCAATGCCGTACGGTCGTATCCGGCCTCGGGCTCACGGTCGATCAGTAGCACCCGACCGCCGAAGCCTTTCTCCCGCAACGCCGCCGCACAGGCTGTACCGGCGGCACCAGCGCCGATGATCGCAAAGGTGCGCTTATCGTCCGCCGGCGGTGTGCTGGGGCTGGGCATCGGCTGGTCATCGACCCAGACCTTATCGTCGCGCAATTCCAGCGGGTAGCGCCGCAGACTGTCCAGGGACGGTGGCTCGCACAGCGCGCCGTCTTCGAGCCGATAGGCTGCCTTGTGCCACGGGCAGATCAGCCGTCCCTCACACAGCGCACCTTTGGCCAAGGGAGCCCCGGCGTGGGGACATTTGCCCTGATAGGCGCGCAATTGATCGCCGACCCGCAGCAAGACGATTTTCATCTTGTCGATACGGACCTCAAGGCCACGGTCGAGGGGCACATCGGCAAAACGGGCGACGCGGTGCAGTGCCATGATCGATCTCCAGGCAGGTGTTTCACTTAGGAGTTTGGTGCTTATTCACAGGTTCAGCCAATTCCCTCTGCCACCGCACGAACGGTCCGGCTATAGTTTGCGTGCCGACGACGGCCCCACCCCGCACAAGGTGCTCCGGTATGACCCGATTGACCTCTTTGAACCCTTGGCTGGCGGCCGTTGCAGTCGCCCTTTGCGTGCAGTTGCCAGCGCAGGCCCAGGAGCGTTTCACCCTCAGCATCCCCGGTGTTTCGGACAATCGGCTGTTCACGTCGGCGGAAGCCAGCGATGCCAGCGGTTGCGGCGGCAAGAATCAGTCCCCGGCCCTGAGCTGGAGCGCCGGGCCCCCGGGCACCCTCAGCTACGCCATCGTCATGCACGACCCGGACGGCCAGAAAGGCTTGGGCGTCGATCACTGGATTCATTACGGCATCAAGGCCACGACACGGCAGATCCCGGCTGGTGTCGGCGCCAAATCCACTCTCGAAGGCGTGGGTGGCACCAACATCAAAGGCACCACTCACTACGTTGGCCCGTGCCCGCCCATCGGTGACAGCTCCCATCACTACATCATTCAGATCTACGCCCTGGACCTGGCGCCAGAAGCCTTGCCCGCCGGCCTGACCCGCGCGCAGCTGCTGGAACAGGTAAAAGGCCATGTGTTGAAAAACAGCAGCGTGGTGCGGCGTTATCACCGCTGAAGATTTTTCACTTCGGCTTAACCCGAACTGATCGGGCTGTCCGTCTCAGAGGATGAATGAGTCAATTTCCTCCTGAGGTCAGCCCCCATGTCCCTCCCTCTGCATGTCCTCCGCCCGGCCGCCCAGGGTTTCGCCGCCGGGTTGTTGCTGGCCGTTGCCGGTTGCGGCGGATCATCCACTCCACCCTCTGAGACGGGCAACCCGGCAGCGGTTGCGCCCCCGGCTCAAAATGCGCCGAAAACTGAAGCATTAGTGCGCGAATCGGCCATGGCGGACACCGCGATGGCCAAACGCAGCGCACGACCGGGCCCGCTGGTCGCTTTCGCGCCGGTGCCCGCCGGTGAAACTTATCCACAGGGCTACCGGGATGAACAGCGCGAGCAATATCAGGCGCTGGCCGATAACCCGATTCACAGCGTGGCTGAAGCGCCGGTCTCGACCTTCAGCGCCGATGTCGATACCGGCGCGTACGCCAATGTCCGGCGCTTGCTCAATCAAGGGCGTTTGCCGCCGGAAGGGGCGGTGCGGCTGGAAGAGATGGTCAATTACTTCCCCTACGATTACGCCTTGCCCACCGACGGCTCGCCATTTGGCGTGACCACCGAACTGGCGCCGTCACCCTGGAACCCGCATACCCGATTGCTGCGTATCGGCATCAAGGCCTCCGATCGCGCGGTGGCAACGCTGGCCCCAGCGAACCTGGTATTTCTGGTGGACGTGTCCGGCTCCATGGACCGTCGCGAAGGCCTTCCTCTGGTCAAAAGCACCCTGAAATTGCTGGTCGATCAATTGCGCGAGCAGGACCGGGTTTCGCTGGTGGTCTACGCCGGAGAATCCCGTGTGGTGCTGGAGCCGACTTCCGGACGGGAAAAAGCGAAAATTCGTACCGCCATCGAGCAATTGACGGCGGGCGGTTCGACGGCCGGCGCGTCGGGTATCGAACTGGCTTACCAAATGGCACAACAGGCGTTTATCCCCAAAGGCATCAACCGCATCCTGCTGGCCACTGACGGTGACTTCAACGTCGGTATCAGCGACTTCGACAGCCTCAAGCAAATGGCTGTGGATAAACGCAAGACCGGCGTGTCCCTGACCACCCTGGGTTTTGGTGTGGATAACTACAATGAACACCTGATGGAACAACTGGCCGACGCCGGCGACGGTAACTACGCCTACATCGACAACCTGCGCGAGGCGCGCAAAGTGCTGGTGGATCAACTCGGCTCAACCCTCGCGGTGGTGGCGAAAAACGTGAAGCTGCAGGTGGAGTTCAACCCGGCTCAGGTCAGCGAATATCGGCTGTTGGGTTATGAGAACCGCGCCTTGAAGCGTGAGGATTTCAGCAACGACAAGGTCGACGCCGGAGAAATCGGCGCAGGGCATACGGTGACAGCGCTGTACGAAATTGTGCCCAAGGGCGAGAAGGGCTGGCTGGAACCGTTGCGCTACGGCAATTCCGGGGCAGAAGTTTCCGCAAAAACCGGAGAATTGGCGATGCTGCGGGTGCGTTATCAGTTGCCGGAAGGTGGGAACAGTCGCTTGATCGAACGGCCAATACTGAAGGGCGAGGCCGGTAAACTCTCGGCCGCCAGCGATGACCTGCGCTTTGCCGCCGCCGTCGCTGCCTTTTCCCAGCAGCTCAAGGATGGGCGCTACACCGGTAATTTCAGCCTGAAAGACACCGAAGCCCTGGCCCGTGGCGCACGGGGTGACGATCAGTTCGGCCTGCGCGGTGAGTTCGTGCAATTGGTGGAGCTGGCGCAAAGCCTGCGAACCTCCACCGCCTCGAATCAATCGCCCAACGACAACCGGATAGAGTGAAAGCTGACATGTCCGATCCAGCAATCAGCTCCGCCGCCGGCAGTGATGAATCGCTGCTGGCGCGCTACCGCTCGGGCGACGGGCCGGCGTTCGAAGTTTTGTACGCCCGCCACCGCCAGGGCCTGTATCGCTTCCTCCTCGGCCTCAGCGGTAAACCCGAACTGGCCGAAGAGGTGTACCAGGAAACCTGGCTGAGCCTGATCCGCAGCACCAGTCAGCCACAAGGCCGGGCGAACTTTCGTACCTGGCTCTACCAGATTGCCCGCAACCGACTGATCGATCACTGGCGCAAACACGGCATCCACAACCCCTTCCACGACAGCTATGACGAACAGGCCCACGCACTGATCGACGACGCCGCCGACCCCGAACAACTGCTGAGCCTGAGCCGCGACAGCCAACGCCTCGAAGCGGCCCTGCAAACCCTGCCCGCCGACCAGCGCGAAGTGTTCCTGCTACGCGCCCACGGCGACCTCGACCTGCCGCAGATCGCCACCCTCACCGAAACACCGCTGGAAACCGTTAAAAGCCGCTTGCGCTACGCCCAGCAAAAACTGCGTCGGCTGCTGGCCGAGGAGGTACTGACATGACTGACGCCAAACAGACACCGCCATCGGCCGACGATGAAGTGCTCAAGCATTTTCGCGATCACAGCAGCGGCGAACCACCGGCGCACCTCGACGCCTTCATCCTCGCCACCGCCCACCGCGAAGCCCCCGCGCCGAAGCCGAACCTGTGGCAACGCTGGCTCCGCGCCTGCCAACAGCCCCGTTGGCAAGTCGCGTTCGCAAGCCTGGTCGGGATTGCGCTGATGCTGGCGCTGGTGCAACGCACGCCGGAACAACTGCCGGGTTACGACTTCGCGCCTGCGCCGAAAGCCTCCGCCCCGGCTGCTAAACCGGAAGCCGCTGCCCGCTTCCAGGCTACGCCCGCACCGGCTGCGCCGATGGCGGATTTTGCTGCACCTATGCAACGTGAATCGATCAACAGCGAAATGGCCGACGAAGCCAAACTCAGCAAACGCGCCGCCGCGCCGGTCCAGTCACTGGATGATCAATTACGTGAGGTGATACGCCTGCAAGACGCCGGACAAACCCAAGCCGCCGAAGCGCTGATGACGACATTGCACAAGCGCTTTCCCAAGGAAAACCTTGCGGAAAAACTCAAGGATTTGCAGAAAAAATGAGCTGAACAGCGGTCGACGATTTGGCAACAACACCCGAAAGCGCGCACTATCGGCCTATAGCCGATGCGTTGGAGGATGCCGTGGCCCAAAAAATCGACCGCATCGCCCAAATGCTCAACTGCCCGGTGAAGGGTGAGGAATTAAGGCGAGCAGTGACTGAGAGTCGTAAGGAGTTTCTTCTGGCGAAGCAGGCAGAAGAGGATCTTGAGGAAGACGTTCTTGATGATGAGTTGATCGAGGACGAAGAAGACGATGATGAATACGACGAGTTTGACTGGACGACAGAATGAGAAAACCGCTTTGGCGGTTTTTTGCCATTAAAGAAATGTTGATGGCCCCTGTCGGTTGATGCGCTTCGGTGCTGAGACTGCTCAGGGGTTTTTTATTGCCTGGGATTTTTCCGCCTTACCAATCATGTTGGGTTCCGGGTACGTTTTGAGCTCAACGGTGTGGTCGGCACCTTTCATCGACCACACCCAGACAAAAAAGCAAAGTCCTACCAGGTTCGTGGTGCGCGGGCTTTCCTTGAACAAGCAGGAGTCACCCCATGAACGTAATGAATTACAAAGGCTATGCCGCCCGAATTGAATACAGCGAGGAAGACGGCCTGTTTATCGGCCATATCGCTGGTATTAGAGATGTCGTTGGGTTTCATGGCGAGTCGGTACAGGAACTTCGAAACGCATTTGAAGAGGCCGTCACTGATTATCTGGAAACTTGCGCCAAGCTCTGACGAAGATCGAGCGCATGCCTGACCACTGCTATTGCACGGTTATGCAGTTGCATGAGTGGTAGGACGCCAGAAGCAGCATCTACACGCAATTTTGGAGGCCCCGAATAATCGGGGCGCATTTAAAGGGTGAGTTGCCGCTATTCTGCGGCTTGTTGCGTCGCCGTCTGCGGTGGTTGTGTCAGCACTTTCACCACATCATCAATCACTGCCTTACTCATCGCAGTCAGATAATGCGCGGCCCACGCGTGGCGATCGGTGTCTTTTGCGTAGGCTGCATCCTCAGCAAACGACTTGGCCAGGAACAACAGGTCGGACGCCTGCGCCAATGCTTTGCTAATAGGCACCCCAGCGCTGACACGAAACAGTGGATCGTCTGCACAGTAGAGGCAGGGCGTGAAACCGATGGTTTTTGCTTCTGAATGTTCAGTCATTTGCCACCTCCATTGACGGAGGTGCGGTGGGGGCGCGATTCGAAGTCGGGGTGAGGGATAAGCCTAATTTCGTACGGATTTACATTGCGCATGGTCTAGCTCCTTGACGAGGAACTGCCACTTTTTCGTTACCAAGCGAATGGGTGGCAGCTGTGCGCAGGTTGGTAAACCGGGAGTCAAGGAATCCGGCACGCCCGAAGACGTCCCACGCACAGCCGCCATAACTCAAAATTGCGGGCGTAAACAAACGCCTGCAATTCTCAATGGGGGCGCTGTTGCGCTTAACTCTCGGGTTACCAAGCCCGGTCGCTGAATTGGCAGCGACGGCGGAAGGGTATCGTGCAGGCTGATCTCCTGCAACCGTCGAAAGTCGTAAGGATTTTCTGCTGAATCGGTCGGAAGAAGATGACGTCGATGATCCCAAGGCTAATCGCAAAGTTCGCTAAGTACCCGGCTGGGTATTATCGTCATTTGACGGTCATTTGATTGAACAAGGCGCTGGCAGCAGACAGCAACTGGCCAAGGTGCGGTTTCAGCCGCCTTTGTTCGTGCCGCTCATTTGCCGGTCATTTGACTAGCGAATCTCGATTTAACGACAGCAAAGGAAACCCGTTTCGATGGTTTTTTGTGGGGCAGATGGCCCCGGTCAGTTGCACGTTGACCGTTGTTCGGAAAATCGAGCACTATAAGGTACTATTTTTTGTACCTTTGGAGCCGTCATGGAGCAATTACTTGCGAGTCGGTCGGTCAGTATTACCGAGCTGAAACGCAGCCCAAGTACTGTGATTGAGCAAGCAGGCTCAGAGCCAGTTGCCGTTCTCAACCACAATCGTCCTGCTGCCTACCTTTTGCCGCACGCCGCTTATCAGCAGCTCCTGGATAGATTACGAGCCGCAGAAATATGTGTAGCTATTGCGACCAGCCGCAATGACCCACGTCCGGCCATTGCTGCCGATACCGTGTTTGCCGAGCTTGATGCGCTCATTGATGAGGTCGAAGCAGAGCAGAAGCGCCCATGAGACAATTGTTTTTCTCCGCACTGGCACGAGAGGATCTGCAGCAAATCGCCCGCTACATTGCCCGTGACAATCCGGGTCGAGCTCGGACTTTTGTTGGTGAGCTACGAGTGTGCTGTGCTCGGCTGCTGGATCAGCCTAATCAAGGTATTCCCCGAGATGACTATGCCAGAGGGCTGCGAATGATTTCCCACGGCCGATATTTGATCTTTTATAGTCTTTTCGAGGGCGATGTTCAGATTGAGCGTGTCCTGCATGCCGCAAGGGACGTTGGACGTCTATTCGAATCAGGCAGTGCTGATCACTAGACCCAAACCATTGAAAATGGCTTACCCACAAAAAAGCCCCAGACCCAACGGCCTGAGGCTTTCTCGTTTCTACAGATGGTGCACCAGGCGGGATTCGAACCCACGACCCCTGCCTTCGGAGGGCAGTACTCTATCCAGCTGAGCTACTGGTGCAATGCGGGCGCCATGATACTCATATGCGCTGCGGGCGTCCATGCCGCTGAATCGCCTGCGTTTTTCCAAAGCGTAACCTACGATTGCTACGCTGATCCGAAAAAATAGGCAAATGCGGCGTTTTCGTTCTTTTTTTCGAACAGCCTATTGTCCTTTACCCCCTTTGATCCTAGGATTCGTTTGAGATTTCAAACGCTCTTGTCTGGGTGCTGAACCGCACGAGTTCGATCAGTGCGCTATTTATGTGCTTCAGCCCGGTGAATGATTTCCCTGACGGCAGCCTATAAGGCGCCTTTCTACAATCATAATTCGCTCCGCGCTGGCCGCGGTGCTGTTAAGGAAAGCCGACATGCAGCTTAAAGACACCCAGTTGTTCCGCCAGCAAGCCTTTATCGATGGCGCTTGGGTCGATGCGGACAACGGTCAGACGATCAAGGTCAATAACCCGGCAACGGGCGAAATTCTGGGTACTGTGCCGAAAATGGGCGCTGCCGAAACCCGCCGTGCGATTGAAGCTGCTGATAAAGCGCTGCCGGCCTGGCGTTCACTGACCGCCAAGGAGCGCGCGAACAAGCTGCGTCGCTGGTTCGAGCTGATCATCGAGAACCAGGATGACCTGGCTCGCCTGATGACCCTGGAACAGGGCAAGCCATTGGCTGAAGCCAAGGGCGAGATCGTTTACGCCGCTTCCTTTATCGAGTGGTTCGCCGAAGAAGCCAAGCGCGTCTACGGTGACGTGATTCCGGGCCACCAGCCAGACAAGCGCCTGATCGTGATCAAGCAGCCGATCGGCGTGACCGCTGCGATTACTCCATGGAACTTCCCGGCTGCAATGATCACCCGTAAAGCCGGCCCGGCCCTGGCCGCCGGTTGCACCATGGTGCTCAAGCCTGCTTCGCAAACTCCGTTCTCTGCATTCGCCCTGGCTGAACTGGCCCAGCGTGCCGGTATTCCGAACGGCGTGTTCAGTGTGGTGACCGGCAGCGCCGGCGACATCGGCAGCGAGCTGACCGGCAACCCGATCGTGCGCAAACTGTCGTTCACCGGTTCGACCGAAATCGGGCGTCAGCTGATGACCGAGTGCGCCAAGGACATCAAGAAAGTCTCGCTGGAACTGGGCGGCAACGCGCCGTTCATCGTGTTCGACGACGCGGACCTGGATAAGGCCGTCGAAGGCGCGATCATTTCAAAATACCGCAACAACGGCCAGACCTGCGTCTGCGCCAACCGCCTGTACATTCAGGATTCGGTGTACGACGCGTTCGCCGAAAAACTGAAAGTGGCTGTGGCCAAACTCAAGATCGGCAACGGTCTGGAAGACGGCACCACCACTGGCCCGCTGATTGACGAAAAAGCCGTGGCCAAGGTGCAAGAGCACATTGCTGACGCCGTCGGCAAAGGCGCTACCGTGCTGGCGGGTGGCAAGAGCATGCAAGGCAACTTCTTCGAGCCGACCATCCTGACCAACGTGCCGAACAACGCGGCCGTAGCCAAGGAAGAAACCTTCGGTCCATTGGCACCGCTGTTCCGTTTCAAAGACGAAGCCGACGTGATCGCGATGTCCAACGACACCGAGTTCGGTCTGGCCTCGTACTTCTATGCGCGTGACCTGGGCCGTGTGTTCCGTGTGGCTGAAGCCCTGGAATACGGCATGGTCGGCGTCAACACCGGGTTGATCTCCAACGAAGTCGCGCCGTTCGGCGGCATGAAGGCGTCGGGCCTGGGCCGTGAAGGCTCCAAGTACGGCATCGAAGATTACCTGGAAATCAAATACCTCTGCCTGGGTATCTAAGCTCGAAGGGATAAGCCCGGCAAGGCATTGCTTCAAACGCAAAGGGCACGAGAGCGCTGTCCCTTTGCGCGCTTCAAACGGAATTTTCTCTGTGGCCGGGAACGCTGTGGCAGTCGATCATCGCATGCTGCCGTAGTTGCTTCCCCGCCGCTTAATCCTTGAACCACGCCGACCGATGAGCGGCGAATGAGGAATGTATGAGCAAGACTAACGCTGAGTTGATGGCCCGCCGTACCGCTGCCGTACCCCGTGGTGTTGGCCAGATTCACCCGATCTTCGCCGACCACGCGAAGAACGCCACCGTGACCGACGTTGAAGGTCGTGAGTTCATCGACTTCGCCGGCGGTATCGCCGTGCTGAACACCGGTCACTTGCACCCGAAAGTCATCGCCGCCGTGACTGCGCAGCTGAACAAGCTGACCCACACCTGCTTCCAGGTGCTGGCCTACGAGCCATACGTGGAGGTGTGCGAAAAAATCAACGCCAAGGTGCCAGGTGATTTCGCCAAGAAAACCCTGCTGGTGACCACCGGCTCCGAAGCCGTGGAAAACTCCATCAAGATCGCCCGCGCCGCCACTGGCCGTGCCGGCGTGATCGCGTTCACCGGCGCTTACCACGGTCGCACCATGATGACCCTGGGCCTGACCGGTAAAGTCGTGCCTTACTCGGCCGGCATGGGCCTGATGCCAGGCGGCATCTTCCGCGCGCTGTACCCGAACGAACTGCACGGTGTGAGCATCGACGATTCGATCGCCAGCATCGAGCGCATCTTCAAGAACGACGCCGAGCCGCGTGACATCGCTGCGATCATCATCGAGCCGGTTCAGGGTGAAGGCGGTTTCTACGTCGCGCCTAAAGAGTTCATGAAGCGTCTGCGCGCCCTGTGCGACCAGCACGGCATTCTGTTGATCGCTGACGAAGTGCAAACGGGCGCTGGCCGTACCGGCACCTTCTTCGCCATGGAACAGATGGGCGTCGCCGCCGACCTGACCACCTTCGCCAAATCCATCGCTGGCGGCTTCCCGCTGGCCGGTGTGTGCGGCAAGGCCGAATACATGGACGCCATCGCTCCAGGCGGCCTGGGCGGCACTTACGCCGGTAGCCCGATCGCTTGCGCCGCGGCCCTGGCCGTGATGGAAGTGTTCGAAGAAGAGCACCTGCTGGACCGTTGCAAAGCGGTTGGCGAGCGTCTGGTGACTGGCCTGAAAGCCATTCAGGCCAAATACCCGGTGATCGGCGACGTGCGTGCCCTGGGTGCGATGATCGCTGTCGAGCTGTTCGAAAACGGCGACAGCCACAAGCCGAACCCGGCTGCTGTAGCCGCCGTTGTGGCCAAGGCTCGCGACAAGGGCTTGATCCTGCTGTCGTGTGGCACCTACGGCAACGTTCTGCGCGTGCTGGTACCGCTGACCGCGCCGGACGAGCAACTGGACAAAGGCCTGGCGATCATCGAAGAGTGCTTCGCCGAGCTCTGATCCATTTGTGAACTGATCGACAAAAAACCCGCTTCGGCGGGTTTTTTTATGCCCCTTGAAACAGATCAACGGCAATTGCGCTGTATCGAATGGCCAGCATTGACTAAGGTGCAAGCATTGCCGTTGGAGTGTGCAGATGACTGCTGTGGTGTTACCCGCTGTACCGCGAGTGCTGATTGCCGAGGCGGACCCTTGGTCCCGCGACCTGCTTAAGCAGGTGTTGTTGAATGTGCGCTGCGACGCACGGCTGGACCTGTGTGCCGATGGCCAGGAAACCCTGCACCTGTTGGCGGAAAATCCTTATGACCTGGTGATCGTCGACTGGGAGTTGCCCGGCGTCGATGGCTTGAATGTGTTACGCAGCGTTCGTCAGCGCAAACGTAATCCGCCGTTGCCGTTCATTCTGATGAGCAGCCGCAACGACAGCGCCAGTGTGCGTGAAGCCTTGCCCCTGGCGCCCACGGCGTACCTGACCAAACCCCTGAACATGGAAAACCTGACCCAGCGCTTGCAGGATTTGCTGCTGAACGCGGGTGAAGAGGTGTCCTGCGAAGTGCCCTCACTGGCGCCGGGCATGACCTTGTCGGTGTATCTGGAGCGGCGGCGTGAACTGGCGGACGGCGCGCCGCTGATGACCGATGTGCAGGTGGCGATCAAACGTAGCCTCAATCCCGATGGCCTCGATCTGACGCGGCTTGAAGACGAAATCCGCACCGATCCGCAAGTCACCGCTGTCCTTATTGCTGCCGCCAACAGCGCGGCCAAGCATCATGGCGCGGCTGTGCAAACCCTGTCGCAGGCGCTGCATCGCTTGGGTACCGGGCAAAGCATGAACCTGATTCTGGGCCTCGCCCTCAAGCGCAGTGCCCGGCTCAGTGATCCGCAACTGGCGGACTATGCCGAGCGCTATTGGGAACTGTCCCTGCACACCGCTGAGTACGCGCGGACGCTGGCGCGCTTGCTGGATCTGGATCAGGAGCGTTGTTATTGCGCAGGCATGCTGCATCGCCTCGGCGACCTGGCGTTGCTGCGCTGTTTGCAGGAGTGGAAGCAGGCCGGTGGTGAGCTGGATGAGTGGGAGGAAGTCGGCGATGCCTTGGCCGAATTCGGCGCGGCCTACGGTTCGGCGCTGCGTACCCGCTGGCGCCTGCCGCTGGAGCTGCGTGAGCTGATTGCGGCGGTTTATCAGCTCGGTGGCGGGGTCTACTCTCGCGAAGCGCTGGTGATGAACATGGCCGCGCGACTGGCGCGCCTGACCGAGCATGAGGGGGTCGAGGCATTGGCCAAGAGCCGCACGGCGCGGTTGCTCAAGATCGGATTGCCGGAGTTGATGCGCTTGCGCAAAAAATAGGCTTTGTAGATTGTTCCCATGCTCTGTGTGGGAATGCCGCCCGGGACGCTCCGCGTCCCTTCGCAAGTCGTGACGCAGAGCGTCACTGGATGCATTCCCACGCAGAGCGTGGGAACGATCATCATGGGCTCAGCTGGAGATTATCCGGTTCTTGCCCTGGCGCTTGGCCTGATACATCGCCGCATCGGCGCGGGCGAACAGGCTGTCGAGGTTTTCATCCTCGGGCGTGAGGCTGGTCAGGCCCTGGCTGACGGTGATGCCGAATGTCTGGTCGTCATGGCTGAAACTCAACCGTTGAATCTCCCGTTGCAGGCGCTCGGCCACTTGCATGGCCATGTCCGGTGCACATCCGGGGAACACCGCGGCGAATTCCTCACCGCCGATCCGCCCGAACAGATCACCACGCCGCAGGGCCGCGCGACCGCTCTCGGCGATGCGTTGCAGCACCTTGTCGCCTTCCGGATGGCCGTAGGTGTCGTTGATCACTTTAAAGTCATCGATGTCCAGCAGCAGGAAGGCCAGCGGCTTGCCTTGCAGGCGTGCCTGCTCGAATTCGTGATTGGCACATTCGAAGAAGTGTCGGCGGTTGCTGCTTTGGGTCAGTACGTCGGTGGTGGCCAGGCGGTGGAGCTCGGTTTCCATCTGCTTCTTTTCGGTGATGTCTTCGGCAATGCCAACGATGATCACCGGTTCACCCGGCTCGGCCTGACGGTTGATGAAGCACTTGTCGCTGAGCCAGCGCACCTGGCCGTCGGCGGCGATGATGCGGTATTCGCGGTCTTCAACGGCGCCGTTGACCAGCACTTGCGCCAGGCTGCGCTCGGCGTAGTCCAGATCGTCGGGATAAACACTGTCGCGCCAGTGGTTGTAGTCGGACAGCAACAGGCCGGCGGGGCGGCCGAAGATCCGGTCATAGGCCGGGCTGACGTAGAGGACCTGACGGGTTTCCCAGTTGAATGCCCAAAGCACGGCGTTGACGCTGACCAGCAGCGAGCTGAACAGCTGTTCGCGTTCGCTCAGGCGCGCCACTTCGCCCTGCGCATGCATCAGCGCCATCAGCGTTTGCGCGGCCTCGGGCCACTGCGGAAGGGATGTGTCTTGTAGGTTTTTATTGACCATCGGCACAAGTCTCAAAGGGCGTGCCGCTATTTCGACAGCGGCCAACACAAAGCCCGCCGGGGTGGCGAAGTGTCTTTGAGATAGGAGATTTGGGGCGAAGTTCCCGCTTTTCGTGGCGAGGGAGCTTGCTCCCGCCGGGCGGTATTGGCGACGCGTTTTTTCAGTTAAAACGCGTCGTCAGGTATTGCGGCTGCTGCGCAGCCGAGCGGGAGCAAGCTCCCTCGCCACAGGTGCGCCCCTGATTCAGGGTCAGGCAGTGGCGGGGCGCAGGGAGTAGGTTTTCAACTGGTCGGCGAAGTCGCGCAGGGATTGAATCCCGCTGGCCTCGGCCTCGTGTACCCAATCCTTGATGGCGGCCAGCATGTCGTGACCATTTGAGCTGGTCTTGACCCAGATCTGCTGTAAGGCCAGGCGTTTCTCGTAAATTACCTTCAGCGCCTGGCTGTGCTCGAGCATGGTCTGGATGCGCAGGTGGTGCTTGTCGTCCAGCAGGCTGGTTTCCCGCGAGAGCAGGCGTTTGGCCCGGTGGAACTGGTGGCGGACCGAGTGATCGACCTTTTCCAGCTCTTGCTTGACCAGCGGCGCGATCACCAGCTTGCGGTACTGGGCCATGATCTGGAAGCGGTTGTTGAGGATCGCCATAGCGGTGTCCATGTCCAGGTTGCCTTTGCCTTCGACACGATGGGCGATCGGCGCAACCCGCTGGACCTTGGCCAGGCGCAGGAAGCTGAAGACCTGGATCCAGGCCCAGCCGAGGTCGAATTCCCACTTCTTCACCGACAGTTTGGCCGAGTTAGGGTAGGTGTGATGGTTGTTATGCAGTTCTTCGCCGCCGATCAGGATGCCCCAGGGCACCAGATTGGTCGCCGCATCGCGGCATTCGAAGTTGCGGTAGCCGATGGCATGGCCCAGGCCATTGACCACGCCGGCGGCCCAGACCGGGATCCACATCATCTGGATGGCCCAGATGGTGATGCCGATGGTGCCGAACAGCAGCAGGTCGATGACGCCCATGATCGCCACGCCCAGCAGCGGGAAACGGCTGTAGAGGTTGCGTTCGATCCAGTCTTCGGGGCAGTTCTTGCCGTAGATGCGCAGGGTCTCGGGGTTTTCCGCTTCGGTGCGGTACAGCTCGGCACCTTTGCGCAGAACGGTGGACAAGCCCTTGATGACCGGGCTGTGCGGGTCATCGACGGTTTCGCATTTGGCGTGATGCTTGCGGTGGATAGCGGTCCATTCGCGGGTGTTCTGCGCCGTGGTCAACCACAGCCAGAAGCGGAAGAAATGTTTAAGGCCGGCATTGAGCTCAAGCGAGCGATGGGCTGAATAGCGATGCAGATAGACCGTGACGCCGACGATCGTGACGTGGGTCATCAGCAGGGTGACTGCCACCAGTGACCAGGGCGATAAGCCAAGAAAACCTTCGTACCACATAGCCTATAGGACCCTCGATAAAGAAAAAAACAGCCGTTGCATTATCACTTAGCCCACAGATAAAACCAGTCGCCCTTTCAGATAAGAGTGGCCGGATGTTTCTTTAATCTATAATTCCAGCCTTTTTTGTAGGGACATGGACGCTCTAATGTCAGCCACATATCGCGATGCCTTGCGTGCAGCGCTGCTCTATCTGGTGCTTTCTGTAGTCTGGCTGCAGTTCAGTGGTTATTTATTGAACAGTTTCTTCGATAACTCCACCGACCTGCTGCGCTGGCAACTGATCAACGGTTATGCCTGGGTGGCCTTCAGTGCCGGGCTGATTTTCATTGCGCGGGCACGTTTGTTTCGCTGCCTGGGCGTCGGTGCCAGATTGCGTGAGCGCACTGCCGACCGGGAGCGTTTGCGACAGGCGGCCGCGGTATTCGATTGCACTCGCGAAGGGGTGCTGGTCACCAATAGCAAAGGGCTGATCGTCCATGTGAATCGGGCGTTCATGGAAATCACCGGCTACCAGTGTGAGGAAGTGCTGGGTCAGCGACCGAGCATGTTCAAGTCGGGCCATCACCCGCCGGGTTTTTACCAGGCGATGTTCGCGACACTCGACAGCCTCGGCGAGTGGAGCGGGGAAATCTGGAATCGGCGCAAAAGCGGCGAGATCTACCCGCAATGGCAGACGATCCGCCTCGTTCATGACGATCAGGGGCGGCTCAGCCAGTACGTTGCGGTGTTTTCCGACATCAGTGCGATCAAGAACTCCGAGCATGAACTGACGCACCTGGCCCACCACGATCCGCTGACCGATCTGCCCAATCGCCTGCTGTTTACCGACCGTGCCGGGCAGGCCGTGGCCTCGGCGCAGGCCCATAAGCGCGGTTGTGCGTTGCTGATGATCGACCTCGATCACTTCAAATTGATCAACGACAGCCTTGGCCACAGCGTCGGTGACCAACTGCTCAAGGGCGTGGCTGAGCGTCTGAATACCTTGTTCGGCCCGGGCATCACCCTGGCGCGGCTCAGTGGCGACGAATTCGCGGTATTGGCTGAAAATTGCCCGCAACCGGGGCACGCGGCGGCGTTGGCTCAGCAGGTCGTCGATGGGCTCAAGGAGCCGTTCCAGATCGACGGGCATTCGTTGTTCATCAACGCCAGTGTCGGCATCAGCCTGTTCCCCAGTGATGCCTTGAGTGCCGAGCAATTGTTGCGCAACGCCGACTCGGCGCTGTTCAAGGCCAAGAGCGCGGGCCGAGACGGTTATGCCCTCTATACCGAAGAGTTGACCGCACATGCCCAGCAACGCGTGGAGATTGCGTTCGAGTTGCGCCGAGCACTGGAACAGCAGGAGTTGCGGGTTTATTACCAACCTGTGCACGACCTCAAGACCAGCCGTCTGATCGGCGTCGAAGCCCTGGTGCGCTGGGAGCATCCACAGCGCGGGCTGGTGTCACCGGCTGAGTTCATCCCCATTGCCGAACGCACCGGGTTGATTGCCGAGATCGATGCCTGGGTCATGCGCCAGGCCTGTCAGCAAATGTGCCAGTGGCAAGCCGCGGGCGTGGTGTTGTCGTTTGTTGCGGTGAACGTTTCTTCGCGCCTGTTCGCTCGCCGTGAGTTGTACCAGCAGGTGGCTCAGGTGCTGCACGATACCGGGCTGGATCCGGCGTATCTGGAGCTGGAAGTCACCGAAAGTGCGGTGATGGAGGATCCGGAAGTGGCGCTGGAGCAGATGCACCGCTTGCGTGAGTTAGGCGTGCGGCTGGCCATCGATGACTTCGGCACGGGCTATTCGTCGTTGCTGCGACTCAAGCGTTTACCGGTGCAAAAACTCAAGATCGATCAGGGATTCGTCGCAGGCTTGCCGGGTGATGAGGACGACGCCGCGATCGCGCGGGTGATCGTTGCGTTGGCGCAAAGCATGGGAATGCAGGTGCATGCCGAGGGGATCGAGCAGGTCGAGCAGGCGGCTTTCCTGCTCGAGCACGATTGCGATCTGGGGCAGGGGTACTGGTTTGGGCGGCCAGTGCCGACCGCTTCATTGGATTGGACGCGGGCGCCGGTGATTTCCTGAAAAGCGAAAGATCGCAGCCTTCGGCAGCTCCTGCAGGAGATCGGCGTACACCCGTAGGAGCTGCCGAAGGCTGCGATCTTTTGATCTTCAAGTCCCTGACGCTCAGTAACCCCTTGCGTCACCAAATAATTTCTTTTTGTTATATAAACATTCTTAAATAGTATTTTTAAGAATATGCGCGCCTAACTACTATTGCTCCACGCCTTAAGCAGTGCCGCCACTGCCGGGCACATCTCATTAAAGGAGCAGCACCATGAGCGCATCCCTACGCAGTGTTGACGGACAGGACGAAGCCACCATTTTGCGCGAGATCCAGAGCGCCTTGCGCGACCTGCGCTTTGGCGCGGTGGAAATCACCGTGCACAACGCCCAGGTGGTACAGATCGAACGCAAAGAGAAATTTCGTTTGCAGCAGCCGGGCAACAAACCGAGCTGAAGCAAAGATCAAAAGATCGCAGCCTTCGGCGGCTTCTGCGGGAGCGTCGAAGGCTTCGATCCTTGAGTCAGGCAACCCGTTCCAGACCATAAGAAAAAGCCACCACACCAAGAATTCCAGGAGCTTTCACCATGTCGTCGATTCGCCATTTTGCTTTGGCCGCCCTGGCCAGTGCCCTTTTTGCTGGTTCCGCGGTTGCCAAGGATTACGAATTGCTCAACGTGTCGTATGACCCGACCCGTGAGCTGTATCAGGACTACAACGCCGAGTTCATCAACTTCTGGAAGAAAGACCACGCTGGCGACAACGTGAAGATCCAGCAATCCCACGGTGGTTCGGGCAAACAGGCTCGCGCCGTTATCGATGGTCTGCGGGCCGACGTGGTGACCCTGGCCCTGGCCGGTGACATCGACGAAGTCGCCAAGCTCGGCAAGAGCCTGCCGGCTGACTGGCAGAAGCGTCTGCCGGAAGCGAGCACGCCTTACACCTCGACCATCGTGTTCCTGGTGCGCAAGGGCAACCCGAAAGGCATCAAGGACTGGGGCGACCTGACCAAAAACGGCGTGGAAGTCATCACCCCGAACCCGAAAACCTCCGGCGGTGCACGCTGGAACTTCCTCGCGGCCTGGGCCTATGGCCTGAAAGCCAATGGCGGTAACGAAGCCAAGGCCAAAGAGTACGTACAGACCCTGTTCAAACACGTGCCTGTGCTGGACACCGGTGCTCGCGGTTCGACCATCACCTTCGTCAACAACGGTCAGGGCGACGTGTTGCTGGCCTGGGAAAACGAAGCCTTCCTGGCCTTGAAAGAAGACGGCGGCGCCGACAAGTTCGACATCGTCGTGCCTTCGCTGTCGATCCTTGCCGAGCCACCGGTGGCTGTGGTCGACAAGAACGCCGAGAAGAAGGGCAATACCGAAATCGCCGAAGCGTACCTCAAGCACCTGTACAGCCCGGCCGGCCAGGAAATCGCGGCGAAAAACTTCTATCGTCCACGTGACAAGGACGTAGCCGCCAAGTACGCCAAACAGTTCCCGACCCTGGAACTGGTGACCATCGACAAGGACTTCGGCGGCTGGAAAACCGCCCAGCCGAAATTCTTCAATGACGGTGGCGTGTTCGACCAGATTTACCAGGCGCAGTAGCCTGAAATAGATCTGCCAACGGGCCCCGATCTTGCCGTCGGGGCTTAGTGCGTTTTCAACCAAGGACTTTTATGTCGCGTCGTATCTCCCCCGTCATACCCGGCTTCGGGCTGACGCTGGGCTACACCTTGGTGTACCTCAGCCTGATTGTGCTCATTCCACTGGCGGCGATGTTCGTGCATGCCGCTCAACTGACCTGGGACCAGTTCTGGGCAATCATCTCGGCACCTCGGGTGCTGGCCGCGTTGAAGCTGAGCTTCGGCACCGCGTTGTACGCCGCGATCATCAACGGCGTGATCGGCACGCTGCTGGCCTGGGTGCTGGTGCGCTACACCTTCCCCGGGCGCAAAGTCATCGATGCGATGATCGATCTGCCCTTCGCATTGCCCACTGCCGTGGCCGGTATCGCGTTGACCGCGCTGTACACCCCCACCGGCCTGGTGGGTCAGTTCGCGGCGGATCTGGGTTTCAAGATCGCGTATACCCCCCTCGGCATCACCCTGGCGCTGACTTTTGTAACACTTCCATTCGTAGTACGTACGGTACAGCCTGTACTGGCCGATATCCCCCGTGAAGTGGAGGAGGCGGCGGCGTGCCTGGGGGCAAATCCGTTGCAGGTTTTCCGCCATATTCTGATGCCGGCGCTGCTCCCAGCCTGGCTGACCGGTTTCGCTTTGGCCTTTGCCCGTGGGGTCGGCGAGTACGGTTCGGTGATTTTCATCGCTGGCAACATGCCAATGAAAACCGAAATTCTGCCGCTGCTGATCATGGTCAAACTCGACCAGTACGATTACACCGGCGCCACCTCCATTGGTGTACTGATGCTGGTGGTTTCCTTTGTCCTGTTGCTGCTGATCAACTTGTTGCAGCGGCGCATCGAAACCCCATAAGGAGGCGCGAAAAATGTCCCAATCGTCTATTGCAGCAGCCTCCTCGAACGCCGCCCGCCGTGGCAGTGCAGCTTCGCGGCGAATCCTCATTGGCCTCGGCTGGCTGATTTTTGCGCTGTTTCTGTTACTGCCGCTGTTCATCGTGGTGTCCCAAGGCCTGAAGCTGGGCCTGGGGGCGTTCTTCACCGCGATCTTTGAGCCGGACGCGTTGTCGGCCCTGAAACTCACGGTGATTGCGGTGTTGATTTCGGTGCCGCTGAACCTGGTGTTCGGTGTCAGCGCGGCGTGGTGCGTGAGCAAATACTCGTTCCGCGGCAAGAGCATGCTGGTGACCCTGATCGACTTGCCGTTCTCGGTGTCGCCGGTGATCGCAGGTCTGGTCTACGTGCTGATGTTCGGCGCCCAGGGCTTGTTCGGCCCATGGTTGCAGGATCACGACATCCAGATCGTCTTCGCCTTGCCGGGCATTGTGCTGGCGACGATTTTCGTCACCGTGCCGTTCGTGGCCCGTGAGTTGATCCCGCTGATGCAGGAACAAGGTACCCAGGAGGAAGAGGCCGCGCGTTTGCTTGGCGCCAATGGCTGGCAGATGTTCTGGCACGTCACCGTGCCGAATATCAAATGGGGCCTGATCTATGGCGTGGTGCTGTGTACCGCGCGGGCCATGGGTGAGTTCGGTGCGGTGTCGGTGGTGTCCGGGCACATTCGCGGGGTGACCAACACCTTGCCGCTACACGTCGAGATTCTCTACAACGAATACAACCACGTGGCCGCGTTCGCTGTGGCGAGCCTGTTGCTGATCCTGGCGCTCTTCATCCTGCTGCTCAAGCAGTGGAGCGAAAACCGTATTAACCGCCTGCGCGCCAGCGCCGCGGAGGAATAAGTCATGTCGATCGAAGTGCGTAACGTCAGCAAGAACTTTCACGCGTTCAAGGCGCTGGACAACATCAGCCTGGACATTCAAAGCGGCGAGCTGGTGGCGCTGCTGGGGCCGTCCGGCTGCGGCAAGACCACCTTGCTGCGGATCATCGCCGGCCTGGAAACCCCGGATCAGGGCAACATCGTGTTCCACGGCGAAGACGTTTCCGGCCACGACGTGCGTGATCGCAACGTCGGTTTCGTGTTCCAGCACTACGCCTTGTTCCGCCACATGACGGTGTTCGACAACGTTGCGTTCGGCCTGCGTATGAAGCCGAAAAACCAGCGTCCGAACGAAAGCCAGATCGCGGCGAAAGTCCACGAACTGCTGAACATGGTGCAACTGGACTGGTTGGCCGATCGCTACCCGGAACAACTCTCCGGCGGCCAGCGTCAGCGCATCGCGTTGGCCCGCGCCCTGGCGGTGGAGCCGAAAGTGCTGCTGCTCGACGAGCCTTTTGGTGCACTCGATGCCAAGGTCCGTAAAGAACTGCGTCGCTGGCTCGCGCGGCTGCACGAAGACATCAACCTGACTTCGGTATTCGTGACCCACGACCAGGAAGAGGCGATGGAAGTTGCCGACCGGATCGTGGTGATGAACAAGGGGGTGATCGAGCAGATCGGTTCACCGGGCGACGTCTACGAAAATCCGGCCAGCGATTTCGTCTATCACTTCCTCGGCGATTCGAACCGTCTGCATTTGGGCGAAGACCGGCACGTACTGTTCCGTCCACATGAAGTGTCGCTGTCGCGGCATGAACTGGAAGACCACCACGCCGCTGAAGTGCGGGATATTCGTCCGTTGGGCGCCACCACGCGGGTGACGCTGAAGGTCGAAGGCCAGAGCGAGTTGATTGAAGCTGAAGTGGTGAAGGATCACGACAGCCTGGTTGGATTGACGAAGGGTGAGACGTTGTTCTTCAAACCCAAGGTCTGGCAGAAAGTCGCCAACATTTAAGATCAAAAGATCGCAGGCTGCGCCAGCTCCTACAGTGGATTTGGGTTGAACACACATTTGTGGCCAACCCAAAACCCCGTAGGAGCTGCCGCAGGCTGCGATCTTTTAAAGCGGCCTAAGCCGCCGCATTCTTCGGATTGATTCGCACACCACCCACTCGCGCCTCGATCTGCTCTTTGAGCTCATGCCGCATCCCGAGCAAAAACGCCAACTCAGCCACCACAAACAATGGCCCGACAATCAACCCCGTCACATCATCGACAAACGCCGGTTTGCGCCCCTCGTAATGATGACCGACAAACTGTATCGCCCAGCCCACCACAAACATCCCGATGCCGGCGCCAAGCCAGGCAAATGTGCTTTGCTGCGCAAGCACATGCCCCAGCCAGACCGACAGGCCCAGCAATACCGTCATCAGCGCCCCCAGCCGCAGTTCCAGGCGCAGGTAAAACCACGCCGACACCAGTGACACCAGCACTGCCGGTGACAGCCAGCCCCCGGCCCATTGCGGACGCGACAGCAACACCGCGACCGCCACGACGATCAGGGGAATGCCCACGAAATGGCTGGCGATATTGCGCGGATCACGGTGGTAGGCGGCGTATTGACTGAGATGGTCAACGAGGCTTTTCATTGTTATTCCTCCTGTAGGGTGATTGATGATGCCCCGGGTTCAGCTCTCGCTCTGTCAGCCAGGCGACAATCTCCAGGAGTTTTCATGGACATGCAGGTTTGGCGTTCGCGCCTGGATACGGGGCAATGGTTCAGTCATTTACCTGTTTCCTTACAGGATAGTCTGCTGGCAATCGCCCGGGTTCGGCGGCTGTCACCGGGGCAGCGGCTGTTCCAGCGCGCAGATCCGCCGTGCGGGTTGTATGCGGTACTTGAAGGTTCGGTGCGCATTGGCGCGGTGAACGAGCAGGGCAAGGAAGCGCTGCTGAGTCTGGTGGAACCGCCGCACTGGTTCGGCGAAATCTGCCTGTTCGATGGCCAGCCGCGCACCCATGATGCCTACGCCGTGGGCCATTGCATCCTGTTGCACATCCCGCAAACAGTGCTGCTGGCATTGCTCGACGAACACCCGGTGTACTGGCGGCAACTGGCGTTGTTGATGAGCCACAAATTGCGCCTGACCTTCATCAACCTCGAACAGCTGAGCCTGATGCCGGCCCCGGCGCGCCTGGCCCATCGCTTGCTGATGATCGCCGAGGGCTATGGTGAAATCGACCTGCCGCGCCGCGTTCTGCAACTGCCGCAGGAGCAACTGGCGTCGATGCTGTCGTTGTCGCGCCAGACCACCAACCAGATCCTCAAGGACTTGCAGGGGCAGGGAATTCTGAATCTCAGGTATGGCGAGATCGAGATTCTGGATGCGCAGCGGTTGCGGGCGTTGGCGGTGGTTTGACGTGCACCTGTAGGCGCTGTCGAAGGCTGCGATCTTTTATTGATGGGCTTTGTCCACGAACGCGCCTAGCCTGTGAAGACGACAATCGAGGTGTGCCATGCGTGTGCTGTTAGTGGAAGACGAACCCGAGACCGCCAGCGTCCTGGCCAAAGGCCTGAGCGAAGCGAGTTATGCGGTGGATGTAGCGCTCAATGGCATGGACGGCCGACGCTTTATCGAATCTGGCGAATATGAATTGATCATCCTCGACGTGATGCTGCCGGGGCTCAACGGCTGGCAGTTGCTGCAGCAGATCCGCAAGCTCGGCGATACGCCGGTGCTGTTGCTCACCACCACGGACGGCATCGAGGACCGGCTGCGTGGGTTGGAACTGCATGAGGATGACTACCTGCTCAAGCCGTTTACCGTCAGTGAGCTGGTGAGGCGGGTGCGCAAAGTGTTGCGGCGTAAACGTTGATGGCATGCGGTGAATTGATTGACGCCTTCGCGGGCAAGAGTCAATCGTGTGTACGACGCAAATGTGTAGGAGCGAGGCTTACCCGCGACTCTCAACACACCTGGCGAATCTATTACCGCAACCCATCCCGAAACTGCCCCGGCGTCATCCCCGTCCAGCGCTTGAACGCGCGGCTGAAACTGCTGGTGTCGGCGAATCCCAATAGATAACTGACTTCGCTCAACGAGCATTGCGGGTCGCGCAGGTGCAGCAGCGCCAGGTTTTCCCGACTTTCGTTGAGCAGCGTATCGAACCGACAACCTTCGTCCGCCAGGTGCCGTTGCAGGCTGCGCAAGCTCAAGTGCAGTGCCTGGGCGATACGTTCGGCCGACGGTTCACCTTCGGGTAGTTGCTCTTCAATGGCGTCGCGAACCTTGCGCTCCCAGGTCAGGAGTTTGAGTTGCGCCAGGGTGCGATCGAGCACGGTTTCGTTGTGTTCGGCCAGTTCCGGGTTGGCATCGTCCAGGTGACTGTCGAAATCCACCAGGGCGAATTCCAGTCGGTCTTCCTCGGCGGCGAAATACACCGGCGAACGGAACACTTTGTGCCATTGATGCGGGTCGGCAGGTTCCGGACGGCGCAGATAAACCGCCAGCGGCGCGTAGTCACGGCCCAGCCGGTTACGGCAGGTGCGCACGTAAATCGCCGCGAAGGCGTCGATGGCTTCGAAGGCGGGCGCGGGGTTGCCCTGGGGGATTTTCAGGCGGAAGCGGTAGCGATCCTCGTCGCGGATCAGCTCCAGGTCCAGCGCATTACTGACCACCTGGTGATAACGCACGATGCGCTCGAAGACCTCCCGCAGACTGCCGCTGGCTACCAACGCATAACCCAGCGCATGAAAGGTGGTAGGGCTGACGAAACGCGACACCCGCAAGCCAATCGCCGGGTCGCCGCTGACCTGCACCGCGATTTCCCACAGGCGTGTGGTGCCGGACAACGGGTAACGGGCGTTCGGGTCGTCCATCAACTGCGGATCGAGCCCCGCCTGTCGGCACAGGGCAGTGCTGTCGAGGCCCAGCGCATCGAGCTGCTTGCGCAGGGCGCGGGTCCAGCTGGCGAGGGAGGTCGGTTCAGTCATGTCGATTGGCGCGTCCGGTCAACAGGTTGGCGTTCACGGCTACCGTTCAGTTAAGCATCACAGGGCAGGATGCGAGCATCAATAACCAGAGGATGGAAGCATGGACGGTACTTCTGCAAGTCCCCAGCGACTGAATGCAGCACAGCGATCAGCGCATATTCGCCAAGTGGTATTGGCCAAAGGCGTCGAATTGCGTCGGCGCTACCCGATTCTCAATCATCAGGACGCCTTGGGCGCGGGCATCCTGGCCTTCGCCCTGGCCGGGATGATCGGTTCGGCAGTGCTCTATATCAACGGATACATGGCCTGGTGGGCATGCCTGTTGGTCAACGCGTTCTTCGCCTCGTTGACCCATGAACTTGAGCATGACCTGATCCACAGCATGTATTTTCGCAAACAGCGGGTGCCGCATAACCTGATGATGGGCCTGGTGTGGCTGGCGCGGCCGAGCACCATCAATCCGTGGATCCGCCGCCATTTACACCTCAACCACCACAAGGTGTCCGGCACCGAAGCCGACATGGAAGAGCGGGCGATCACCAACGGTGAGCCCTGGGGTTTTGCGCGGCTGTTGATGGTTGGCGACAACGTGATGTCGGCGCTGATCCGCATGCTGCGGGCCAAGACCTGGGCGCACAAGTTCAGCATCCTCAAGCGCTCCCTGAAAGTTTACGCACCGCTGGCGCTGATGCATTGGGGGGCGTGGTATGTGTTCCTCGGTTTTCACGCCGCCAACGGAATCGCGCATCTATCGGGGGCGCCCATCGAATGGTCGGCGACGACATTGGCGGTGATGCAAGTGATCGACATCGCTGTCGTGGTGATCATCGGTCCGAACGTATTGCGCACGTTCTGCCTGCACTTTGTCAGCTCGAACATGCACTACTACGGTGACGTGGAGCCGGGGAATGTGATTCAGCAGACTCAGGTCTTGAACCCTTGGTGGCTGTGGCCGTTGCAGGCGTTCTGCTTCAACTTCGGCAGCAGCCACGGGATCCATCACTTTGTGGTGAAGGAACCGTTTTACATCCGCCAGATGACAGTGCCGGTGGCGCATGAGGTGATGCGAGAGATGGGGGTTCGGTTCAATGATTTCGGGACGTTTGCACGGGCGAACCGATTTGCGCACAAGGCGACCACAGAACCCCGTCAGGTGCGTGCCGCCCAGGTTTGAGCAATGCACCCGGAAACTCAAAGGCGAAAAACGCTCGTCATCAATTTGACCCAAAGGGACGCTACGTTGTGACGCAAGCAGCGAGGGTTCGGCGATTATTGAGAGTTGGCATATGTCTTTTGGGTCTAATAAAGTAATTAAATATTCCTTTATTGGATAACCGATTTCGCCAATCATCGGCTTCAGGATTGTTGATCAGCGCAAACAGATTTTGAGTTTCCGGGGCCGTCTCCTTGGCAGGGTGCGGCCCCTTTTTTATTTCGGGTAAACACATATTCGATATTGGTCTTAATAAATAGCCTCTTATTCCTTAGCGAATATAACTCTCCTCCCTATACTCGATCAGGAACAGACACACAGCAGGAGAGCTCCCCCATGCGCAACGAATCAATTCGCTACCTGATTGTGCCGGGCTGGCAAGGATCGCCAGAAGATCATTGGCAAACCCACTGGCAGAACAGTCTGCCAAACAGTGCGCGGGTGGAGCAGGCCGATTGGCTGACGCCTCGTCGCGAAGACTGGGTCGCGGCGTTGGCCGAGGCGATTGCCGCCGACAGCACGCCTGTGATCCTGATCGCCCATAGCCTGGGTTGCATCACCGTTGCCCATTGGGCAGCCACCGCGCCGGTGCAATTCTTGCGTCAGGTGCGCGGCGCCTTGCTGGTCGCGCCAGCGGACGTCGAGCGCCCGGCCTGCGCGCCGGCCCTGCGCAACTTTGCGCCGATCCCGACCCATTTATTGCCGTTCCCGAGCCAGGTCGTCAGCTCTGACAACGACGCCGCCGTGAGCGCGCCACGTGCGCTTGAACTGGCGCGTCAGTGGGGCGCCGAGGCGGGGATTTTATCGGGGGCCGGGCACATCAACGTGAAGTCCGGTCACCGGCGCTGGGAGCAGGGTTTTGCCTATCTCTATCGCCTGCAAAACCGTATGGAACACCACGCCCTGCGACGTGCGTAACCCTTTTTCTTGTTAAACGCCCCCGCCTCCCGGCGGTTTTGGGCGGGAGTCTGCCATGAGTTTGCATGAAACCTTCGGTCAGCCATTGCTGACCTTTCCCGATGCGGAGAAAAGCCCGCTGAGCATCCGCGCCAAGGCGCTGGTGTTTGTCGATCCGCGTTCCCGGCAATTGCGCCAGGAGCTGGAACAACTGGCGCCACGTTCGATCTCGGTGTTGATTCGCGGTGAAACCGGCAGCGGTAAAGAACTGCTGGCGCGGCACATCCATCGCGCCAGTGATCGTGGCGGGTTGTTCGTGTCCGTCAATTGCGGCGCGATCAGCCCGACTTACGCCGATGCTGAACTGTTCGGCTATGCCGCCGGCAGTTACAGCGGTTCGGCCAGCAGTCGTGCCGGCTGGTTCGGCTCGGCCAACGGCGGCACCTTGTATCTGGACGAGATCGGCGACCTGCCGCTGCCGATCCAGATCAAGTTGCTCGCAGCCCTGGAAAACCACGAAGTCACCCGCGTCGGTGCGCACCAGCCGAGCCCGGTGGACGTGCGTCTGGTGGCGGCCACCAGCATCGATCTGGCCCAGGCAGTGGCTGCCGGAAAATTCCATGAGCGGCTTTATCACTACCTCAGCGAGGGCCAACTAGAACTGCCGGCCTTGCGTGAGCGGGTGGGCGATATTTTGTCGCTGGCCGAATACTTCCTCGGCATCTACAGCCAGCGCCTCGACCTGCCGGTGCCCCTGATCAGCGAAGCCGCGCAGCATTTGCTGGAGCAACACAGTTGGCCGGGCAACACTCGGGAGCTGGAGAACGTCATTCACTTTGCGCTGCTGGTGAGTACTGGCGATGAGATTTTGCCGGAGCATTTGAATCTGCCCGAGGCGCCGGCATCGTTGCTACAGATCGAGCAGCAACTCAAAAAAATCCTCGGCAACGGCTCCACCGCCGAAAAAGAGGCCTTGAAAAAACTGCTCAAAGACGCCGGGCTTTCGTAGGAGCTGGCGCAGCCTGCGATCTTTTGATTTTGGCGATTTCAAAGCCACCGAAGATCAAGATCAAAAGATCGCAGCCTTCGGCAGCTCCTACATCGGGTGCGGCTGTTGTAGGAACAAAATGGAATATGAAAGTGAATAAAAGATATTGTTCGGGAATAAAAAATCCCGGTATTGTCCGCGTCACGCCAGCGATAGCACTTCACTGGCACCTAAACATTTAGCCGTCGTCGATGACGACCGTGATTTTCGATAAGGACACTGCATGAAAAAGGTTCTGTTGTTCACCGCATTGGCGGCTGCCCTGACCGCGGGCCTGGCCCAGGCCGGCGAGAAACTGGTGGTTGCGGCGACGCCGATTCCACATGCCGAGATTCTTGAACTGATCAAGCCAACCCTCGCCAAAGAAGGCGTGGACCTGGAGATCAAAGTCTTCACCGACTACGTTCAGCCGAACGTGCAGGTCGACCAGAAGCGTCTGGACGCCAACTACTTCCAGACCCTGCCGTACCTGAAAAACTTCAATGAAGGCAAAGGCACGAACCTGGTGACCGTAATCGGTGTACACGTCGAACCATTCGGCGGCTACTCGAAGAAAGTCAAAAGCCTGGCTGAGCTGAAGGACGGCGCAACCATCGCCATCCCGAACGAAGGCAGCAACAGCGGCCGTGCCCTGATCCTGCTGCAGAAGGCTGGTCTGATCGAGTTGAAAGACCCGAAAAACGCCGTGGCCACGCCGAAAGACATCGCCAAGAACCCGCACAATTTCAAATTCAAGGAACTGGAATCGGCCATGCTGCCGCGTGTTCTGGACCAGGTCGATCTGGACATGATCAACACCAACTATGCGCTGGACGCGGGCCTGAACCCGGCTAAAGATGCGCTGGTGATCGAAGGTGCCGACTCGCCTTACGTGAACTTCCTGGTGGCTCGTCCAGACAACAAGGACAGCGTTGCCATCCAGAAGCTGGCCAAGGCTCTGACCAGTCCTGAAGTGAAGGCGTTCATCGACAAGAAATACAGCGGCGCGGTACTGCCGGCGTTCTGATTGATCGCAGTCTCGAACCCCTTCAAGGTTTCAAACGCCGACGGCTTTCGATAGCGTCGGCGTTTTTTATGGCGCTTGAAAATCAAAAGATCGCAGCCTTCGGCAGCTCCTACAGGTGTTCACATAACCCCGTAGGAGCTGCCGAAGGCTGCGATCTTTTTGTTTTTACGGTCTAGCCACCCTGGTCTTCAACGCCTTGCGCAGCGCCACCAGCAATTTCACGATGTCCTGCGGATCCAGCCGCGGCGGCACTTTTAGGTCAGCCATGTTCTCTTCCTTGTGATGGTTCGGCCGGGGGAGTCTGGCCAAAAGCTGCACGTCCTTGGAGGGGCATTTTGAAAAAAAGATCCCTCCTACAGCGCAAAGGAAAATAGCCGTCCCCCGCTGCCGTCGCAAATCCGCAGAATAGTTTTTTGCGTGATATCAATATGCTTTAACGGTATTTAAATTCCTCTTTTTATACCTTTAAAGTTGGCGCCTGCCGGGTGGTTATCCACTGCCCATGGACTGCGCCATCGTCGCTTACCGAGCGGCGTACAGGATGTTCAATGACCTTCGATTACGCATTTATCCTCAGCACCCTGCCGGCGTTTCTCAAAGCCGTTGGTGTGACGCTGCAGGTCGGCTTCATCGCCATCGGCACTTCATTGCTGGTGGCGCTGGTCAACGCGACGATTCTGGTGTTTCGCACGCCTTACCTGCAGCGGCTGGTCGGGCTGTATGTGGAGTTGGCGCGTAACACGCCATTGCTGATCCAGTTGTTCTTCGTCTACTTCGCCTTGCCGGCCCTGGGCATCAAAGTCTCGGGCTTCGCCGCAGCGATCATCACCATGACCTTTCTCGGCGGAGCCTACCTCACCGAAGTCCTGCGCGCCGGCGTGGATGCCGTGCCCCAGGCGCAACTTGAGTCCGGTCGTTCAATAGGCTTGTCCCACGGGCAATTGCTGCGCTACGTGATCCTGCCGCAAGCCGGCATTCTCAGCCTGCCGTCGCTGTTCGCCAATTTCATATTCCTGCTCAAGGAAACCACAGTGGTCTCGGCGGTGGCGGTGCCGGAGATTCTCTACACCACCAAGAGCTACATCGCGCTCTATTACAAAACCTACGAAATGCTCGCCGTGCTGACGTTGATCTGCGTGCTGTTGTTTTTGCCGTTGTCGCTGCTGCTCAGCCGTCTGGAAAGGAGGCTCCAGCATGGCCAGTTCGGGTCTTGAGTTGCTCATGGTGTCGTTGCCGCAACTGGGCAAGGGGGCTGCGCAAACCTTGTCGATTTCTTTCCTGAGCATCGCCTTCAGCACCGTCGGCGGGGTGCTCTACGGCGTGTTGCGCACGCTGAATTCGACATGGCTCAACGCAATTCTGCGGGTTTATCTGGAACTGTTCCGGGCGATCCCGGTGCTGGTCTGGTTGTATTTGCTGTTCTTCGGCCTGCCGATTTTTTTCGGCCTGAGCATTCCGAGCTTCTGGTGCGCGGTGCTGGTGCTGTCGCTGTGGGGCGCCAGCGAAGTCGGGGAAGTGGTGCGCGGCGCCTTGCATTCGTTACCGCGCGGCCAGCGAGAAGCGGGATTGTCGATTGGCTTGAACGGCCCGCAACTCTACGGCTACGTACTGCTGCCCCAGGCGCTGAAACGCATGACGCCGCCGACCATCAACGTCTACACGCGGATCATCAAGACCAGCTCCCTGGCGGTGCTGATCGGCGTGGTGGACGTGATCAAGGTCGGCCAGCAGATCATCGAGCGCACCTACGAATCGGTACTGATCTACGGCGCGCTGTTTCTGTTTTTCTTTTTCATCTGCTACCCGCTGTCAGCCGCTTCCCGCGTGCTGGAGCGGCGCTGGACGCAAGCATGAGCGCATTGATCGAGTTCAAGGGTTTTAACAAGTTTTTCGGCGAGCAGCAGGTGCTCAACGGCATCGACCTGAAGGTGAAACCGGGCGAAGTGATCGTCATCCTCGGCCCCAGCGGATGTGGCAAAAGCACCTTGCTGCGCTGCCTTAACGGCCTGGAAGTCGCTCACAGCGGCAGCTTGAATTTTGCCGGGCGTGAGTTGCTGGACAAGGGCACCGACTGGCGCGAAGTGCGTCAGCAGATCGGCATGGTATTCCAGAGTTATCACCTGTTCCCGCACATGAGCGTGCTCGATAACGTGCTGCTTGGCCCGGTGAAAGTGCAGAAGCGCGACCGCCGCGAAGCCCGTGCACAGGCCGAAGCCTTGCTGGAGCGCGTAGGCCTGTTGGACAAGCGCGACGCGTTCCCGCGTCAGCTCTCCGGTGGTCAGCAGCAACGCATCGCCATCGTCCGTTCGCTGTGCATGAATCCCCAGGTCATGCTCTTTGACGAAGTCACCGCCGCCCTCGACCCGGAGATGGTCAAGGAGGTGCTCGAAGTGATTCAGGGCCTGGCCCGCGAGGGCATGACCCTGCTGATTGTCACCCACGAAATGGCCTTCGCCCGCGCCGTGGCCGACCGCATCGTGTTCATGGACGCCGGGCGCATCCTTGAGCAACACCCCCCCGAGATTTTCTTTACGAACCCGCAAACCGCACGAGCGCAGCAGTTCCTGGAGAAGTTCTCCTTCGTCGCCGCACTACCTAAAACGACTCAAACAAAGGAACTGGAACTGCCATGAAAACTGCCAAGTCTTCTCTGCTGCTACTCCCGCTGTTCGGCCTGGCGCTGCTGGCCGGTTGCAACAAAACCGAAGAACCGGCCAAGCCCAAAGTCGCCAGCGTCAGCAGCGCACCGGCCGGTTACCTGGAAAAGATCAAAGCCCGGGACAAGCTGATTGTCGGCGTGTTCACCGACAAACCGCCGTTCGGTTTTGTCGATGAAGCCGGGCGCTATGTGGGGTTCGATACCGACATTGGCCGCCAATTCGCCAAGGATCTATTGGGCGATGAAAACAAAGTCGAGTTCGTGGCGGTGGAGCCGGCGAGCCGGATTCCATTCCTGCAAAGCGACAAGGTTGACCTGATCCTGGCCAACATGACCGTCACCCCGGAGCGCAAGGAAGCGGTGGACTTCACCAACCCGAATCTCAAGGTGGCGGTGCAGGCGCTGGTGCCGCAGGCCAGTTCGGTGAAGAACCTTGATGACTTGGCGACCCGCACGACTATCGTGACCACGGGCACCACAGCCGATGTCTGGCTGACCAAAAATCACCCGGACTGGAAACTGCTGAAGTTTGAGAAAAACTCCGAGTCCCTGCAAGCCCTGGCCAATGGTCGCGGCGACGCTTATGCGCAGGACAATCTGGTGTTGTTCAGTTGGGCCAAACAAAACCCGGGCTACCGTGTACTGGAACAGAAATTGGGTGCCGAAGCACCGATCGCCCCGGCGGTGAAGAAGGGCAACATCGAACTGCGCGATTGGGTGAATACGGAGTTGGCGAAGCTGGGTGAGGATAAGTTTTTGCTCAAGCTGTACGACCAGTATGTGCGCAAAGAGCTGAGCGACGACACCAGGCCTGAAAGCGTGATTGTCGAGGGTGGGAAGTGGCAGGGGTGATTCACTCGGCCTTGTTGTGACCCTGCCACCGTCTTCGCGAGCAAGCCCGCTTAATCCGGCCAATACCACGCCGGCTCATCCAGCATCCGTTGCCCGACCACCCCGGTCTGCCGAGATGCTTCTCCAGCACAATTGCGGCTGCCCGTGCCGGGGCATCGGCATCGCTGCGAAAGTGATCGTTGACGCGAATTTACGTTGTAGGAGCTGCCGAAGGCTGCGATCTTTTGATCTTCCGGCGAGAGCACTACCGCTAAAGTCAAAAGATCGCAGCCTTCGGCTGCTCCTACAGGGATATGGTTATCTGCGTGGGCTAAGGTGGAACCCTGTTCTAAGCTCACAGTCGTATCGACACTGGCACGCCCGTACAACGCAAAGGAGTCTGCATGGTTGGTCCCGGATTGAAAATAGTGCTTGGCTTGTGCCTCGTTGCCTTGCTGACCGCCTGCGGTGAAAAAGCACAGGTCGAAAAGGACCGTCCGCGAGTCTTCGTGCAAGAGGTCAAGCCAACCGATTACGCCGCCGCGGTGACACTCACCGGCGATGTCCAGGCCCGAGTCCAGACCGAGTTGTCGTTCCGCGTGGGCGGCAAGATCATCCAGCGCATGGTCGATGTCGGTGACCGGGTGTCGGCCAAACAAGTGCTGGCCAGGCTTGACCCCAAAGACCTGCAAACCAATGTCGATTCGGCCCAGGCCCAGGTGGTTGCCGAGCAGGCGCGGGTCAAACAGACTGCCGCCGCCTTCGTTCGCCAGCAAAAACTCCTGCCCAAGGGCTACACCAGCCAGAGCGAATACGACTCCGCCCAAGCGGCCTTGCGCAGCAGCCAGAGCGCATTGAGCGCGGCTCAAGCGCAATTGGCCAACGCCCGCGATCAACTGAGCTACACCGCGTTGATTGCCGATGCGCCAGGCGTGATTACCGCGCGCCAGGCCGAAGTCGGCCAGGTGGTGCAGGCCACGGTGCCGATTTTCAGCCTGGCCCGGGATGGCGAGCGTGACGCGGTGTTCAATGTTTACGAATCGCTACTGACCGAACCGCCGTCAGACCGATCGATTGTGGTCAGCCTGCTCGACAATCCGAAAATCAAGACCACGGGCACTGTTCGCGAAGTCACCCCGGCGGTATCCGCGCAGACCGGCACGGTGCAAGTCAAAGTCAGCCTCGACAGTCTCCCTGAGGGCATGCAACTCGGGTCGGTGGTGAGCGCCACGGCCAAGCCAGTGGGTAAAACCGCAGTGGAACTGCCCTGGGCGGCCCTGACCAAAAATCTCAGCGACCCGGCCGTGTGGCTGGTGGACGCCGAGGGCAAGGCGCAGCTGCACACGGTCACTGTTGGCCGTTACCTGACCGGCAAAGTCATTGTCAGCGCCGGCCTCACCAGTGGCGAAAAAGTCGTCACTGCGGGCGGCCAGTTGCTGCACCCGGGCGTACGGGTGGAGGTCGTCGAAAATACCTACGAGACACCAACGACAGGAGCCCAACCATGAAGCACCTGTTGCTGTTGTCCGCCGCCGTACTGCTGGGCGCCTGTTCCAAGGAAGAAGCGCCGCCAGAACCGGTGCGGCCGGTGTTGTCTGTGGAAGTGAAAGCGCTCCATCAAGAGGATCTCGGCCGGTTCGCCGGCAGCATTCAGGCCCGTTACGAAAGCAACATCGGGTTCCGGGTGCCGGGGCGTATCGCCAGCCGTAACGTCGATGTCGGCGCTGAAGTACAGAAGGGCGCCTTGCTCGCCACCCTCGACCCCACCGATCAGCAGAACCAGTTGCGCTCGGCCCAGGGTGATCTGGCGCGTGTCCAGGCGCAGCTCATCAACGCCCAGGCCAACGCCCGGCGTCAGCAGGAACTGTTCAATCGCGGGGTCGGCGCTCAGGCGCAACTGGACATCGCCCAGACCGAACTGAAAACCACCCAGGCGTCCCTCGATCAAGCCAGGGCCGCAGTCAACCAGGCGAAGGACCAACTCAACTACGTCGAGCTGCGCACCGATCACAAAGCCATTGTCACCGCGTGGAATGCCGAAGCCGGGCAAGTGGTGACCGCCGGCCAGCAAGTGGTGACCCTGGCGCAGCCGGACATCAAGGAAGCGGTGATCGACTTGCCTGACACCCTGGTCGATGATTTGCCGGCCGACGTGGTGTTCCAGGTCGCCTCACAGCTGGACCCGAGCATCACCAGCACCGCCATCGTGCGTGAAATCGAACCCCAGGCCCAAAGCGCGACCCGTACCCGTCGCGCCCGCCTGAGCCTGACCGATACGCCGCCGGGTTTTCACCTCGGCACGGCGATCAGCGTGACCCTCAGCTCCGAAATCAAACCACGCCTCGAACTGCCGGCGAGCGCATTGCAGGAGGTCGATGGGAAAACACGGATCTGGATCGTCGATCCACAGACGCAAACCGTTGCCCCACGGGAGGTCAGCCTGATCAGCCGGACCGACGACACGGTAGTCGTGGCCAACGGCGTGAAGTCCGGCGAGCGGGTGGTCAGTGCCGGTGTGAACAGCCTCAAACCGGGGCAGAAAGTGAAAATCGACGAGGGCAGCCCGCAATGAAAGGGAGTTTCAACTTATCCGAGTGGGCCCTCAAGCATCAGTCGTTTGTCTGGTATTTGATGTTCGTCGCGCTGTTGATGGGCGTGTTCTCCTACCTGAACCTGGGCCGCGAAGAAGACCCGTCGTTCACCATCAAAACCATGGTGATCCAGACCCGTTGGCCCGGCGCGACCCAGGAAGAAACCCTCAAGCAGGTCACTGACCGGATCGAGAAAAAACTCGAAGAACTCGACTCGCTCGATTACGTGAAAAGCTACACCCGCCCCGGCGAATCAACGGTCTTCGTTAACCTGCTCGACACCACCAGCGCCAAGGACATTCCGCAAATCTGGTACCAGGTGCGCAAGAAGATCAACGACATCCGCGGCGACTTCCCGCAAGGCCTGCAAGGGCCGGGCTTCAACGATGAGTTCGGTGACGTGTTCGGTTCGGTGTATGCCTTTACCTCTGACGGCCTGTCGATGCGCCAGCTACGCGATTACGTGGAACAGGTGCGTGCCGAAATCCGTGAAGTGCCAGGGTTGGGCAAGGTCGAAATGATCGGCGAGCAGGATGAAGTGCTGTACCTGAACTTCTCCACCCGCAAACTCGCCGCCCTCGGCATCGATCAGCGCCAGGTGGTGCAGAGCCTGCAATCACAGAATGCCGTGACCCCGGCGGGAGTGATCGAGGCCGGCCCGGAGCGGATTTCGGTGCGGACCTCGGGGCAGTTTGCCTCTGAGAAAGACCTGGCCAACGTCAATCTGAAGCTCAACGACCGCTTCTACCGCCTGGCCGACATCGCCGACATCAGCCGTGGCTATGTCGATCCTGCCACCCCGGAGTTTCGTTTCAACGGCCAGCCGGCCATCGGCCTGGCAATCGCCATGAAGAAGGGCGGCAACATCCAGGCATTTGGCAAGGCGCTGCATCTGCGTATGAACGAGCTGACCGCCGACCTGCCGGTGGGCGTCGGTGTGCACAACGTTTCCGACCAGGCCGAAGTGGTGGAAGAAGCCGTCGGCGGTTTCACCAGTGCGTTGTTCGAGGCCGTGGTGATCGTGCTGATCGTCAGCTTCGTCAGCCTTGGTGTGCGCGCCGGGCTGGTGGTGGCATGTTCGATTCCGTTGGTGCTGGCGATGGTCTTCCTCTTCATGGAATACAGTGGCATCACCATGCAGCGGATTTCCCTCGGTGCGCTGATCATCGCGCTCGGGCTGCTGGTGGACGACGCGATGATCACGGTGGAGATGATGGTCACGCGCCTGGAAATGGGCGAAACCAAAGAACAGGCGGCGACCTTCGCCTACACCTCGACGGCGTTCCCGATGCTCACCGGCACGCTGGTCACCGTCGCCGGTTTCGTGCCGATCGGTTTGAACGCGAGCTCCGCCGGTGAATACACCTTCACGCTGTTCGCGGTGATCGCGGTGGCCATGTTGGTGTCATGGATCGTCGCCGTGCTGTTCGCCCCGGTACTCGGTGTGCATATTCTAAGCAGCAATGTGAAACCTCACGACGCAGAGCCAGGGCGCATCGGTCGGGCGTTCAATGGTGGCCTACTGTGGGCCATGCGCAATCGCTGGTGGGCTATCGGCATTACCGTGGCGCTGTTCGTGCTCTCGGTGTTTTCCATGCAGTTCGTGCAGAACCAGTTCTTCCCGTCCTCGGACCGTCCGGAAATTCTTGTCGACCTGAACTTGCCGCAAAATGCCTCGATTGCCGAAACCCGCAAAGCTGTGGACAGGCTCGAAGCGACGCTCAAGGGCGACCCGGACATCGTGCGCTGGAGCACCTACATCGGCGAGGGCGCGATCCGTTTCTACCTGCCCCTCGACCAGCAGTTGCAGAACCCGTACTACGCGCAACTGGTGATCGTCAGCAAAGGCCTGGAGTCACGCACGGCGCTGACTGCTCGTTTGCAAAAGCGCTTGCGTGAAGAGTTCGTCGGCATCGGCAGTTACGTCCAGGCCCTGGAAATGGGCCCGCCGGTGGGGCGGCCGATTCAGTACCGGGTCAGTGGCAAGGACATCGATCAGGTGCGCAAACACGCGATCGCCCTGGCCACTGAGCTGGATAAAAATCCGCACATTGGCGAGATCATTTATGACTGGAACGAGCCGGGCAAAGTGCTGCGCATCGACATCGCGCAAGACAAGGCGCGGCAACTGGGGCTGTCGTCGGAAGACGTGGCGAACCTGATGAACAGCATCGTCGTCGGCTCACCGGTGACGCAGGTCGATGACGATATTTACCTGATCAACGTGGTCGGCCGCGCTGAAGATGCCGAGCGCGGTAGCCCGGAAACCTTGCAGAACTTGCAGATCGTCACCCCCGGCGGCACTTCGATACCGCTGCTGGCGTTTGCCACGGTGCGCTACGAACTGGAGCAACCGCTGGTATGGCGTCGTGATCGCAAACCGACCATCACCATCAAGGCAGCGGTGCGCGACGAGATTCAGCCGACCGACCTGGTGAAGCAGTTGCAACCGGACATCGACAAGTTCGCCGCCGGTTTGCCGGTGGGCTACAAAGTCGCCACTGGCGGCACGGTGGAGGAAAGCGGCAAGGCCCAGGGACCGATTGCCAAGGTCGTGCCGTTGATGCTGTTTTTGATGGCGACCTTCCTGATGATCCAGTTGCACAGCGTGCAGAAGCTGTTCCTGGTGGCCAGCGTCGCGCCGCTCGGCTTGATCGGCGTGGTGCTGGCGCTGATCCCGACGGGCACGCCCATGGGCTTCGTGGCGATCCTCGGGATTCTGGCGCTGATCGGCATCATCATCCGCAACTCGGTGATTCTGGTGACCCAAATCGATTCTTTCGAGAAGAGCGGTCATACGCCGTGGGACGCGGTGGTGCAGGCCACGGAACATCGGCGCCGCCCGATTTTGTTGACGGCTGCGGCAGCGAGCATGGGGATGATCCCGATTGCCCGGGAAGTGTTCTGGGGGCCGATGGCCTACGCGATGATTGGCGGGATCATCATCGCGACGTTGCTGACGCTGCTGTTTTTGCCGGCGCTGTATGTGGCCTGGTACAAGGTACGCGAGCCGAAGAAACAAGCGCCGTAACGATCAGTCGGCTCGACGCCAAACACTCGCCAACCAAGGCTGCTGCTCCCGCGGCAGCCCCGCCGGCCGGTAGTAATGTTCCAGCTCCACAAACCCCGCCTCGGTCAGCATTTCCCGCCACACCTGAAGATCGTAATACGCCCCATACCGCGGTCCGTTCCAGCCTTCCTGATTCTCACCACGGGGATTGGAACTGAACAACACGCCGCCCGGCTTCAACGCCTCGCGCAGCTGCTTCAACACCCGAGGCAATTCCTGACTCGGCACATGAAACAGCACCGCATTGGCAAAAATCCCGTCAAACCGCTCGGCCGGCAGATCGAGTTTCAGAAAGTCCTGCTGCCAGACCTCGCAACCGCTGTCGTCCCGGGCCATCTGCGCAAGCTTTTCCGAACCGTCGAGCCCGATGGCGATATGGCCCATGAGGGTGAAGGTTTTCAGGTCGCGGCCAGGGCCGCAGCCGAAGTCGAGAATGCTGAAGGGCGCCTCACCCTGAATATGCCGCAACAGGGCATCGATGTTCTGGCTGACATCGTGATCGCGAGTGCCTTCACGGAAGTCCTCGGCCACCGAGTTGTAATGGCTCAGAGTGGTGGAGGTGATCTGCTCCAGGTCGGTGGGAGTCTGTTTCATGGTTGGCTACGCAGGCAATGGGGATCCGCCGAATATACGCCATGACAGCCACCATAACTTTCAGGTAATAAAAAACACCTGACATGAGGTAGCGCTATGCGCCTGATAAGATCCGGGCGACTAAACCCGATCACTGATGAGCAGTGACGAACCGAGACTAGCCACGAGATTCCGTCGGCGCAAGCGAGCGGAATGATCTAGGAAATGTCCTGCAAATGAAAGGGATCGGGCCTGCTGGCCCCCTGATTTTCCTGTGCAAAAAATTCCCTTCGAAGGTCGGTGATTACCTGTGGCAGACGCGCTTTTGTGGCGAGGGGCTTGCTCCCGTTCGATTGCGCAGCAATCGTAAAACCTGCCGCCCCGAGTATGGCCACCTGTTAGTTCTAACAGTATCGGCTTGGCAGATGAGGGTTCATATTGTTCCTCGTCTTCAAACGATGGTGACTTGTAATGAGAGCGAATCATGACTTCGCTACGCCCACTTTGTCGGTCAAGGATCCGCGTGAGTTAGTGATCCGTAGCGTGGGCTACTGCCGCCATCCCGACAAACCAGTCATCGAGTCGCGCATCAGTCGGCAAATTTTCGACACCGCGGGGCGGTTGATTCAGTTGTGGGACCCGCGATTGTGGGGAACGGCGCCGAAGCCGAATGTGGCCACGATCCACGGCCTGAGTGGGCAGCCTGTGCTGTCGGACAGCGTGGATGCCGGGTGGCAGTTGAGCCTTTTGGATCAGGCAGGTTCACTGCGTTCGTTCTGGGACGGTCGTGGCAACAAGCGGCACATCGACTATGACGATCAACAACGGCCGATAACCGTCACGGAACAGGCGGCTGGAGAACTGCCACAGGTGGTGGAGCGGTTGACCTATGCTGGTGCCGCTCCAATGTTCACCGTACACAATCAGTGCGGGCGACTGATCCGTCATGACGATCCAGCGGGCTCTCAACTCGTCGGCGACTACGGTCTGGCGGGTTCAGTGTTGATGGAAAGCAGACGATTTCTCGCTGAACTGGAAACACCTGACTGGCCTAACGACCCTGAAGCCCGAGACGAGTTGCTGGAAGATCTGTCGTTCGTCACCCGCTACGCCTTCCTTCCTACGGGTGATATTCAACGTCAGACCGATGCCAAGGGGAATATCCGAACCTTTAGCTATGGCGTGGCAGGCAAGCTCAGTGAAGTCGGGCTGCTACAGGCTGGGGATGGCAAGCAACCACAATGTCTGGTCAGCAACATTCGCTACAACGCCGATGGCCAGATCGAAAGCGAAACGGCGGGCAATGGCGTTGAAACACGAGTTGAGTACGACGCCGAGAACGGTCGTTTGACAAGGTTGGTGGCAGTAAGGAATCAACAGCCGTTGCAGGACCTGAACTACCTCTACGATCCGATAGGCAACATTGTCGAGGTGGAAGACAAGTCCCAACCCGTGACGCATTTCAACAACCAGCGTATCGAACCGATCAACCGCTACCGCTATGACAGCCTGTATCAACTGATCGAAGCCAAGGGTTGGGAAGTCACCAACCCAAGCCACGGACCCGCGTTACCGGAATTGCTGCCCACACCGCTGGACCCCAATCAGCGGCGCAATTACATACAGCGATTCGATTACGACCCAGCGGGCAATTTGATCTCTCGCCACCACAGCGGTGCGCCCGGTTTCTCGATGTTTACCTCTGCGGGCAGTAACCGAAGCCTGGCTCAACGGGATGATGGTTCATTGCCGGGTGAACCTGAAATCGCATCGGGTTTTGATGCCTGCGGCAACCAGCTGGAGCTGCAACGCGGACAAGCCATGGTTTGGGATATTCGCAACCAGTTGAGTCGGGTGACCTTGGTCAAGCGTGAGGGAGAACCCGACGATTACGAATGTTATGTCTACGACCACCCAGGTCATCGGTTGCGCAAGGTGCATTTCAACCAGACCAATCGACGAACCCTGCGAGCTGACGTCTGTTACCTACCCGGCCTGGAAGTCCACCGACAGGCTGATGGCGAGGAGCACCATGTCATTTGCGTCGAAGCAGGACGTAGTAGCGTTCGAGCGTTGCATTGGCCCGAGGGTACGCATGACGATCAATTGCGCTACAGCCTCGACGATCACCTCGGCTCAAGCACGTTGGAATTGGACGACGAGGCAGGCGTGCTGACCCAGGAACGCTATTACCCCTTTGGTGGTACGGCGTGCTGGGCGGGTATAAGTGCGTTGGTGGCGAAGTACAAAAGCGTTCGGTATTCGAAGAAAGAGCGGGATGCGACAGGTCTTTACTGCTTTGGGTTTCGGTATTACGCACCCTGGTTGCAACGTTGGATAAGTCCGGATCCGGCATGGGATGGGCTCAACGCATTTGAGATGGTCGGGAACAGTCCTCTGAGTTTTTTTGACCCCGACGGTTTGACAAGAGAGGCAGCGAGTAAGAGGTGGAGAGCGGCCTATGATGCGGTGGCGGCCACTAACTCGGGGGTTCGGGTACGAACCGTTGTGCCGGGAATAATCGCTGTTGATGTCGTCGGTGGAAATGAACTCTTCAATCGCTTGGGCATTGGGCTGACACGTGACGTCGACAGCGTCAGAAGGCTTTCGTATTTGTCCATTGACGCTTCTCTGAAAGGAAAAGTTGCGGGAGGTGTTCGCCCGGTTCATCTCAAAAGTTTGTCGGGGACAGCTATCAAGTCTGAGGCCCGGAAAAAAAACGCCGGTGCGATGGCCTATATAAACGGTGGCTTTTTTAACATGGGGGGAGGGGCGAGTAAGGAGGCCCCTGGTTATGCATCCGTTGGCCCCAACGTCATTGACGGTCGCCGAAGGGAATATGCCGATATTCCTCGAGACTATCGCTCAAATTATATGAAGATCCAGATGGATGACCTTTCGATGATTCATTCCGGGCCTTTGCTTTCAGATAACGGCAAGGCTACCTTCCCCCAGGAAATGCTGAGTCAGCCCCGGTTTCAGTTTACCAACCGAACCAGCACGCCGGGCAGGCTGGGTCATGCGAGCGCGCCAAATGCTCGTTCCGGCATCAGCCTTCCCAATCCAGACGCAGATGGGCAGCGTACACGGCTGGCAATGGGCACTACCGAGGGGCGAACCCATGAATCTCCCGGTTACACGATGCCCGAATGGTCCATGGTTATGGCCAGGCTCGACAGATTGAACGGTTCTGGCTGGCAATCAGTGAATCTTGATGGAGGTTATTCGACTGTCTTGGGGGTTGTCGGTGCCGAAGGTCAATCTCTCATGACGCGGTCATATCCTGGTGCGCCAGATAGAGCCGTTGGAAATTTCATAGCCTACTATCAGAAGTCACCCGGTTTTTCTCAACGACTGTCCAACACCGTTCAAAGGTGGTTTTCTTGAGCGTGAGTGTATGAGATCAAACGGTGTGTTTGAGCGAAGGTTTACTGGATCTGAGCGGGAGTGGGAACGCCCTCGCTCAGGTTCAACGCAGATCAACGCTTGTTCAACCCCCGAGCCAACCGATCCCCGCCCAACTGAATCACCGCCACCAACACCACCAGCAACACAATCACCGTCAACATGATCTGGCTATCAAACCGCTGATACCCATACCGGTAAGCAATGTCGCCCAACCCACCGGCACCAATCGCCCCGGCCATGGCCGACGAGTTGATCATCGTTACCAACGTAATGGTGAAACCCCCGACAATCCCCGGTAGCGCCTCGGGCAACAGCACATGCCAGACGATATGCCAGCGTCGGCAGCCCATCGCCTGCGCCGCTTCGATCAACCCATGGTCGACCTCGCGCAAACTGACCTCGGCAATGCGTGCGAAAAACGGCGTGGCGGCGATGGTCAGCGGCACCACCGCCGCCCACACGCCGTACGTGGTACCGACGATCAGCCGGGTAAACGGAATCAGCGCCACCATCAGAATCAGAAACGGAATCGAGCGGAACAGGTTCACGAACGCGCCCAGTGCGCGGTTCAGTGCCGGTGCTTCATAGATTCCACCTTTGGCGCTGGTGACCAGGATCACCGCCAACGGAATGCCCGCCAGCAGCGCGATCAGCGACGACACGCCGACCATCAAAAAGGTGTCGATAAAACCTTGCAGCAACCGATCAAACCACATAACCCAGCACCTCCACCTGTTGCGCCCAATGGCCGGCGCGCTGACGCAATTCCTCGGCGCCAAGGGACGAACCGGTCACCGCCAGCAGCAGTTGCCCGAGCGCATGGCCCTGAATCCGTTCCACGCCCCCTTGCAGCAAGCGCACGCGGCCACCGAGGGCGCTGAACAGTGCTGCCAGGTCTGGCTCGTCGCGTGTATTGCCGGTGAATTGCAAGCGCAGGACCACGGCGGCGTCAGAAGACTGCGGCTGTGCCCGCAAGCGGCTTTGCAGTTCGTCCGGCAGGCCGTGTTGCAGCGGTGCGAGCAAGGTCTTGCTGACCTCATGCTGCGGGTTGCCAAAGACTTCCCAGACCGGCCCTTGCTCGACGATTCGTCCGTGCTCCAGCACCACGATCCGATCGCAGATATCGCGGATCACCGCCATCTCGTGGGTAATCAGCACGATGGTCAGGCCCAGTCGCTGATTGATCTCGCGCAACAGGCCGAGGATCGATTGGGTGGTCTCCGGATCCAGCGCCGAAGTGGCCTCGTCACACAGCAGAATTTCCGGGTCATGCACCAACGCACGGGCGATGCCGACACGTTGTTTCTGCCCGCCGGAAAGCTGCGCCGGATAAGCCTTGTACTTGCCTTGCAGGCCCACCAGTTCCAGCAATTCACGGACCTTCTGCTCGCGTTTTTCCTTGGGCACACCGGCGACTTTCAGCGGCAACTCGACGTTCTGCCAAACCGTCTTGGCTGACATCAAATTGAAGTGCTGGAAGATCATGCCGATCCGTCGGCGCAGCGCCACCAGGCGCTCTTCATCGAACTCGCCGATGTCCACCTGATCGATCAGCACACGCCCGCTGCTCGGTTGTTCGAGGCGGTTGATGGTGCGGATCAGCGACGACTTGCCGGCACCGCTGCGCCCGATAATGCCGAACACTTCGCCGCGCTGGATCGCCAGGTCGATACCCTGCAGGGCCGCCACCGGACCTTGCTGGCCGGTGTAGGTTTTGCCCAGGCCGATGAAGCGCACATGAGCGCGGTTCAGTTCGGGGTGCAGCTCGGTGCGTTCAGCGCTGTGCGGCTCTGGAGTCTCCAGTCGCCGTTGGATGGCGGCGGTCATGCTCAGCTTTCCCAACCGGCTTGATAGAGCTTGCCGTGGGCTTTATCCAGCGCTGCGCGAACGGCTGGCGAGTGCTGATAGATGTCGACGAATTTGATCAGGCGCGGGTCGTTTTTGCTCTTGGGCTGGATCACGAACTGGATCACGTATTCCTTGTGATCGAGACCATCGAACAGCAGCGCGGAGCTGGCATCGAAGGTCTTCGACAGACGAATGTAGGCCGGGTAGCCCTGGACCAGATCGGCGTCGTCATAGGCGCGTACCAGTTGCACGGCTTCGACCTGGAGGATTTTGATTTTCTTCGGGTTGGCGATGATGTCTTCTTCGGTGGCCTTGTAGCCTACGCCCGGTTTGAGCGTGATCAACCCGGCCTTGGCCAATAGCTGCAGGCCGCGACCGCTGTTGATCGGGTCGTTGGCGATGGCCACGCTGGCGCCTTCTGGCAACTCATCGAAGCTTTTGTATTTCTTCGAATAAAGGCCGACGTTGTTGATGATGCCCGGGGCGAACGGCACCAGATCAAAACCGGCAGCGGCCTTGGCGTTTTCCAGGAACGGGATGTGCTGGAAATAGTTCACGTCGATGTCGCCCGAGGCGAGGCTGACGTTGGGGGCGATCCAGTCGCTGAATTCCACCAGTTCGACTTTCAGGCCTTGTTTGCTGGCTTCCTCTACGGCGGCCTCCAGGGGAATGGCGAAGGCGGCGGTGGTGCCGACTTTCAGCGGCGCGTCGGCGGCGAAGGTGATGGAGCTGAAGAGGCCGAGGGCCAGGGCCAGTGTTTTGACTGGGTGGGAGAGGTAGGTCTTTTTCATGATGAGTTTTCCAGTCAAGTTAAGGCCGATCGTTCCCACGCTCCGCGTGGGAATGCCTCCCGGGACGCTCCGCGTCCCTGCGGCGATGACGCAGAGCGTCACTGGCTGCATTCCCACGCAGAGCGTGGGAACGATCAGGGTCGGGGGTTAGTGTCGGTAGTGGGAGCCCGTGTGTTGCTCAGGCAAATGCGCGTCACGCTGAAACAGCTTTTCCCGCAGGCTGCCGTCGTCGTAAGCGGTCTTGTATGACCCTCGGCGCTGTAACTCCGGAATCACCAGCTCAATGAAATCCACATAGCTTTCCGGGGTGACGATCCGTGTCAGGTTGAAGCCGTCGAGGCCGGTTTCGGCGATCCACGATTCCAACTCATCGGCCACCTGCGACGGCGAGCCGACCACAGTGATATAGCGGCCACCGAGGGCGTGTTGTTCCAGCAGTTTGCGGCGGGTCCAGTCGTTGTTTTGCAGGTTCTTGGTGGCAGACTGGATGGCGTTGCTCTTCACGTACTGGATCGGTTCGTCGAGTTCGTACTCGGAAAAATCGATCCCGGTGGACGCCGAAAAGTGCGCCACGCCGGCCTCGGCGCTGGCGTAGCTCAGGTATTCGGCATGCTTGGCCCAGGCCAGCGCTTCGGTGGCGCCGACGATCACGTTCAAGCCCATGAACACCTTGATGTCCTCAGGCTTGCGCCCGGCCTCGACGGCGCTGGCGCGAACCTTGTCCACTTGAACCCGGGTCGCCGGTTTGTTCTGGCCGCTGATGAACACGCACTCGGCATGCCGCCCGGCGAACAGCAAACCGCGATCCGAGCTGCCGGCCTGGAACAGCACCGGCGTGCGTTGCGGCGACGGCTCGCAGAGGTGATATCCCTCGACCTGATAGAACTCGCCCTTGTGCTCGACCTTGTGCACTTTGTCCGGCTGGGCGTAGATCCGTTGCTCGCGGTCGTTGAGCACCGCGCCGTTTTCCCAGCTGCCCTCCCAGAGTTTGTAGAGCACTTGCAGGTATTCGTCGGCCTGGTCGTAACGTCGGTCGTGTTCCACCTGCTCGCTCAGGCCCATGGCCTTGGCGGCGCTGTCCAGATAGCCGGTGACGATGTTCCAGCCGACCCGGCCGCGACTCAGGTGATCGAGGGTCGACAGGCGCCGGGCGAACAGATACGGCGGCTCGTAGGTCAGGTTGGCGGTCAGGCCGAAGCCGAGGTTTTTGGTGACGGCGGCCATGGCCGAGACCAGCAGGAGCGGGTCGTTGACCGGTAACTGGATCGACTCTTTGAGCGGCACGTCCACCGAGTTCTGGTAGACGTCGTACACGCCGACGATGTCGGCGATGAACAGACCGTCGAACAGTCCGCGCTCCAGCAGTTGCGCCAGTTCGGTCCAGTATTCGATCGTCTTGTACTGAGTGGAGGTGTCCCGTGGATGGGTCCACAGGCCATGGTTGATGTGCCCGATGCAGTTCATGTTGAACGCGTTGAGCAGGATCTTCTTTTTGCTCATCAAATGGTCCCCCGCAACGGCGGGTTTTCATCGTTGAGGTAGTAATTGCCCACCGCGTGATACTTCCAGCGCACCGGGTCGTGCAGGGTGTGAACCCGGGCGTTGCGCCAGTGACGGTCCAGACCATGTTCGATCAGGGTTGCCTGGCTACCGGCCAATTCGAACAACGTGCTGCCGGCGGCGAGGGAGATCTCGGTGCTGATGGCGCGGGCTTCGGCAACCGCAATCGACGCGGCGGCGACGGTGTCGGCGTTGGTGTCGGCCTGGGCCTGGTCGAGGAATTCGCCGGAGCGTTCCAGCAAGGCTTCGGTGGCATGCAGACGAATGCTCAAGTGGCCGAAACTCTTGATGGTCAGCGGGTCTTCGGTGGCTTTTTCATGTGTGGCGTCGATCCACGGCCGGGTTTTGGTGCGCACGAAATGCAATGCATCTTCATAGGCTGCGCGGGCAATGCCGGTGTCGATCGCGGCGTGGAGAATCTGCGCCAATGGGCCGACAGTGGTCGGGCGTTCGAACGCGCTTTGAAATGGAATCACGTCCTCGGCGGCAACGTAGACATCCTCGAACACCACCGAACCGCTGCCGGTGGTGCGCTGGCCGAAGCCGCTCCAGTCGTCGATGACTGTCAGGCCTTTGCTGTTGTACGGGACGAAGGCCAGTTGCTGCACGCCGTTTTCGTCCACCACAGAGGTGGGGATGCGCTGAGCGTAAATCGCGCCAGTGGCGTAGAACTTGCGGCCGTTGATGCGATAGCCGTCACCGTCGCGGGTCAGGCGGGAGACGCGGTCATGGGCGGTTTTGGTGCCCAGTTCCGCCAGTGCATTGCCGAAACGCTGGCCGGCCAGCACTTCGGCGTACAGGCGTTTTTTCTGCTCATGGCTGCCGTTCACACGGAGCACTTCGAGGGCGTAGAAATGGTTCTGCGGGATCTGCCCCAGGGAGCCGTCAGCCTGGGCGATCAACGCGATCACTTTGGCCAGGGTGACGTTGGAAACCCCGGCGCCGCCGTATTCCTTTGGCACGCTGATGCCCCAAAGGCCCGAACGGGAAAACACTTCCAGTTCCGGGTGCGGCAAACGACGTTCGCGGTCGCGCAGGGCGCTGTCGCGTTTGAAGTCGTCGGCCAGGTCACCGGCGACGATCAGGGCTTGCTCATCGCTGGTAATGACCGCGACGTTTCGAGAAAGAGACATGTGTTTCTCCAGCGATCTGGTCGTTAAATCCAGGAGTGGCGAGCCGGCAACGTGCCGTTCAAGTGATAAGCGCCAACCGCGTGATACTTCCAGCGCACCGGGTCGTGCAGCGTGTGCACCCGGGCATTGCGCCAGTGGCGGTCGAGGTTGAGCTCGGCGAGGGTGGCGCGGCTGCCGGCCAGCTCGAAGAGTTTTTCGCTGGCCAGCAGCGAGATCTCGGTGGTCAGCACTTTGGCCTCGGCAACGGCAATCGAGGCGCGTGCCGCGGACTCGGCGGTGAGCGGCGTGGCGTTGACCTGATCGAGCACTTGCCCGGCCTTGCGCAGCAGCGCTTCGGCGGCGTGCAGTTCGATTTTCAGCTTGCCGATATCGGCGATCACGTAGAGATCGTCGCTCGCCCGTTCGACCTTGGCGTCGATCCAGGGGCGTGCGCGTTTTTGCACGAATTCGATGGCGTCATCGATGGCGCCCCGGGCGATGCCGGCGTCGATAGCCGCTTGAATCAGTTGCGATACGGCGCCTTGAGTGTTCGGGCTGTCGTTGATCCTCCAGTTATCCACCACCAGCTCGGCGTCGACCCGCACGTTGTTGAGCAAAATGGTGCCGCTGGCGGTGGTGCGCTGGCCGAAACCCGACCAGTCATCAACGATGCGCAAGCCCGGCGTGCCACGACGAACGAAGGCCAGTACTTGCTTGCCGTCATCGTTCAGCGCCTTGACGGCCACCCAGTGGGCGAACAATGCGCCGGTGGAGTAGAACTTCTGCCCGTTGATGACGAAGCCATCGCCGTCGGCGGTGATTCGCGCCTTGAGCTCCAGGGTATTTTTGGTACCGCGCTCCGGTCCCGCGTTACCGATCCTCCAGCCTTCGAGCACGCTTTTGAACAGCTGCTTTTTCTGCGACTCGGTGGCACTGCCGAGTACCAGGTTGAGAATCCCGAAGTGGTTCTGCGGGATCTGCCCCAGGGCCGGGTCGGCCGCGGAAATGATCGCGAAGACTTCGGCAACGGTGACGAATGAAACCTGTGGGCCGCCGTACTCACGCGGGATGGCGATGCTGCCCAGGCCGCTGCGGGTGAACTGTTCGATTTCCGACCAGGGCAGCTTGCGCTGCTGGTCACGTTTGGCGGCTTGCAGGCGAGCGACTTGCGCCAGCTCTTGGGCAGCCTTGATGGCTTGTGCGTCGTTGCGCAAGACCTGCGCGGGCAACAACAACGGGGCGATGTCCAGATCACTCTGGATGATTGCATCTGCCAGACTGGACATCAGTGCCGCTCCTTGGCTGCACGCAATGCCCTGGCGATTTGCACTGGGGTGATTGTGTTCCGGACCATACCTACCTCACATCTCATGAAAACGCCGCAGGTGTTGCGGCGAACGAAAAACACGAATGTCCGGTGGTCCGGTGTATATACCCTAAACGCGTGTAAATAATTAATGAACTAACTTTTAGGAATATGCATAGAAGGCCATCGTCCTTTAAATCGCCAAGATCGCAGCCTTCGGCAGCTCCTACAGGGTGTACACCAATCCAGGTAGGAGCTGCCGAAGGCTGCGATCTTTAGAGGTTTTACAGACGCCTCACCGTTTGCGGGGCTCAGCGGCTTTGAGCACTTCCTTCGGCGGCACTTTCAAGTAGGGATTGGCACAGCCGATCTTCAGGGTGCGTGCCGGTGCCCAGCGCGAGTTGTTGCCCACCCGATCGAGGATGCAGTAAGTCACTTCCAGTCGAAGGTCTTCGCCGGCTTCGAGAATGATTGCCGGTGGCACCCAGACGTGAATCGGCTGGCCCACATCGTCGGCCTTGAGTTTGGGCAGGTCCATGCGCACATCGCCCCAGCGCAGGGTGATTTCGTCGTCGGTGGCCATGTTCAGATACGGTTCGATGGTCAATGGCACACCGCGCTTGACCTGGTTCGGATTGACCCCCTGACGGCGAATGGTCTCGGGGATGAACACGGGCGCCAGGCTCTGGTTTTCCTCATCGCAAAGGGGCGAGGGCAGGCCGCCCGGGCAATCGAGTTTGATCTGGACGCGCGCCGCCGGTGATATCGCTGGCCCTTGCCCGACCTGCATGATTTTGTAATGGATGCGCGCAGATCCATTGGCAATGAAGCTCTCCGGCACCCGCAGGCTCACCGCTTTGCCGTCATGGTCGGCCCCCAACACGCTGGAAGCCACGTAGCAGTTGTTCCAGAACAGCTCGATCAGGTCGCCTTCGTCCATGCCGGGGTAGGGCGGCACGTCGATCATGAGATGAGCGGCCGAGGTGATGTTGATGCCGGCCTTGTGAGTTTGCGCCAGGGTCGGGGCTGCAAGTTCGGGTTTGTTCGAAGTGCTTGTCATGGGGTTCTCTCCTTGAAGCCTTACCGCGAAGTCCGTTTCTGAAAGATCGAAAGGTGTGAATTACCAGGCAACAAAACGATTCACTTTTTGTGTGTTTGAAGAGTGATCGAGTTTGATGAAAGTCGCTTGTTGGAGACTAGATAAGAGTGGGTTCGAATAGGTGTCAATAGTGTTTATTGGTTAAAGGTTGGTTCTTGGGTTATTCAGAAATTTCCTACGCAGTGTAGTTAGTAAACCGCATCGTGCTGTCGAATTTAGACCAATATTTTGTGGGTTTCATGCCCTGGAGGCAGCAACCCGTTGAGTGAGGATGGTGACGGATTTCATGGATTTTAAGAGAGATGAATCTGTTGCAGGACATATATATGTACCGCACGGGATGGCTGGAAGTTGCTTATGATTTGGATGAGTCAAATAGGTCAGGAGGGAGGGGTATGAGGTTTTTAGAAGAAGGAATGTGTCACTTCCATCCATGGAAGTTGACGGTTCTTTGAAAGGACGACGCAATTAAGCGTTATTAAGAAACTTGCTGAGAAACTGCTTCGTCCGTTCTTCTTTCGGGTTGGCAAAGAGCGCCTTGGCTTCGCCTTGTTCGACGATCACACCCTTGTCGAAAAACACCACGCGGTTGGCCACGTCCCGGGCAAAACCCATCTCGTGGGTGACGATCACCATGGTGCGTTTCTCCTCGGCCAGGCCGCGGATGGTCGCCAACACTTCGCCCACCAATTCCGGGTCCAGCGCCGAGGTCGGTTCATCGAACAGGATCACTTCCGGTTCCATCGCCAGCGCCCGGGCAATCGCCACGCGCTGTTGCTGACCACCGGAGAGACGTCGCGGGTAAGCGTCTTCCTTGCCCGCCAGGCCGACCTTGGCCAATAGCTTCTTACCCAAGGCAACGGCGTCGGCCCGTGGGATTTTCTTCACCACGATCGGGCCTTCGATGACGTTTTCCAGGGCCGTACGATGGGGGAACAGATTGAAGTTCTGGAACACGAAACCTACATGCTGGCGCAAGCGTCGTACCAGGCTCTGCTGCTGGTTCAGGGGACGGCTGCCATCGATCTCGATGTCGCCGACCTTGATCCGGCCGCTGGTGGGTTCTTCCAGAAAATTCAGGCAACGCAGGAACGTGGTCTTGCCCGAGCCGCTGGGGCCGATGATTGCCACCACCTCGCCTTCCTTCACCTGCAGATCGATGCCGTTGAGCACCACCTGACCCTTGAACTGCTTTGTCAGTTTTTCCACGACAATCATTGGGTCAGGACTCCTGGTCGTGCCGATTGACCCGCTCTTCCAACTTGTTCTGCAGGTGCGAAAGCACCGTGGCCAGAACCCAGTAGATCAGCGCGGCGGCAAGATACATGGTGAAAATTTCGAAGGTACGGGCGGTGATCAGCTGCGCCTGGCGGAACAGCTCCGGCACCTGAATGGTGGCCGCCAGCGCGGTGTCCTTGACCAGCGAGATGAAGCTGTTGCCCAACGGCGGCAGGGCCGTGCGCATCGCTTGCGGCAGAATGGCCCGGCGCAGGGTTTGCGCGCGGGTCATGCCGATACTGGCCGCAGCTTCCCATTGGCCGCGCTCGATGGAGCTGATCGCGGCACGCAGGATTTCGCAGGCGTAGGCCGCCATGTTCAGCGAGAAGCCGATCAGGGCTGCCGGCAGCGGATCAAGTTCGATGCCCAATTGCGGCAAGCCGTAATAGATCACGAACAGTTGCACCAGCAACGGCGTGCCGCGAAAGAACGACACGTAGATGCGGGAAATCCAGCTCACCAGTTTGAAGCGCGACAGGCGCATCAACGCCAGGCCGAAGCCCATCAGCAGGCCGAAGAACATTCCGCCCAGGCTCAGGATGACCGTGTAATACGCGCCCTTGAGTAGAAAGGGCGCGGAGTCCAGCGCGAGTTGGAAAGCTTCTCCCATTATTGAGTGACGTCAGCGCTGAAGTATTTTTCCGAAAGCTTTTTCAGCGTACCGTCGGCACGCAGCTTGTCGATGGCTTTGTTCACCGCGGCCAGCAGTTCAGGCTCGCCTTTGCGCAAGGCTATACCGGCCTCCTGGCGGGAGAACGCTTCGCCGGCGGCGGCAGTGTCCTTGGCCTTCCTGGCGTATTCCAGCGCGGCCAGGCGGTCGATCAGAATGGCGTCGATGCGGCCGACGCGCAGATCCTGGAACTTGCTCGGGTCATCTTCGTAGGTGCGGACGTCAGCCTTAGGTACATTCTCTTTCACCCACTGCTCGTAGTTAGTGCCCAGGCCTACGCCGACTTTCTTACCGGCCAGATCGGCGGCGGTCTTGATGGTGTCTTTGTTTTTGGTCAGGGTCAGCGCCTGAATCCCGGAAACAGTGTACGGCTCGGAGAAGTCGTACTTTTTCTTGCGCTCTTCGGTGATGGTTACCTGGTTGATCACCGCGTCCAGACGCTTGGATTCCAGGGCCGCGAGGATGCCTTCCCATTTGGTTGGCTGCAGTTTGACCTTCACGCCCAGCTCTTTGGCCAAGGCTTCGGAGAACTCGACTTCGAAGCCGTTCAGTTTGCCGGCCTCGTCGACGAAGCTGAACGGCGGATAAGTGCCTTCCAGGCCGACGTTGATCACGCCGGCGTCCTTGATTTTTTGCAGCTGCTCTCCGGCAACCGCTTGCCCGAGCAGGCCGGCGCTCAGCGCCAGGCCCAACGAGCCCACCAGCAGATTTCTACGTAGTGCGGAAAAATTCATGACAAGCCCCTGTGTTTTCTTATGGAAGACGCTTAAGGAAAGTTGGCAAATTCGGGATTTGAACGACTGCGATATCCTGCCCTAAAGCAGCTTATGCGTCTCGCTGCAAATTCGCCTGCGGCGCGACTATATGATGTCGTCTTTAGATAGGAAAATAATAAATATTAAGTTTGTTATTCTTTTATGAGATATGCGGGGTTGCTTGGAGATCGTTCCCACGCTCTGCGTGGGAATGATCGGTTACAGAAAGTCTTTGTAGGCAAACAACGCCGGCGCTCCACCGGTATGCAGGAAGATGATCGGGCCCTCATCGAAGCGCTGACGCCCGATGCCGTCGAGCAAACCGGCCATGGCCTTGCCGGTATACACCGGGTCCAGCAACAACCCTTCCTGGCTCGCCAACAGCTTCACCGCCGCTAACGTCCCGGCATTCGGCTCGCCATAACGCGGGCCGAAATATTCGTCCCACAGTTCGACTTTGAAACTCGCCGGCAGGCCCACGCCCAACAGCTCGGCAGTGCGTTCGGCGAGGCCCTGGACTTTCGGTCGTTGAGCTTCATCGCTACGGGAAACGGTCACGCCGATGACTGGCAAATCCGGCAGTACTTCGCTCAATGCCAGCGCCAGGCCGCTATGGGTGCCGGCACTGCCGGAAGCCAGGACTACGGCGGCGAATTGCAGCCCGGTGTCCTTGATCTGCTCGGCCAGTTCCAGACCCGCACGGACATAACCCAAAGCGCCCATCGCATTGGAGCCACCAATCGGCACCAGATAGGGTTTCTTGCCGTTGCTGCGCAGACGTGCGGCCAGCGCTTGCAATTGCTCGTCAGCGTTGTCGAGGTTTTCCACCAGTTCGACCTTGGCATCGAACAAGTCCAGCAACAGCCGATTGCCATTGCCGAGGTAGTTGCTATCGTCAGTGCCGAGCGGGTTCTCCAGCAGCGCCACACAGCCCAGGCCAAGCTTGGCCGCAATGGCGGCGGTCTGGCGCACGTGGTTGGACTGGATCGCGCCAGCGGTGATCAGCGTATCGGCGCCCTGGGCCAGGGCATCGGCGGCGAGGTATTCGAGTTTGCGCAGCTTGTTGCCGCCCAGTGCCAATGGCGTCAGGTCATCGCGTTTGACGTACACATCGCGGCCCAGCCAGGTCGACAGGCGTTCGAGTTTTTCCAGGGGGGTAGGGTGACCGAGCAGGTCGAGGCGGTTAAAACGGGCAAGCTGTTGTTTGATCATGGGTCCGTACTGGCGGAGGAAGATGTCAGGACTATAGGCACGGGTATTTAGTGGGGCAACTGCCAATCGCTTATAGCCAAAAGTATTGTTAACAGCACTATTGGTTCTTAATTCGGCTGCAAGTCGTTGCCGTAAAGTAATCGCCGTCAGTGCGGCCAGACAGTCCGGCCGCCCGTGAGGAGTTTTTACCGTGAGCGAGCGTTCCAGCCATTGGCAATTGCAGACCATCGTCAGCCAACTGCGTACGGCGCGCGACCAGTGGCGCGCACAAAACGGCCGCGCCAGCACCGAGCAGGGCGGTCGCGAGTTGCCGTCCCGAGCGGCCATGGCGGACATTCTCGAAGCCTTGTGCGGTGCGTTGTTTCCGATGCGTCTGGGGCCGGTGGATTTGCGCGAGGAGAGTGAGGACTTCTACGTCGGCCACACACTCGACGTGGCGTTGAATGCATTGCTGGCTCAGGCGCGGCTCGAATTGCGCTACGTCGCTCGTCACAGTGCCGGGGGCGATTCTGAAGTCGAAGCCAAGGCCATCCGGATCATTCAGGACTTCGCCCTCGCTCTGCCGGAATTGCGCAGCCTGTTGGACACCGACGTGCTGGCGGCCTATCACGGCGATCCGGCGGCTCGCAGTGTCGATGAGGTGTTGCTGTGCTACCCGGGAATCCTGGCGGTGATTCACCATCGCCTGGCCCACCATTTGTACCGCGCCGGGTTGCCGTTGCTGGCGCGGATCAGCTCGGAAATCGCTCACTCGGCCACCGGTATCGACATCCACCCTGGCGCGCAGATCGGTCGCAGCTTCTTCATCGACCACGGCACGGGTGTGGTGATCGGCGAGACCGCGATCATTGGTGAGCGGGTGCGGATTTATCAGGCCGTGACGTTGGGCGCCAAGCGCTTCCCGGCGGACGAAGACGGCCAGTTGCAGAAGGGCCATCCGCGGCATGCGTCACTAGTGTCCGGTAAAAACTAAAGGGGGAGCTTGCTCCCCCTTGCTGTGCCTGCTTCGTAAGCAATAATCAGGTTTTCAGACTCGATTTTCGCCCATGTTCAGCAGCACTCGATTTGCACAAATGCTCCAGGCCCTTCCCCATCAGCTCTTCAAAGCATCCGTCAAACGCTGTGGCGCTGATCGTTATGCCAAGCAGTTCACTTCGTGGGATCTACTTATCACGCTGATTTACGGTCAGATGGTCCAAGCTAAAAGCTTGCGCACGTTGGCAACAGCTTCACAGTCGCTGGAACCCCATCGTCACCACCTCAACGCCAAGAACATGGTGCGCTCGACCCTTTGTGACGCGCTGAACAAGCGCAGCTCAGAGCCGTTTCGACTGGCCTGCGAGCACTTGCTTCAAGGCATTGGCCGCAAACAGCGCAAGTCGCTCGAGGCAATGATCACCTTGATCGATTCGACCTCGATCAGCTTGCGTGGACCCGGTTTTGACGAATGGACCACCGCGACGAAAACCCGCATAACTCAAGGCCTGAAGGTGCATGTGGCAATCGATCCACGGCAAACAGCCCCGACTTACGTAAACATCACCGCCGCCAACGTCAACGATCTGAGCGATGCCCTGACCATGCCGCTTGAAGCGGGTATGACATACGTTTTCGACAAGGGTTACTGCGACTACAACTGGTGGCACCAGATTGATCAGATGGGCTCTTTCTTCGTCACACGACTGAAGAGAAACGCCAATCTAAAGCAGGTAGAAAATTTGAGGGAAGAGGATGCAGCGGAATTCATTGAGGCAGACGAATCGGTGTTATTCGCTAAGAAATACCTGAACACTCGGCGTCCGAATCACTACAAGGATCAGGCTGTACGTCGGATTCAGGTTCGTCGAGACGACCACGAAACGCCGTTGGTGCTGGTCACCAACGACTTCTCTCGCTCAGCTGAGGAGATCGCCGATCTGTACAAACAACGTTGGCAGATCGAGTTGTTTTTCAAGTGGATCAAGCAAAACCTCAAGCTCAAACGGTATTTCGGCTTCTCCGAAAATGCCGTCCGTCTGCAGATCTACAGTGCCTTGATTACCTACCTTTTGCTGCACCTTTATCAGCGCCGCTCAGGTTGTTCGGGGGCTATTTCAGACTTCGCCATTCGGCTGACCCACAGTTTGTTCGAGCGCCCATTAAGCATCGAACACCTTGAATACCGAAGGCAAAAGCGAACAGAGCTGAAGGCTGCCCAAGGCAGCCTTCAGCTCTGAAAAGGTTTTACCGGACACTAGTGACGCAGAGCGTGGGAACGATCAACAGGACAAAATTACTACTTTGGTACTGGTTTACCTGTCTATCGTCGCATTCACAACGCATCGCTACTGGCATGTAATGGGTTCATAACTATAAGGACTGACCCCTATGCCGCGTGCCCGACGTGTTCTGTTGCGCCCCTCTCTCGCTGCGCTGTCGCTGAGCCTGTTGCTGGGCACCGCGCAGGCCGAAACAGCGCTGTTCTCCGCCGACGGCTATCGCATCGGCCTGTACCGCAGTCCGACCCCGACTCAGCTCCAGGGCGCGAGCATCATCGACACGCCCGCCCTGCAGGACCTGCTCAAGCAGACGCCCCGGCCGGTGCTGATCGACGTCTACCGCCGACAATGGCTACAGGGCCGCTTCATCGAAGACCAGCCCCACGAAAACCTGCCCGGCAGCCATTGGCTGGCCAATACCGGTGACGGCGATCTGACGCCCGACTGGCAAGACTATTTTGCGCGTAACCTGAACACATTGACCGCTGGCGATCACACGCAACCGTTGGTCTTCTACTGCCGCTCCGATTGCTGGTTGAGCTGGAACGCGGTAAAACGCGCTGCTTCCATGGGCTATAAAACACTGTATTGGTACCGCGACGGACTGGATGCCTGGCAAGCGGCGAATCTGCCCGTGACGCAGGCAAAGCCCGAGCCTTTTCCCTGACTTGAACACCTGCGTGTTGTTGCCACACCCTGAAAAAAATAATGAGGTGAAAGGCCATGTACAAAATTCTGATTGCCGACGATCACCCGCTGTTTCGCGAAGCCATTCACAACGTCATCAGCGACGGTTTCCCCGGCAGCGAGGTCATGGAAACCGCCGACCTCGACAGCGCCCTGGCCCTGACCCAGGAACACGACGACCTGGACCTGATCCTGCTCGACCTGAACATGCCCGGCATGCACGGCCTCAATGGCCTGATCAACCTGCGCAACGAGGCGCCGACCATTCCGGTGGTGATCGTCTCGGCCGAACAGGACAAGCAGATCGTGCTGCAAGCCATCACCTATGGCGCGGTGGGGTTCATCACCAAGTCCTCGCCACGGGTGCAGATGACCGAGGCCATCCAGCAGATTCTCAATGGCAATGTGTACCTGCCGCCGGACATCATCCGCACGCAAAAAAGTGGCGCCAGCCGGCGCATGAGCGAGACCCCGAGCTTCCCGCCGGAGCTGCTCCAGGCGCTGACCCGCAAACAGTTGCTGGTGCTTGAGCGCATGACCAAGGGCGAATCGAACAAACAGATCGCCTATACCCTGGAAATCGCCGAAACCACGGTCAAGGCCCACGTCTCGGCGATCTTGCGCAAACTCAATGTGCACAATCGGGTGCAGGCGATCTTGAGTGCCGGGGATATTGATTTCGGGTCGTATCTTCGGCGTTGAGTTCGATCGTTCCCACGCTCCGAGTGGGAACGATCAAGGCCGTCCGAGCAAATGACTCATCGCCGTCTTGAGCTTCATCGGCCGCACCGGTTTGTGCATCAGGGTGTGGCCCAGTTCGCGGATCTGTTGTTTGAGTTCGTTGCTGTAGTTGGCGGTGATCATCATCGCCGGGATCGCCGAGGCGCGACGGGCATTGATGCGGGCCACGGCGTCGACACCGTTCTGCTCGTCATCCAGGTGATAGTCGGCGATCAACAGGTCGGCTTCGGCGTGATAATTGTCCACTTGCCGCGCCAGGTCCTCCTCCGACAGCGCCGTGACCACCCGGCAGCCCCAACCTTCGAGCAAGGTGCGCATCCCGGCGCAAATCGCTGCGTCGTTGTCCAGCACCCACACCCGTGCACCGCGCAGGCGCTCGAGCATCGGTTCACTCATCAACAAACTCGGCAACGCCTTAGGCGCCGTGGCGCTCAAAGGCACCTCGACGGAAAACATCGAGCCCTTGCCCGGCCATGAACGCACGTGAATCCGGTGGCCGAGAATACGCGCGATTTTCTCGACGATCGCCAGGCCCAGCCCCAAACCGCGATCTTGATCGGGGCGCTGTACGTCACCGCGTTTGAACTCCTGAAATATCTCCTCCAGACGGTTCTCGGCAATGCCCATGCCGCTGTCCCAGACTTCAATCGTCAGCCGCTGATAATGACGCCGGCAACCGAGCACCACCCGCCCGCTGTAGGTATAGCGAATGGCGTTGCTCAGCAGGTTGCGCAGGATCCGCGCGAGCAATTGAATGTCGCTGCGCACCAGCGCCGAACACGGGATGAAATGCAGCTCAAGGCCTTCGCTGCGGGCCACTTGGGTGTATTCGGCGGCGAGGTTTTCCAGCAATTCGCTGAGGGCGAACGGCGCAATGTCGGCCTTGATCACCCCGGCATCCAGTTTGGAAATGTCCACCAGTGTGCCCAACAGGTTTTCCACGTCCTCCAGGGAATTGCTGACATTGCGCACCAGATTTTCGTTGGCCAGCGGTTCCCGGCGCTCCAGCAACGCGCTGGTAAACAATCGCGCGGCGTTGAGCGGTTGCAGCAGGTCGTGACTGACGGCGGCAAGAAATTTGGTCTTCGATAGGTTGGCCTGCTCGGCCTCCAGCTTGGCCTCGCGCAAGCGTGATTCCACGCGGCGGCGCTCGTCGATTTCGCGCAGCAATTGGTCATTGAGGGTGGTCAGTTCGGTGGTGCGTTCACGCACCCGCAACTCAAGGTTCTGATAGGCCTGATGCAGCGCCTCGGCGGTGCGGCGGCGTTCGGTGATGTCGCGGATCAACACGAAAATCCCCACCACTTCCCCGCTGGCCAGGCGATTGGGCACGTAGGAGCGCAGCATGTAGCGCTCCTGATTGTTGATGTTGGTTTCGGCAAACTCGAACGTCACGCTTTCGCCAGCCAGAGCCCGGGCCACATAAGCCTCCAGGCGCTGATAATGCTGTTCGCTGTGCACTTCGCGCAGGCTTTGCCCGAGCATCACGCCCCGGGGCCAGCAGTACCATTCTTCATAGACTTTGTTGGTGAATTCGTAGACCAGATCGGCATTCAGATAGGCGATCAGCGCCGGCACATGGTCGGTGATCAGGCGAATCCAGCGCTCGCTTTCGCTGAGGGCTTCGGCGTGCTGATAACGTTCGGTGATGTCGGTGAAGGTGTTGACGAAGCCGCCGGTGGGCAACGGATGGGTGCGGATCTCCAGGACCCGGCCATCGTAGAGGCGCTGCTCGCATTCCTGCACGTACCGCCCGTTGGCATCGCGACTGGCCGGGGTCAGCAGGTTCAGCTCGCTGTCGGCGATCACTTCGGCGAACGGCCGATGAGCCGCCACCGGAGCCAGGCCACTGAGTTCCAGGAAACGCCGGTTCCACAGTTCCAGAATGCCCTCGGCGTTGACCATCGCCACCCCTTGGGACAGGTTGTCGACCGCCCGTTGCAACAGATGCGATTTCTGCGCCACGGCCTGCTCGCGGCGAAGGGTTTCGCTGAGTTTGACGTCGGTAATGTCGGTGAACAGGATCACCCGCCCGCCTTCCTGGGTCGGCCGCTCGCTGACTTGCAGCCAGCGGCCATTGTGTAGGCGATAGAGCAGGCTTTCGTCGACAGGCGACCGGGGTTCTTCACTGAACAACCCGGTCGAAGTCATCAACCGTTTGACCTCACTCAGGCGCATGCCCGCGTTGATCCGTACCCGGCTGTTACCCCAAAACGCCTTGAAGCGGCTGTTGAACAGCACAATCCGCTGCTCGGCGTCGAACAGCACAAAGGCGTCGGAGATGCTTTCGATGGCGTCGATCAAGTGTTGATGGGCGGTTTCGGCCCGTAGCCGCGCTTCGCTGAGCAAATGGTTGCCAGCCTTGAGTTCGGCCATGGCCTGGTTCAGGGCGTCGGTGCGCTCACGCACCTGTTCGGCCAGCACCACCGAATGCTGGAACGCCGCATACGGGTCGTTGCCCCGGGTGATTCCGGACTCGATGCGTTCGATCAGCGCGTCATTGATGCGCTGCAATTTTTGGTTTTCGTGCCGCAGGCTGGCGATTTGCGCCTGAAGGTCAGCGCTGTCCAGGGGCGCGTCCTCGGGCAATGGCAACCCCGGTGAAGGTCTGGTTGATGTGCATGCCATTGAACTGTTCTCCGTAGGTGTTGAAACCCATCACCCGCTGGTCCCGCAAAAACGCACCGATCTGCTCGAGACTGCCGGCGTCCTCCAGTTCCAGGCGCCGGAGAAAACAGTCACAGCCGATGGTCAGCAACAAGTCCCCGAGACGCTCGCGCAAGCCCTCGAACAGGCCTTGCAGATTCGGCAGCATGGGGCCGGGTTTCATGACGGTGAGGACGATGCCGTTTTCCACCGCACAGTAGAAACTCAGGCTCAGGTCTGGATGAACCTGCTGGATCGCCCGCACGTAATACTGATCGTTGATCCGCACCGCCAACGGGTGTGCGGCAAAGGTCCGGTAATCGAGGTCGGCCACCGCCACGCCGATATGCCGGGCGTACTCCTCGGCGGCCGGTTCGGCGTTGAGCTCGAATACCCGGCGCGAAGTGCTGTCGGCAGCGGTGACCACCAGTTTCTCGGCCCTGGGCAGGATGTGGTGGGTGGTGAAAACTTCAAAGTCCAGCCAGGTATTGACCAGCACCACCACCGCCGCGCCGCTGTGAAACTCACCGCCGAAATACACATGGGTGTGGGTCAGGTAATTGTCGTCGCCGGCCGAACCGCCGAAATGCGGAATATCGCCCAAAGCCGCGCTCAAGGCAGCAAGCACCATTTCTTCACGACTGGACAAGCCATCGAGCAGGGTCAGGGCAAAGCTGTTGCCCTTGATCGGCGCCAGGGTATTGCTGCGACAACCGCTGACCAGGCGCTCGACCATTTGCTGGGCATCGATCAGGCTGAAATGCTCCATCTCATCGATCAGTTCGGTAGAGATGGAAAAGTGCCGATGATCGAAGCCCACCGCTGTCACGCAGCTGCGGCCATAACCTTGGGGGGTGATTTCGCCGGCACTGGTGCAGCCCACCAGCCGAATGCCGCCGAAGCTCTGCTGCAACGCCTGCCCCAGTGCCTGCAAGTCGTACTCGGCGGAACAGAAGAACAGCACGAAGCCCAAATGCGGGTGCAAGAGTTGTCGCGCCAGATCCTGCGCCGCTTGCTGGGCATCGATGGCCTGGGACATGGCACTGACCACACCGTCACTCTGAACCTGCTGCATCGTCGCCCCTCGCCTGTATGAGGCTCGAGTGTACGAAGCCTGCGGGCGGCGACGAATGCTACTTGGGTAGCGGGTGGGTGGTTCGATGGGATGAGAATGGCTTTGCACAATTGCGTGGCTGGCGCTTTTGTGGCGAGGGGGCTTGTCGGAACGCCGCATCGCCCCGTTGGACTGCGCAGCAGTCCCCAAAACTGGCCGATGCGCGATCAGAATCGGGGGCCGCTAGGCGAGCGCTCTAAACAGCATGTAAACGGCAACCACCCCGCAGACGCTGGCAAAGCCCATTTGCAGCCCTCGGGCCGGCACCCGCGCGCAGAGTTTTCGGCCGAGGATCATTCCGACGATGCTGGCGACGATGAACGACATGCCCAAACCATCGATCCGCACCCCGGCGTGAAACGCGCCAATCACCCCGATCACCGAGATCAGGCTGATCACCATCAACGACGTGGCGACGATCCCGCGCATCTGCACATCGGTCAGTTGCTTGAACGCAGGCACTATCAGAAAACCGCCACCGACCCCGAGCAACCCCGAGACCACGCCAGTGACCGCGCCGAGCGCGGCAAGGGTCGCGGTGCATTTGGCGGTCCAGGAAAAACGCCCGGTCTGTTGATCGAGCATGCAGTTTTTCTGGCCCCAGTTGGCGTGGCCGTGGTCGCTGGGGCCGGCGTCGAGCTTTTCCGGGCGCAGCATCCGCCAGGCCACCATGACCATCAGCAGGCTGAACAGAATCATCAAGACCTTTTCCGGCAACTGATGGGCGAAGTAGATGCCCACCGGCGAAAACACCGCGCCGAGCAAAGCAATCAGCAGCGCCGCGCGATAGCGCACCAGGCCATGGCGCAACCCGTCGATCGCACCGATCGCCGCCGCACTGCCCACCGCGAACAAGGCGACGGGCGCCGCTTGGGTCATGGTCAAACCCAGCCCCAGCACCAGGGCCGGCACCGCAAGAATACCGCCACCGGCTCCGGTCAAGCCGAGCACCAGGCCCATGACCAGGCCAAAAAAACTTGCCAACAACATAAAACACTCATGATCCGCGAAAAAAGGCCGGGGACGCCCGGTATCGATTGAGTGACAGGATAGAGCCCGCACAGTTTTTTTCATTAATTGAATTGATGCGGGGCTGGTCAACGCAGGGAAAATGAAACTACCCTCAAGGCTTGTCCAAACAGAAACAGCCACCATGCCCGCCTTGATTGAAGCCTTCCTCGACCCCGCCTCATCAACCTTCAGCTACGTGATTTACGAGCACGATGGCGGGCACTGCGCGATTGTCGACCCGGTGCTCGATTACAACGCCGCCGCCGGACGTACCTCGACCGTCCAGGCCGACAAGATCATCGCCTTCGTTCGCCAACACCAGTTGCAGGTGCAATGGCTGCTGGAAACCCATGCCCACGCCGACCACCTGTCGGCCGCGCCTTATCTGCGCCGGGAACTGGGGGGCAAGATTGCGATCGGTCAGTCGATCAGCAAGGTTCAGGGGGTGTTCAAGACACTGTTCAATCTTGAACCGGGATTCAGGGTCGACGGTTCGCAGTTCGATCACCTGTTCGCGCCGGACGAGTCATTCCGCATCGGCAACCTCAAGGCCACAGCCCTGCATGTGCCCGGACATACCCCGGCGGACATGGCTTACCTGATCGACGGCGATGTGATTATGGTGGGCGACACGTTGTTCATGCCGGATGTCGGCACCGCACGTTGCGACTTCCCCGGCGGCAACGCCAACCAGATGTTCGCCTCAATCCGCAAACTGCTGGCCTTCCCCGCCAGCGTGCGCCTCTTCGTCTGCCACGATTACCCGCCCGAGGACCGCGCCCCGCAATGCCAGAGTACGGTTGGCGAGCAGCGCAAAAGCAACATTCATATTCACGACGGCGTCGACGAAGCCTCCTTCGTCGCGATGCGCACCCAGCGTGACGCCAGTTTGTGCATGCCGACGCTGTTGCTGCCGGCGATTCAGGTGAATGTCCGGGCGGGGAATTTGCCGCCGGCGGAAGATAATGGCGTCACTTACCTGAAAATTCCCCTGAACCAACTCTGACTCACACCATCGATCATTCCCACGCTCCGCGTGGGAACGATCAGTTGGCCAGGGTCAACCCATTCGCCGGCAACGGCAACGCCGTCTTGTAGCGCACTTGCTTGAGCGCAAAGCTCGAACGTATGTTCGCCACCCCCGGCACCTTGGTCAGGAAGTCCATCATAAAGCGCTCCAGCGACTGGATGGTCGGCACCAACACACGGATCAAATAGTCCGGGTCGCCGGCCATCAAATAGCACTCCATCACTTCCGGGCGATCCGAAATCGCTTCTTCGAAATGCTGCAGCGCCTCTTCCACCTGCTTCTCCAGGCTGACGTGAATGAACACATTCACATGCAGCCCCAGCAAGTCGGCATCCAGCAACGTCACCTGCTCACGAATCAGCCCTAATTCTTCCATCGCCTTGACCCGATTGAAGCACGGCGTGGGCGACAGGTTCACCGAGCGCGCGAGGTCGGCGTTGGTGATGCGCGCGTTCTCCTGAAGGCTGTTGAGAATGCCGATGTCGGTACGGTCCAGTTTGCGCATGAGACAAAAACACCTGTTTTTTATGTTTATGCAGATTTTTTATCCTCAAATGACCTCCAGCGCAACGAAACACAGAGAAATATTCTTCTTGGCCCGGCCTATGATTGTTGTAGGACAAGAATTCTTTTACCGAAGAATGACTGCCAGCTCACTACAAGAAATTCACAAGATCGAGCGTAGAAGCCATGAACCAAGCGTACGAACCGCTGCGCCTGCACGTTCCCGAACCCTCGGGCCGCCCGGGGTGCAAAACCGACTTCTCCTACCTGCATCTGACCGATGCCGGCACGGTGCGCAAACCCCCAATCGACGTAGAACCGGCCGACACCGCTGATCTGGCCAAAGGCCTGATTCGCGTGCTCGACGACCAGGGCAATGCCCTCGGCCCATGGGCTGAAGGCGTCCCCGTCGAGATCCTGCGTAAAGGCATGCGCGCCATGCTCAAGACGCGGATCTACGACAATCGCATGGTGGTCGCCCAGCGCCAGAAAAAAATGTCGTTCTACATGCAGAGCCTCGGCGAAGAAGCCATCGGCAGCGCCCAGGCCCTGGCCCTGAACATCGACGACATGTGTTTCCCCACCTACCGTCAGCAAAGCATCCTGATGGCTCGCGAAGTGCCGCTGGTGGACCTGATCTGCCAACTGCTGTCCAACGAGCGCGATCCGCTCAAGGGCCGTCAGCTGCCGATCATGTACTCGGTCAAGGAAGCCGGTTTCTTCACCATTTCCGGCAACCTCGCCACCCAATTCGTCCAGGCGGTGGGCTGGGGCATGGCCTCGGCGATCAAGGGCGACACCAAAATCGCCTCGGCGTGGATCGGCGACGGTGCCACTGCTGAATCGGACTTCCACACCGCCCTCACCTTCGCCCACGTGTACCGTGCGCCGGTGATCCTCAACGTGGTCAACAACCAGTGGGCGATCTCGACGTTCCAGGCGATTGCCGGCGGTGAAGCCACCACCTTTGCCGGACGCGGCGTCGGTTGCGGCATCGCCTCCCTACGGGTCGATGGCAACGATTTCTACGCGGTCTACGCTGCATCCGCCTGGGCTGCCGAACGCGCGCGGCGCAACCTCGGCCCGACCATGATCGAATGGGTCACCTACCGTGCCGGCCCGCACTCGACCTCCGATGATCCTTCCAAATACCGTCCTGCGGACGACTGGAGTCACTTCCCGTTGGGTGACCCGATTGCACGCCTCAAGCAGCACCTGATCAAAATCGGTCAGTGGTCCGAAGAGGAACACGCCGCCGTCAGTGCTGAACTGGAAGCCGAAGTGATCGCCGCGCAGAAAGAAGCCGAACAGTACGGCACCCTCGCCGGCGGCCAGATTCCGAGCGCCGCGACCATGTTCGAAGACGTCTACAAAGAGATGCCGGAGCACTTGAAGCGCCAGCGTCAGGAGTTGGGGATCTGACATGAACGATCACAACAATAATATTCAGTTGGAAACCGCCATGACCACGACCACCATGACCATGATCCAGGCCCTGCGCTCGGCCATGGATGTGATGCTTGAGCGTGACGACAACGTCGTGGTGTTCGGCCAGGACGTCGGCTATTTCGGTGGTGTGTTCCGTTGCACCGAAGGGCTGCAGAACAAGTACGGCACCTCCCGGGTGTTCGATGCGCCGATTTCCGAAAGCGGCATCGTCGGCGTCGCCGTGGGCATGGGTGCTTACGGTTTGCGCCCGGTGGCCGAGATCCAGTTCGCCGACTACGTGTACCCGGCGTCGGACCAGATCATTTCCGAAGCGGCACGCTTGCGTTATCGCTCGGCCGGCGAGTTCACCGCACCGATGACCCTGCGCATGCCCTGCGGCGGTGGCATTTATGGCGGCCAGACTCACAGCCAGAGCATTGAGGCGATGTTCACCCAGGTCTGCGGCTTGCGCACCGTCATGCCATCCAACCCTTACGACGCCAAAGGCCTGCTGATCGCCTCCATCGAAAACGATGACCCGGTGATCTTCCTCGAGCCAAAACGCCTGTACAACGGCCCGTTCGACGGTCACCACGACCGCCCGGTAACCCCGTGGTCGAAACACCCCGCCGCGCAAGTGCCGGACGGTTACTACACCRTGCCGTTGGACGTCGCCGCCATCGCGCGTCCGGGCAAGGACGTGACCATCCTGACCTACGGCACCACGGTTTATGTGTCGCAAGTCGCCGCTGAAGAAACCGGCATCGACGCCGAAGTCATCGACCTGCGCAGCCTGTGGCCGCTGGACCTGGAAACCATCGTCAAGTCGGTGAAGAAAACCGGACGCTGTGTAGTTGTTCACGAAGCGACCCGTACCTGCGGATTCGGCGCCGAGCTGGTCGCGCTGGTGCAAGAGCATTGCTTCCACTACCTGGAAGCGCCAATCGAGCGCGTGACCGGTTGGGACACCCCCTACCCGCACGCGCAAGAGTGGGCGTATTTCCCTGGTCCGTCCCGTGTGGGCGCGGCTTTGCATCGGGTTATGGAGGTCTGAATGGGCACGCACGTCATTAAAATGCCGGACATTGGCGAAGGCATTGCAGAAGTTGAATTGTCTCAGTGGCACGTCAAGGTCGGCGACATGGTCGTCGAAGATCAGGTGCTGGCCGATGTCATGACCGACAAGGCGATGGTCGACATCCCCTCACCGGTGCACGGCAAGGTGATTGCACTGGGCGGACAGCCAGGCGAAGTCATGGCGGTCGGCAGCGTGTTGATCAGCATTGAAGTCGAAGGCGCGGGCAACGTTAAGGAATCGACCGCGCCAGCAGCTGTTATTAAAGAAGCACCTGTAGCGGCGCCGAAAGTTGAAGCCGTCGTAGAAAGCACACCGGCTGCAGCGGCCCCGCGTCCGACTACCGTTTGCCAAGGACCGATGGTCGCCCGCGAAGCCGATGAACGTCCGCTGGCCTCCCCGGCCGTGCGCAAGCATGCGCTGGACCTCGGCATTCAACTGCGCCTGGTGCGTGGCAGCGGCCCTGCCGGGCGGATTCTGCACGAAGACCTCGAAGCCTGGCTGGCTCAGGGTCAGTCGAACGCATCGACCGCCACCGCCGCTTATGCCCAGCGCAACGACGAACAGCAAATCCCGGTGATCGGCATGCGCCGCAAGATCGCCCAGCGTATGCAGGACGCCACCCAGCGTGCCGCCCACTTCAGTTACGTCGAAGAAATCGACGTCACGGCCGTCGAAGAGCTGCGTGCGCACCTGAACGAAAAACACGGCGCGACCCGTGGCAAGCTGACCTTGCTGCCGTTCCTGGTACGCGCCCTGGTCGTGGCCCTGCGCGACTTCCCGCAGATCAACGCCCGTTACGACGACGAGGCCCAGGTCATCACCCGCCTCGGCGCGGTGCATGTGGGCGTCGCCACGCAAGCCGACATCGGTTTGATGGTGCCGGTGGTGCGTCACGCCGAAGCCCGCAGCCTGTGGGACAACGCCGCGGAAATCTCCCGCCTGGCCACGGCTGCACGCACTGGCAAGGCCAACCGCGATGAGCTGTCCGGCTCGACTATCACCCTGACCAGCCTCGGCGCCCTGGGCGGCATCGTCAGCACGCCGGTGCTTAACCTGCCGGAGGTGGCGATCGTCGGCGTGAACAAAATCGTCGAACGGCCAATGGTGATCAAAGGCCAGATCGTGATCCGCAAGATGATGAACCTCTCCAGCTCCTTCGATCACCGCGTGGTCGATGGCATGGACGCGGCGCTCTTCATCCAGGCCATTCGTGGTTTGCTCGAACAACCCGCCACCCTGTTTGTGGACTGATTATTAGTGGAGCAGGCATGCAACAGACTCTGAACACCACGCTGCTGATCATCGGTGGCGGCCCTGGCGGTTATGTGACGGCGATCCGTGCCGGTCAATTGGGCATTTCGACCATTCTGGTGGAAGGCCAATCGTTGGGCGGCACCTGCCTGAACATCGGCTGCATTCCGTCCAAGGCGTTGATCCACGTCGCCGAACAGTTCCATCAGACACAGCACCACAGCCAGTACTCGGCGTTGGGCATCAGCGTATCGGCGCCGACCCTGGACATCGGCAAAAGCGTCGAGTGGAAGGACGGCATCGTCGATCGCCTGACCACTGGCGTCTCGGCACTATTAAAGAAGCACAAGGTCCAGGTCATCCACGGCTGGGCGAAAGTGATCGACGGCAAAACCGTTGAAGTCGGCGACACGCGGATTCAGTGCGAGCACCTGGTGCTGGCCACCGGTTCGACAAGCGTCAACCTGCCAATGCTGCCGATTGGCGGGCCGATCATCTCCTCCACTGAAGCCCTGACGCCGAAAAGCGTGCCGAAACGGCTGGTTGTGGTCGGTGGCGGTTACATCGGTCTGGAGCTGGGGATTGCTTATCGCAAGCTCGGCGCCGAGGTCAGCGTGGTCGAGGCGCAGGATCGTATTCTGCCGGCCTACGATGCCGAACTGACCCATCCGGTGCACGAAGCACTCAAACAACTCGACGTGAAGCTTTACTTGAAGCACAGCGTTGAAGGCTTTGATTCTCAAAGAAATTTACTTCAAGTTCGCGACCCGAACGGCGAAATCCTGAATCTTGCAACCGATCAGGTGCTGGTGGCCGTCGGTCGCAAACCCAACACCCAGGGCTGGAACCTCGAAGCCTTGAACCTGGACATGAACGGTTCGGCGATCAAGATCGACAACCGTTGCCAGACCAGCATGCGCAACGTCTACGCCATCGGCGACCTCAGCGGCGAACCGATGCTCGCCCACCGGGCCATGGCCCAGGGCGAGATGGTCGCCGAGCTGATCAGCGGCAAACACCGCGAATTCAACCCGGCCGCCATTGCCGCCGTGTGCTTCACTGACCCGGAACTGGTGGTGGTCGGCAAGACCCCGGACGAGGCCAAGGCTGCGGGGCTGGACTGCATCGTGTCCAGCTTCCCGTTCGCCGCCAATGGCCGGGCGATGACACTGGAGTCGAAAAGCGGCTTCGTGCGGGTCGTGGCGCGGCGTGACAATCATCTGATTATTGGCTGGCAGGCGGTGGGTGTGGGTGTTTCGGAGTTGTCGACGGCGTTCGGTCAGAGCCTGGAAATGGGCGCCCGGCTGGAAGACATCGCCGGCACCATCCACGCGCATCCGACGCTCGGCGAGGCGGTGCAGGAAGCGGCCTTGCGGGCGCTGGGGCATGCGTTGCATTTGTGAAGATCAAAAGATCGCAGCCTTCGGCAGCTCCTACAGGGGTTCGCCGATCCTGTAGGAGCTGCCGCAGGCTGCGATCTTTTAGCTTTTTTGCACTGCGAAATAGCCCTGGAATGAAGTATTGTTGTCCCCATCCAGAAAAATGTCAGAAGCCTTGAACCGTTTCGACGGTTGTTAAGTGATAGAGGGTGTCATGGGTAACGAAAGCATCAATTGGGACAAGCTGGGTTTTGACTACATCAAGACAGACAAGCGCTATCTGTCGCACTGGCGTAATGGCGAGTGGGACAAAGGCACCTTAACCTCTGACAACGTGCTGCACATCAGTGAAGGCTCTACAGCCCTTCACTATGGCCAGCAGTGCTTCGAAGGCCTGAAGGCCTACCGTTGCAAGGACGGTTCGATCAACCTGTTCCGCCCGGATCAGAACGCCGCCCGCATGCAACGCAGCTGCGCGCGCCTGCTGATGCCGCAGGTGTCCACCGAACAGTTCATCGAAGCGTGCAAGGACGTGGTCCGCGCCAACGAGCGTTTCATCCCGCCTTACGGCACCGGCGGCGCGCTGTACCTGCGCCCGTTCGTGATCGGCGTGGGTGACAACATCGGCGTGCGTACCGCACCCGAGTTCATCTTCTCGATCTTCTGCATCCCGGTCGGCGCCTACTTCAAGGGCGGCCTGACCCCGCACAACTTCCTGATCTCCAGCTACGACCGTGCCGCCCCACAAGGCACCGGCGCGGCCAAGGTCGGTGGCAACTACGCCGCCAGCCTGATGCCAGGCTCCCAAGCCAAGAAGGCGCACTTCGCCGACGCCATCTATCTGGACCCGATGACCCACACCAAAATCGAAGAAGTCGGCTCGGCCAACTTCTTCGGGATCACCCACGACAACAAGTTCGTCACCCCGAATTCCCCTTCGGTGTTGCCGGGCATCACCCGTCTGTCGTTGATCGAACTGGCCAAGACCCGTCTGGGCCTGGAAGTGGTCGAAGGTGACGTGTTCATCGACAAGCTGTCCGACTTCAAGGAAGCCGGTGCATGCGGTACTGCTGCCGTTATCACCCCGATCGGTGGCATCAGCTACAAAGACAAGCTGCACGTGTTCCACAGCGAAACCGAAGTCGGCCCGGTCACCCAGAAGCTCTACAAAGAGCTGACCGGTGTACAGACCGGCGACATCGAAGCGCCAGCGGGCTGGATCGTCAAGGTTTGATCTGACGCGACTGTCCGTTTGAGCACAAAAGCCCGGCCATCACATTGAAGGCCGGGCTTTTTTTCGTCCGCGTTTCGGGCAAAACGTCACTAGACTTGCCACGTGCAACCGCCATCAACAGGTGCCACCAAAACCATGGATAAATTCTGGCGAAAGTATCTGGCCTTGCTGGACACCGATTTCACCACGCAAGTGTTCGACAACATCAAGAACCTGCTGGTGTGCGCCCTGCTGTTCGCGGCGGGCACCAACGCGTTGCACGGCGGCCATCATGTATTTATGGGATTGTTCGCTTCAAACCTCGCCGGCTGGGGATTGATTGCAACGTCAGCACTGCTGATGCTGCTCAGTGTCAGCGACGGCTTGCGCCGGCTGTCCAGGTTGCCGTATCACACGGCGTTCCAGATCATCCTGGGTCTGGTTTACCTGGTGCTGGCGGTGCGGGTGGTGGAGATCGTCTGGGACTTCAGGGCGTAGCGGTCACGGCACGAGGTGTCTGCCAACTCAGCTCATCCTGAGCAATCCGGGCAAATAACCACTCCACAAAGATCCGTGTGTGCGCCGTCACGTCCGGCGCAACACCGTAGTAATAACGCGGCAACGGCATGCGCAACTCGGGTAACGGGCAGATCAGGCGTCCGCTCGAGATATGGCTGCCCAACAAAGAGGTCGGGCACAGGGCAATGCCCTGTCCATCCACTGCGGCCTGAAGCACCAGGTGCATGTGATCAAACTGCCGGGTGACCTGAGTGGCTGACTGGCTTTGACCAAAGTGCATGGCCCAATTGTGCCAGTCTTCGCGGCGTGCCTTGGCGGTCAGTAACGTATGCCGACTCAGGGACGTGAGGTCTTCAAGTGGCAGGCGCTCGATCAGCGATGGCGCCGCCACCAGCAACAGTTCGTCTTCGAAGAGTGCTCGCGCTTCAATCGCTGGTGCCCAATCGTCACGACCACGGCGAATGACGATATCGAACCCGTCGCGCGCCTGATCCGGTGCCTGGGTCTGGGTGATCACCTGCGGCTTGATACCTGGGTGCTGCGCAACGAAATCCGCCAGCCTGGGCGTCAGCCAAAGCATGGCAAAGGACGGACGCACATTGATCTTCACCGTAGGCAGCGAGGCATGCTGCTTGAGCGCAGTGGCGGCATTGGCGATCTGCGCCAGCCCGGCGCTGACCTGCTCATAGAAGCGCTGGCCTGCCGGCGTCAGCACTGACTGACGGATACGCCGCTCGAACAGCAGCACCCCAAGGTATTCCTCGAGCAATTTGATGTGCCGGCTGACGGCACTGTGGCTGACATGCAGCTCTTCGGCGGCCAGGCTGAAGCTCTGATGACGAGCAGCAACGGCGAAGGCACGAACGGCATTAAGCGGCGGTAGTGAATTCATGCGTCTAATTTAGTCACCTATGCGCGGTAATTAAAGCGTTTGTCACGCCCTCCTCGCCACGCCAATCTGCCAGCACGCAGCCAATGCCACCTGACGGAGCAAGCCATGAACAGTTACGGACTCTTTGTACTCTTCGCCACCCTGACTATTTTGAGCCCGGGACCTGGTGTGGTCCTGACCCTGTCCAACGCGGTACGCCACGGCTGGACGGGGGCGGTGCCGGGCATTCTGGGGATCGCGTCGGGGGCGTTTGTCGTCGCCGCCGTCAGCGCCACCAGTGTCGGCCTGATACTCAGCACCTCGGCGAACGCCTTTACCGCGTTGAAATACGCAGGGGCCGCCTATTTGTTGTACCTGGGCTACAAAAGCTGGCGCTCGGATCGTTTGAGTACCTTGCTTGAAACGCGCCCCTCAAGCCCCGGCTATCGCTTCGTCGAAGCCGCTTCGCTGCAGTTTTTGAACCCCAAGGCGGTGTTTTTCTTTCTGGCGGTGTTCCCGCAATTCATCGACACCTCGGCGCACTTCTACAGCCAGTTCTTCAAACTGGTCGCCTCCTACGCCATTCTGGTGATCCTGGTGCACGGCAGCTATGCCTTGCTCGCCAATGCCGCCAAAGGCTGGTTATCGAGCCCCAAGGGTTCCTGGCTGGCGGCGAAAGTCTCAGGGGTGACCTTCGCCGGTTTTGGCGTGCTGATGGCTTCGGCCAGTCGTTAAGCCGCAGGACCGGCAATCGCTCGGCGCCTGTTCTCGGTGGACGAGAGTGGCGCTGTCGTTCCCTGAACCGGCAGTTCAACGGCGAACCGGCGACCGAGTTCCTTGTGCCCCGCTGCCGTCAACGCCAACGCCCGACTGTCCAGGTCCTGCGTCACCCATTGGCGTTTGATCGCCGTTTGCAGCAACGCCGCGCCCAAGGCTCCGCCCAGGTGCGGCCGACGCATGCTCCAGTCCAGGCACGGGCAGGCAAAGCGGCGCAAAGTACCGAGGTTTTTGACGTCGATGCCCAATCCTTCGAACAACGCTTCACCACTGTCGCTCAATCGATAAGCCTGCTCATCGGTTTGCAGCAACCACCCCGCGTCGATCATCCGGTCATGCAGCACCACTGCCAACGTGCCGGCCATGTGGTCGTAGCAGGTGCGGGCGAATTGCAGGCGGTCCGGGGTGCGCGGGTTGAACGTCGGCGCGGCGTTCTGGCCGATCACCATCAGTGCTTCGAGTGCCTGGGCCACGCGCTTGTCCGCGAGGCTGTAATAGCGGTGGCGGCCCTGAACGTGCAGACGCACCAGCGCCAACTCCTTGAGTTTTGCCAAGTGCGCGCTGGCCGTCGAGGCGCTGACTTCGGCAACCGCCGCCAGCTCGGTGCTGGTGCGGGCGTGGCCGTCCATCAGCGAGCAGAGGATTTTCGTCCGCGCAGGCTCGGCAATCGCTGCGGCCACTTGAGAAACGCCGACGTCATGTTGTTCTGCGTTCATATTTCGCTCCCGGACGAATCAAGGCCCTTTCCGACTGGAGATAGTAGCAACACTTTTCAACCATCGATAAGGCTGCGACCCATGGACCCGATCATCGCTGCGACTCACGCCGCCCCTTACCCCTACTACGCGCAACTGCGTGCCGAGGGTGGATTGGTTTTTCATCAGGGACTGAAACTGTGGGTGGCCAGCAGCGCCCGAGCGGTCGTCGCTGTGCTGGCGCATCCGGATTGCCATGTGCGGCCGGCGCATGAGCCGGTGCCCAAGGCGATTGCTCAAGGCATGGCCGGCAAGGTGTTCGGTCAGTTGATGCGGATGAATGAAGGCGAACGGCAGCGTTGCCCGAGAGCGGCGATTGAGCCGGGGCTGGCGTTGATTGATGTGAACGAGGTCAACTCACTGGTCAGCGCTCGGTTGATTACCCCTGGGGCCGATGGGTTGTACACGGCGATGTTTCGCGGGCCGGTCTGTGTAGTGGCGGCGTTGTTGGGATTCTCTCCGGCGCAGGGCCGGGCCATCAGCGAGCTGACCGCTGACTTCGTCGCCTGCCTGTCCCCCCTCAGCGACCAGGCCCAACTGGACGCTGCCCATGTTGCGGCAGAACAGCTGAAGGGATATTTCATCGAGCTTCTGGCTGATCCGAACAATCGAAGCGCCCTGCTCGCCGGTATCCGGCAGCGCTTCGCCACCTCGACCGACCCGGAAATCTTGATCGCCAACCTGATCGGCCTGTTCTCCCAGACCTACGAAGCCACCGCCGGGCTGATCGGCAATGCGCTACTGGCGTTGAATCGAAACCCGCAGCTCGATTTGACTCAGGCTGACGAGTTGATCGCCGAAGTGCAGCGCTTCGATCCTTCAGTGCAAAACACCCGCCGCTTCGTCGCAGCGCCCTGCGAAATCGACGGCGTGAACCTGAACCCCGGCGACGTGATTCTGGTGCTGCTGGCCTCGGCCAATCGTGATCCGCTGCTTAATGACGATCCCGATATGTTCCTGCTCGAGCGCCCAAACCGCCGCAGCTTCACCTTCGGCGCCGGCCGTCATCAATGCCCGGGGCAGGTGCTGGCCTTGAGCATTGCCCGCGCGACGCTGACTCAGATCCTGACGATGAAACCGGCTTTGGATCGGTTGACCTGGCACTACCGCGCCTCTCTGAACGGGCGCATTCCTTTGTTTGCTGATCTGCCGAACGCCTGACAGACCGTGTCATCGTTCTTCGCGAGCAAGCCCGCTTGGGTACGCATCGCAACACAGTACCAGGGGTTCAGCAGTCATCATATTGGGCAAGCTGGCGGTGAGTCGGGCGCTGGACAAGATCGATCCGCAGGAGGCTTAACGTGCTGATCGTTCCTACTTCTATGTGGGAACGATCATAAAACTGCGCCGATCCCAATGTAGGAGCTGCCGAAGGCTGCGATCTTTTGATCTTAAACGGCGATGT
>NZ_JBFTZE010000020.1:0-163520 GCF_056406935.1 Pseudomonas sp. P1_A1 | reverse complement strand
ACCTTTATCAGCGCCGCTCAGGTTGTTCGGGGGCTATTTCAGACTTCGCCATTCGGCTGACCCACAGTTTGTTCGAGCGCCCATTAAGCATCGAACACCTTGAATACCGAAGGCAAAAGCGAACAGAGCTGAAGGCTGCCCAAGGCAGCCTTCAGCTCTGAAAAGGTTTTACCGGACACTAGTGACGCTCCGCGTGGGAATGCCTCACTGGACGCTCCGCGTCCGCTCTTGATGTGACGCAGAGCGTCACGGGCTGCATTCCCACGCAGAGCGTGGGAACGATCATCCTCCAAACCCCGCGTCATACCCCTTCCTTGAGCCAGCGTAGGAAAGCTACCGCCGAGCCCTGCGATTAGTCCTTAGCACCCTATTCATGTTTAACTTGAACGTTCATTCAAGTTAAACCGGTGGTTCGCCGCCCGCTCACAACAGGAGGCTTGCCTTTGCTGAGTCCGATTTTTACAGCCACGTTTTCCCCCCTCGAGGTGCACCTTTCATGAGTGCATCGTCCATCCCCGCAAGCGGTCAGGTCCGCATGAATCCGCCGGTGTTTTATTTCGCGGCGACCTTCATTTTGTTGTTCGCCGTCGTGGTCATGGCGATCCCCGAACAGGCCGGCGCCTGGCTTCTGGAAGCGCAAAACTGGGCGGCCAATACGGTCGGCTGGTACTACATGCTCGCGATGACGCTGTATCTGGTCTTCGTGGTGGTCACCGCCTTGTCCGGCTACGGCAAGATCAAGCTCGGTGCCGACCACGACGAGCCCGAATTCAGTTACTTGTCCTGGGCGGGCATGCTGTTCGCCGCCGGGATCAGCATCACGCTGTTTTTCTTTTGCGTGTCCGAACCGCTGACTCACCTGGCGCAACCGCCGCAAGGCGAGGCCGGCACGGCGGAGGCGGCGCGTCAGGCGATGCAGATTCTGTTTCTGCACTGGGGCCTGCACGGCTGGGGTGTGTTCGCCTTCGTTGGCATGGCGCTGGCCTATTTCGCCTATCGACATAACCTGCCGCTGGCCCTGCGTTCGGCGCTGTACCCGCTGATCGGCAAGCGCATCAATGGCCCCATCGGTTACGCGGTGGACGGCTTCGGCATCATCGCCACGGTGTTCGGCCTCGGCGCCGATATGGGCTTTGGCGTATTGCACCTCAACTCAGGGCTCGACTACCTGTTCGGCATCGCCCACACCCAGTGGATTCAGGTCGGCCTGATCACGCTGATGATGGGCGCGGCGATCATCGTCGCGGTGTCCGGCGTCGATAAAGGCGTGCGGGTGATGTCTGACATCAACATGCTGCTGGCCTGCGCGCTGCTGCTGTTCGTGTTGTTCGCCGGCCCCACCCAGCACTTGCTCAATACCCTGATCCAGAACCTCGGTGATTACCTCGGCGCCTTGCCGATGAAGAGTTTCGACCTCTACGCCTATGACAAACCCAGCGACTGGCTGGGTGGCTGGACGGTGTTTTACTGGGCCTGGTGGATTGCATGGTCGCCGTTCGTGGGCCTGTTCATTGCGCGGATTTCCCGTGGCCGGACCATCCGCGAATTCGTCTTCGGCGTGCTGCTGATCCCGCTCGGCTTCACCCTGGCGTGGATGTCGATCTTCGGCAACAGCGCCATCGATCAGGTGCTCAACCACGGCATGAGCGCGCTTGGTATGTCGGCTATCGACAACCCGTCGATGACGCTTTACCTGCTGCTGGAAACCTACCCGTGGAGCAAAACCGTGATTGCGGTCACGGTGTTCATCAGCTTCGTGTTCTTCGTCACCTCCGCCGACTCCGGCACCGTGGTCTTGTCGACGTTGTCCGCCAAGGGTGGCAATCCCGATGAGGACGGGCCGAAATGGCTGCGAGTGTTCTGGGGCGCGATGACGGCGCTGGTGACCAGCGCACTGTTGTTCTCCGGCAGCATCGATGCCTTGAAGTCAGCGGTGGTGCTGACCTCGTTACCGTTCTCGATGATTTTGCTGCTGATGATGTGGGGCCTGCACAAGGCGTTTTATCTGGAGTCGCAGAAGCAGATCGCGCAACTGCATTCCCTGGCGCCGGTGGCCGGTTCGCGACGCGGTGGATGGCGTCAGCGCTTGAGTCAGGCGGTGCATTTTCCGTCTCGGGATGAGGTCTATCGCTTCCTCGATACCACGGTGCGCCCGGCGATCGAGGAAGTGAAGGCGGTGTTTGTCGAGAAGGGGTTGCACGTGGTCACTCAGCCCGACCCGGCCAACGACAACGTCAGCCTGGAAATCGGTCACGGCGAACAGCATCCGTTCATCTATCAGGTGCAAATGCGCGGTTACTTCACGCCGTCCTTCGCCCGTGGCGGCATGGGCTCCAAGCAACTCAACAACCGTCGCTACCACCGCGCCGAAGTGCATTTGAGCGAGGGCAGCCAGGACTACGATCTGGTGGGTTACACCAAGGATCAGGTGATCAACGACATCCTCGACCAGTACGAACGGCACATGCAGTTTTTGCATTTGGTGCGTTGATCGACGGTTTGGCGGGGGAATCCGGTTTTCTTACCAGTGACCGATGGTCAGCGGGCAATCTGGTCTACTTGTGTTCGGTTAATATTTATCAGAGTGTGTATTGTGTGTATTGAGGGTGTGATCGTCGCGTAATGTGCTCAGCAGATGCTGCCCACAAGGACGAAGGTGATGCGAAGTCGGGAAATGATCAGGATGATCGAAGAGGATGGCTGGTATCTGGTGGCTGTGAAAGGTAGTCATCATCAGTACAAGCATTCATGCAAGTCAGGCAGGGTGACGATAAAGCACCCTGACTCTGATCTTCCAAAAGGAACCATCAACAGCATATTGAAACAGGCGGGTCTGAAATGAGGCCCGACATTGGAAACGAGAGCCTCGAAAGGGCCACATCACAGGAAGGACTCATCGAAATGAAATTCCCGGTCGTTCTGCACAAGGATGCCGACTCAGAATACGGAGTGATTATCCCGGACGTGCCGGGATGCTTCTCCGCAGGCGCTACTGTGGCGCAGGCATTTGAAAACGTGAAAGAAGCGTTGGCTTTGCACTACGAAGGTCTGGTCGCCGATGGTGATCCACTTCCGCAGGTGCGTGAAATTGACGCTCATCTTGATAACCCTGATTACGCTGGCGGTGTGTGGGGTGTGGTCGAATTCGATATCACACCCTATTTCGGCAAGTCGGTGCGCTTCAATGCCACGCTTCCCGAGCAGTTGCTTGAGCGTATCGATCAGACGGTCAGACGAGATCAGCGATATAGCTCAAGGTCTGGCTTTTTGGCGGCTGCCGCGCTACGTGAGTTGTCGGCGTAAGCGTTGGGCGTGGATATCGACTCTATGGGGGGAGCTCAGTTTTTAATAATCTGTGAAACGTTTCAGCAATTAGTCGAATCCAGGGTTTGCTGGCGTTTGTCTGGGCGTATGCTGGGCAGCTTGCAAAACAGTCGATACCCCATTCAAGACCCACAAGAGAGGATTCGATGACCTACACCGCTGCCGAAAACCGCTACGACTCCATCCCTTACCGCCGCGTAGGTCGCAGCGGGCTGGTGCTGCCGGCACTGTCCCTGGGCCTGTGGCACAACTTCGGCGACAGCACGCCGATCGACACCCAGCGCTCGCTGCTGCGCACGGCGTTTGACTCAGGGATCAACCACTTCGACCTGGCCAACAACTACGGCCCGCCTTATGGCAGCGCCGAGATCAACTTCGGTCGTTTGCTGCGTGAAGACTTCAAGCAGTACCGCGATGAGCTGATCATCTCCAGCAAGGCCGGTTGGGACATGTGGCCCGGCCCTTACGGCCAGGGCGGCGGGTCGCGCAAGTATGTGCTGGCCAGTCTCGACCAGAGCCTGCAACGCCTGGGCCTCGATTACGTGGACATCTTCTATTCCCACCGTTTTGACCCGGACACCCCGCTGGAAGAAACTGCCAGCGCACTGGCCACGGCCGTGCAACAGGGCAAGGCGTTGTACATTGGCATCTCGTCTTACTCCGGGGTGAAAACCCGGGAAATGGCCGCGTTGCTCAAGGAGTGGAAAGTCCCGCTGCTGATCCACCAGCCGGCCTACAACCTGCTCAATCGCTGGGTGGAAAAGGACCTGCTGGATGTCACCGACGAACTCGGTACCGGCGTGATCGCCTTCACACCGTTGGCGCAGGGCCTGTTGACCGACAAATACCTCAACGGCATTCCGAAGGATGCGCGGGTCAATCGCCCGGGCGGTGACTCATTGCAGTCGTCTCACCTGTCCGAAGCCAACATCGCCCAAGTGCGGGCGCTCAATGAGATCGCCAAGCGTCGTGGTCAGAGCCTGGCGCAACTGGCGTTGGCCTGGACCTTGCGCGATCCACGGGTGACCTCGGCGCTGATCGGCGCGAGCCGGCCGGAGCAGATCATCGAAAACGTCGGGGCGCTGAAGAACCTGAGTTTTAGCGTGGAAGAGCTGGCGGAGATTGATCGATTTGCCCAGGAGGGCGGGATCAATCTGTGGGAGAAGCCTTCGATGGCTGAGTAACTCCGTACTGATCGTTCCCACGCTCTGCGTGGGAATGCAGCCCGGGACGCTCAGCGTCCCATCCAAAGCCGGACGCAGAGCGTCCGTTGAGGCATTCCCACGCGGAGTGTGGGAACGATCGGCTCAGCGGAAAAACGGCACATCCCCCAACACCGTCGCCCGCTGCATCACCCGCCGTGCCGGGCGGTAATCATCCACCGCGTAATGCTGGGTCACGCGGTTATCCCAAAACGCGATGTCGTCTTTTTGCCAGCGCCAGCGAATGGTGAAGTCTGGCCGTGTGGTGTGGGCGAACAAGAACTTCAGAACTGCTTCGCTCTCGGTTTCCGACAGTTCGTTGATCTTCGACGTGAAACCCTCATTGACGAATAACGACCGGCGCCCGCTCACCGGGTGCGTGCGAATCACCGGGTGTGACAGCGGCGGGTTCTTGCGCCGGGCTTCTTCCCATTGGGCCAGTGCCTCCGGCGTGTTGCCATAGCGCTCCAGTGGAAACGAACGGGTGAAGTCGTGAGTGGCGGTCAGCCCTTCGAGCAAGGTTTTCATCGGCGCGGACAACGCTTCATACGCCGCAATGCCGCTGGCCCACAGGGTGTCGCCGCCAAACTCCGGCAGCAACTTGGCGCTGAGCACCGCGCCCATCGCCGGGGTCGGCAGGAACGTCACATCGGTGTGCCAGATCGCGTTGTCCCGCACGTCAGTGACGGCGGTGTCGAGGATCAGCACTTCCGGTTGTTCCGGCACGTTCGGGTAGATCGGATGAATATGCAGGTCGCCGAAATAGGCGGCGAATCGCGCCTGTTGCTGTGGCTCGATCGGCTGGTTACGGAAGAACAGCACCTGATACTTGAGCAGCGCCTGCTCGATGGCGTCGCGTTGATCCACGTTCAGCGGCTGGCTGATGTCGACGCCGCTGATTTGCGCGCCGAGGGCGCAGCTTAATGGGACGATAGTCAGGTGGCTCATGGTGGCTCTCTTCAATCCGGGGTGTCGACACATGAATATTCAGTGAGCCAGGCCATGCCACGGCACCAGTTTGCGTTGCAGGGCGCGCAGGCCCATCTCCATGGCGAAGGCGATCAGCGCGATCACCAGAATCCCCAGCACCACCACATCAGTGACCAGGAACTGCGCCGCCGACTGCACCATGAAGCCCAAACCGCTGGTGGCAGCGATCAACTCGGCAGCCACCAGCGTCGACCAACCCACCCCCAAGCCAATGCGCACACCGGTCAAAATGTCCGGCAAGGCACTGGGCAGAATCACATGGCGAATCAACTGCGCCCGAGTCGCCCCCAACGACTGTGCAGCGCGCAATTTCGCCGGGTCGACGGTGCGCACGCCGGTGGCGGTGGCGATGGCTATCGGGGCGAAGATCGCCAGGTAGATCAGCAACACTTTCGACAGCTCACCGATGCCGCACCAGATCACGATCAGCGGCAAATAGGCCAGGGGCGGAATCGGGCGGTAGAACTCGATCAGCGGATCGAGAATGCCGCGAGCAATGCGGTTGTGGCCGATGGCAATGCCGATCGGCACTGCGGTCAGCACCGCGAAGCCCAGGCCCAAACCGATGCGGCTGAGGCTCGCGCCCAAGTGCTGCCACAAGGTCGAATCCATGTAGCCGCTGGTCACCAGCAGCCAGCCTTTTTGCAGCACGGCGGAGGGGGGCGGCAGGAACAACGGTTCGATCAACCCGGTGGCGGTGACGGCCCACCAGATCGCCAACAGCGCGATCAGGGTCAACACGCTGATCCAGCGGGTGCTGATACGGCGGCGCAGCGCAATCACCGCCGAGCCCTTCACCTTTGAACCGGGTTTCACCGTTGCGGCGGGAATTCCATAGCTGCTCATGCGTGCTCCTGCCGCTGGACGGCACTGCGTTGGGAGAACACTTTGGCGAGCACGTGTTCGCGGGTTTCGATAAAGCGTGGGTCGGACTTGATCGAGCGCGCTGACTCGCCAGCGGCGTAACGCTGACCGAAATCCAGGCTCAGGCGCTCGACGACTTGCCCGGGATTCGGCGCCAGCAGAATCAGGTCGGTGGCGAGGAACACCGCTTCTTCAATATCGTGGGTAATCAGGAACACCGGTTTGGCGGTGCGTTGCCAGACTTGCAGCAGCAGCTCCTGCATCTGTTCGCGGGTGAAGGCATCCAGGGCGCCGAAGGGTTCGTCCATCAGCAACACCCGAGGGTCGGCGGCGAGGGCGCGGGCCAGGCCGACACGTTGTTTCTGCCCGCCCGAGAGTTGCCAGATGCGGCGGTTTTCGAAACTGGAAAGGTCTACCAGCGCGAGCATTTCCCGGGCGCGCTGTTCACGTTTTTCTCGCGCAGCGCCGGCCAGTTCCAGGCCGAAGCCGACGTTGGCCAGCACGTCCTGCCAAGGCAGCAGGGCGTCGTCCTGAAACACCACGCCGCGCTCGGCGCTCGGGCCTTTGACCGGCACGCCGTCAAGGGTGATGCGCCCGGCGCTGGGCTCGACGAAACCGGCAATCAGGTTCAACAGCGAAGTCTTGCCACTGCCGGAAGGGCCGAGGGCGACCAGCAACTGCCGGGGCCCCAGGCTCAGGGAAATATCCGCCAGCACAGGTTCCGGGCTGCCGGGGTACTGTGCGCTGATGCGCTCCAGCTGTAGCAAAGCCATCGTAGTTAACTCCCGATCAGTTGGTGATGTACTTGGCGCTGACGTACGGTGCGTAGTCCGGCAGTACGGCCTCGACTTTGCCTTGTTCCTTGAGGAAGACGGCGGTGTCGGTAATGGCCTTGGTGGTCGGCGCGCCGAGGGTGATCACCTGATCAGCCGCCAGCGGGTATACGTTGCCTTGCAGCAGCAGCGGAATATCGCTGGCCTTGGCACCGGAGAGTTTCACCAGTTTGTCGACGTTGCTTTGGTTGGCCAGCCAGGCTTGCGGATCCTTGCGGTAGTCGGCGTAGGCATCGAGGGTCACTTTGGCGAATGCGGTGACGATCTCCGGATGCTTCTCGGCGAAGTCCTTGCGCACGATCCAGGCATCGAAGGTCGGCGCGCCGAACTTGGCCAGTTCACCGGAAGTGATCAGCACTTTGCCGTTTTCCTTGGCCACACCGAGGGCCGGGTCCCACACGTAGGTGGCGTCGATGTCACCGCGTTTCCATGCCGCGATGATGGCTGGTGGCGCGAGGTTGAGCACGGTGACTTTCGACGGGTCGATGTTCCAGTGTTTCAGCGCTGCAAGCAGGCTGTAGTGGCCGGTGGAGACGAATGGTACGGCAACTTTCTTGCCTATCAGGTCTTGCGGGGTCTTGATCCCGGACCCGTCGCGCGCGACCAAGGCTTCGGCGGCGCCGATCTGGGTGGCGATGAGGAAGGTTTCCACCGGGACTTTGCGGGTGATTGCCGCCGTCAGGGGGCTGGAACCTAGGTAGCCGATCTGCACGTCGCCGGAAGCGATGGCGGCGATGATGTCGGCGCCGTTATCGAACTTGCGCCAGCTGATATCGGCTTTGGTGGCTTTTTCGTAGGCACCGTCGGCTTGGGCGACTTTGGCGGGGTCGACGGTGGTCTGGTAGGCGACGGTCACATCTGCCGCCTGAGCCAGGAAACTCGCCGCAGCCAACGACGCGGCCGCCAGGAGGCGAAGGGGGAAAGTCAGTTTCATCGGGAAGCTCCTTTTCAGACGACCGAGAGTCGGCGTGAAAGGAGACTAAATGATATAAGAAACTTAAAATAAATAACTTTTTAGAATGAGCTTATGAGCGGAAAATTCTAAAGGCTCAAAATATGGCAGCCTGCGGCAGCTCCTACAAAGGTAGCGTGCAAATCCGAAATTGCGTGATGCGGGCAAAAAAAATCGCAGCCTCGACACCCTCCCATAGGAGCTGCCGAAGGCTCGGGCCGCGTTCGGACGATCTTTTAACAGGCGCTGTTTAGTTACTGATCGCCAAAATACTGGCCTGATACGATCCGACAAACACATCGAAATCGCCGACTTCGTTCCGTTCAAGCTCAACCTGCTGAGCCAGCGACGAACGCGCCAGCTCTTCAAACCTGGCCTGTTCTTCGCCTGAAAGCGGCTCGCTGCGGAAAAACTCTGCATGCACCTGGCTTTGGCGCAAGGAGAACTGGGCGAAGCTTTCCTTGTGCTCGGCCATCGCTGCCAGCACCTGGGCCGATGGCGTCAGGGACGAGTCCTGGACCTTGGCCATTTGGGCGTCCAGCGCCTTGCTGTGGGCATCGCCGCCATGGCTTTGATCCAGCAGCGCCGCCAGTGGCGCAATCTTCTCCAGCAATTCGCCGGCCCATTCCTTCATGTCCACCGCTTGCCCGTCGCGTTGCAGCTGCAGGCCCGGACGACGACCTTCCTTGACCACGCTGAGGAAGTTCGAGGTTGCGTTACCGCAACTGGTACTGGTCAGCAGCGGGCTGTCGTTCAGCGCGCAGTACAGCAGGAATGCGTCGAGGAACCGTGATTCGGTGAGGTCGATGCCCATCGGCAGGAACGGGTTGATGTCCAGGCAGCGGACTTCGACGTACTGGATGCCACGGGCCACCAGCGCCTGAATCGGCCGTTCGCCGGTGTAGGTCACGCGCTTGGGGCGGATGTTGGAGTAGTACTCGTTTTCGATCTGCAGGATGTTGGTGTTGAGCTGAACCCATTCACCGTCCTTGTGCGTACCCACCTCGACGTACGCTGGATACGGCGTAGCCACCGCCTTGCGCAGGCTATCGGTGTAGCTGGTCAGGTCGTTGTAGCACGGCGTCAGGCCGGCCTGGGCATTGCTCTGGTAACCCAGATCGCTCATGCGCAGGCTGGTGGCGTACGGCAGGTACAAAGTGTCCGGGTCCAGCTGTTCCAGCTGATGCGAGCGACCGCGCAGGAAACCGGCGTCCAGCGCAGGGGACGCGCCGAACAGGTACATCAACAGCCAGCTGTAGCGACGGAAGTTGCGAATCAGCGCGATGTAGGCCGACGACTGATAGTCGCGGTCGGTGCCGACAAAGCCTTCGGCCTCTTTAAGCAGCGGCCAGAGCTTTTCCGGCAGGGAAAAGTTGTAGTGAATCCCGGCGATGCACTGCATCGTCTTGCCGTAACGCAGGGCCAGGCCCTTGCGATAGACGTACTTGAGCTGACCGATGTTGGAGGTGCCGTAATAGGCGATCGGGATGTCTTCCTCGGCCGGCAACGGGCACGGCATCGATGGACTCCACAGGTACTCGTCGCCGAGTTTGCTGTAGGCAAACCGGTGAATCTTGTCCAGGCTCGCCAGCGTATCCGCCGGGTCTGGCAGGGCCGGCGTGATGAACTCCAGCAGCGACTCGGAGTAGTCAGTGGTGATTTGTTCGTTGGTCAGCGCGGAACCCAATGCTTCGGGGTGCGGCGTTTGCGCCAGGCGCCCTTCGCCTGTCACGCGCAGGCATTCACGTTCGATGCCGTGAAGGCACTGTTCGAGCAGAGAGAGGTTAGCGCGCTCGCCGAGCAGAGCCAGGCGGCGGTTGAGAAGTTCGCTCAAGTTGGATTCCTTCACGCGTCAGTCGCCCCAATATGGGGGTGGGCAAGACGGTCTACAAGGGTGAAGTTGAAACTGGCGTTTTCGCCTGGTTCTTGAGCCATATAGGCCCGTATTGAAAGGCCAACTTCAATCCTTGAATCTGGCAGACACGAGCGAAGGAAACTCCCACAGAAACTCCGACGCTGTAGTCACAGCGCCGAAATTAACTCAAATTGATGATTGGGGGCTACAGGACAGCGAACGTGCCTTGTGCTTTTGCGACCAGTTTGTCGCCTTGCATCACATCGGCCTCGACGACAAGCGTGCGACGGCCCGGGTGGATCACCCTGGCCGTGCACATCACTTCACCGTCGGCCACTGCGCGGATGTAGTTGATCTTGCACTCGATGGTCGCGCTTTGTTGGTCAAAACCGTGGGTGCTGGAGCAGGCCAGCCCCATGGCAATGTCCACCAGACTGAACAAGGCCCCGCCGTGCAGCTTGCCGCCGCGATTGCGCAGTTCTGGTTCCAGCGCCAGGGCGACTTGCGCCACCCCGGTGTCCAGGCTGTGCAAGCGACACCCCAGCAGCTTGAAAAATGCGCTTTCGGTCAAGCCAGCCGGGATCTCCATCAACGTTTCTTCAACTGCTTGGCGTTGGCAAACAGCGACGCCATGGCGTTGTTGGTCGGAGCCGCTGTCGGGGTTTCCTTGCGCGGCGCGGTGTTCTGGGACTGGCGCGGAGCCGACCCCGGACGTGCACCACGGGCACCGTCGATCTTCTCGCCCGGGGTATCGCTCATGCGCATCGACAGGCCGACGCGTTTGCGCGGGATATCGACTTCCATGACCTTCACCTTGACCACATCACCGGCCTTCACCGCTTCGCGTGGATCCTTGATGAACTTCTCCGACAGCGCGGAAATGTGCACCAGACCGTCCTGATGCACGCCGATGTCGACGAAGGCACCGAAGTTGGTCACGTTGGTGACCACGCCTTCGAGGATCATGCCCAGTTGCAGGTCCTTGAGGTCTTCGACGCCGTCCTGGAACTCGGCGGTCTTGAACTCGGGACGCGGGTCGCGGCCAGGTTTTTCCAGCTCTTGCAGGATGTCGGTGACCGTCGGCAGGCCGAACGTTTCGTCGGTGTACTTCTTCGGATCCAGACGCTTGAGGAACGCGGCGTCGCCGATCAGAGAGCGAATGTCGCGGTCGGTTTCAGCGGCAATGCGCTGCACCAGCGGATAGGCTTCCGGGTGAACCGCCGACGAATCCAGCGGGTTGTCGCCATTCATTACGCGCAGGAAGCCGGCGGCCTGTTCGAAGGTTTTTTCACCCAGGCGGGCGACTTTCTTCAATGCCGCACGGGTTTTGAACGCACCGTGCTCGTCGCGGTGGGCAACGATGTTCTGCGCCAGGGTCGCGTTGAGGCCGGAGATGCGCGCCAGCAGCGCCACGGAGGCGGTATTGACGTCCACGCCCACGGCGTTCACGCAGTCTTCGACCACTGCGTCCAGGCCGCGCGCCAGTTTCAGCTGCGACACGTCGTGCTGGTATTGGCCAACGCCGATGGATTTCGGATCGATTTTCACCAGCTCGGCCAGCGGGTCCTGCAAGCGACGAGCGATGGACACCGCGCCACGGATCGATACGTCCAGGTCCGGGAATTCCTTGGAAGCCAGTTCCGAGGCCGAGTAAACCGATGCGCCAGCCTCGGAGACCATGACTTTGGTCATCTTCATGGCTGGGTATTTTTTGATCAATTCAGCCGCCAGTTTGTCGGTTTCGCGGCTGGCGGTACCGTTGCCGATGGCGATCAGGTCCACCGAATGCTTGGCGCACAGGGCGGCGAGCACGGCGAGGGTCTGGTCCCACTTGTTGTGCGGCACGTGCGGGTAAACCGTGGCGTGGTCCAGCAGCTTGCCGGTGGCGTCGACCACGGCGACCTTGCAGCCGGTGCGCAGGCCCGGGTCGAGGCCCAGGGTGGCACGCGGGCCGGCCGGCGCGGCCAGCAGCAGGTCGTGCAGGTTGTGGGCGAACACGTTGATCGCTTCGGTTTCCGCGCCATCGCGCAGCTCGCCCAGCAGGTCGGTTTCCAGGTGGGTGTAGAGCTTGACCTTCCAGGTCCAGCGCACCACTTCGCCCAGCCATTTGTCGGCGGCGCGGTTCTGGTTCTGGATGCCGAATTGCTGGCCGATCATGCCTTCGCACGGGTGCATGGTGCCGGGCAGCTCGTCACCGACTTTCAGCGCGGAGCTGAGAATACCTTCGTTGCGGCCACGGAAAATCGCCAGTGCGCGGTGGGACGGCATGCTTTTCAGCGGTTCGTCGTGTTCGAAGTAGTCGCGGAACTTGGCGCCTTCCTCTTCCTTGCCGGCGATCACGCGGGCACTGAGGGTGGCTTCTTGCTTGAGGTAATTGCGCAGCTTGTCCAGCAGGCCCGCGTCTTCGGCGAAGCGCTCCATGAGGATGTACTTGGCGCCTTCGAGGGCGGCCTTCGCATCGGCCACGCCTTTTTCGGCGTCGATGAAGCGCGCCGCTTCGGTTTCCGGGTTCAGGGTCGGATCGTTGAACAGGCCGTCGGCCAGCTCGCCGAGGCCGGCTTCCAGGGCGATCTGGCCCTTGGTGCGGCGCTTCTGCTTGTATGGCAGGTACAAGTCTTCGAGACGGGTCTTGGTGTCGGCGAGCTTGATGTCGCGCTCAAGTGCAGGGGTCAGCTTGCCTTGCTCCTCGATGCTGGCGAGGATGCTGATACGCCGTTCGTCGAGTTCTCGCAGGTAGCGCAGACGCTCTTCCAGATGACGCAGTTGCGTGTCATCGAGGCTGCCGGTCACTTCTTTCCGGTAGCGGGCGATGAAGGGCACCGTGGAGCCTTCATCGAGTAGCGCGACGGCCGCTTCGACCTGTTGAGGGCGCACGCCCAGTTCCTCGGCGATGCGGCTGTTGATGCTGTCCATAAAACCACCTGACAAATTGTGAAAGCAGGCTCGCAGGCGCGGAGATAGGGCCTTCGCGAGTCTGGTTGAGCGGCCTGGCGAGCGCCGCTACCTGGATCAACAGGCATGCCGTTGACCCGTGAAATCGAACAATTACTGCCATCGCCATGAAAATAAAAAGTGGCTAACGGCAATAACGATCAGACGTTGCCTGACACAAAAGGCCGCGCATTATAACCAGCGTTCTGTCATTCGGGGGCATTGCAGGCTGTAGGCGAAAAGACTGGTTTTCTGGCGGTGAAGGAAAAATCTGCTAACAATGCACTCGGTGCGTATAACGGCAGCTACGCCATAATGCGCGCCGAGATCAAAGGAGCATCCAATGAGCAGCACTGCACAAACTGCTGAAGGCGAAAAAATTCTTATCGTTGACGACGATCCAGGGCTGAGCAGCCTGCTGGAACGCTTTTTCGTCAGCAAGGGCTACCGTGCCCGCGCCGTCCCGAACACCGAACAAATGGACCGCCTGCTGGCGCGTGAAGTGTTCAATCTGGTCGTCCTCGACCTGATGCTGCCCGGCGAAGATGGCCTGACCGCCTGCCGCCGCCTGCGCACGGCGAACAATCAGATTCCAATCATCATGCTCACCGCCAAGGGCGACGAGCTGAGCCGCATCAAGGGCCTGGAACTGGGCGCCGACGATTACCTGGCCAAGCCGTTCAACCCGGACGAGCTGATGGCCCGGGTCAAAGCGGTGCTGCGGCGTCAGGCCGCACCGGTGCCGGGTGCGCCGGGCAGCGAAGACGAAAGCGTGACCTTCGGTGACTACGAGCTGTCCCTGGCCACCCGCGAACTCAAACGCGGCGATAAAGTGCACATGCTCACCACCGGTGAGTTCGCGGTGCTCAAGGCCCTGGTCATGAACGCCCGTCAACCGCTGACCCGCGACAAGCTGATGAACCTGGCCCGTGGCCGCGAGTGGGATGCCCTGGAGCGTTCCATCGACGTGCAGATATCCCGTCTGCGCCGGATGATCGAGCCCGATCCGTCCAAACCGCGCTATATCCAGACCGTCTGGGGCGTGGGCTACGTGTTCGTTCCGGATGGCGCCGCCACGAAGTGATCGGTGATTTGTAGGAGCGGGTCTTGCGGGTGACGGGTCGGATGACCTCTCCCGCAGACTCGCGATCCGCAATATGCGAGCATCGCTCGCTCCTGCAAGTGTGTAGCGGTTACCCATGAAAACCCCTGTTTGGTTCCCCCAGAGCTTCTTCTCCCGCACCCTGTGGCTGGTGCTGATCGTCGTCCTGTTCTCCAAGGCGCTGACCCTGGTTTATCTGTTGATGAACGAAGACGTGCTGGTGGATCGCCAATACAGCCACGGCGTCGCCCTGACGCTGCGCGCCTATTGGGCCGCCGATGAAGAAAATCGCGCGAAGATTGCCGATGCCGCGACCTTGATCCGGGTGGTGGGCGCCGGTGTGCCGGAAGGCGAGCAGCACTGGCCGTACAGCGAGATCTACCAGCGACAGATGCAGGCCGAACTGGGTGCCGACACCGAAGTACGATTACGCATGCACTCTCCACCGGCGCTGTGGGTCCGGGCGCCCAGCCTGGGCGATGGCTGGCTGAAAGTGCCGCTGTACCCGCATCCGTTGCGCGGCCAGAAAATCTGGAACGTGCTCGGCTGGTTCCTCGCCATCGGTTTGTTGTCGACCGCTTCGGCGTGGATTTTCGTCAGCCAGCTCAATCAACCGTTGAAACGTCTGGTCTATGCTGCGCGGCAACTCGGTCAGGGCCGCAGCGTGCGTCTGCCGATCAGCGACACGCCGAGTGAAATGACCGAGGTCTATCGCGCCTTCAATCAGATGGCCGAAGACGTCGAACAGGCGGGACGCGAGCGCGAGCTGATGCTGGCCGGGGTGTCTCACGACCTGCGCACACCGCTGACCCGTTTGCGGCTGTCCCTGGAGCTGATGGGCGATCATAGCGACCTGACGGACGACATGATTCGCGACATCGAAGACATGGACGCGATTCTTGACCAGTTCCTGGCCTTCATTCGCGACGGTCGTGACGAGTTGGTGGAAGAAGTTGACCTGAGCGATCTGGTTCGCGAAGTCGCCGCGCCGTACAACCAGAACGAAGAAAAAGTGCACTTGCGCCTGGAGCCGATCCAGCCGTTCCCGTTGCGTCGGGTGTCGATGAAGCGGCTGCTGAACAACCTGATCGGCAATGCGCTGCATCACGCTGGCAGTGGAGTGGAAGTGGCGGCTTATGTGTCCGGGGATACCAGCGCGCCATATGTGGTGCTGAGTGTCATGGACCGTGGCGCGGGGATTGATCCGTCGGAGCTGGAGGCGATTTTCAACCCGTTCACCCGCGGTGATCGGGCCCGGGGCGGGAAGGGGACTGGGTTGGGGCTGGCGATCGTGAAACGGATCGCCTCAATGCATGGCGGGAATGTCGAGCTGCGCAACCGCTCCGGTGGTGGGCTGGAAGCACGGGTTCGGTTGCCGCTTGGGTTGATGTTGCCGCGGGATGCGGTTTAGCGGCTGAAAAGATCRCAGCCTCAACCCTTACCTTTGGTCCGCGTCATGTTCGGCCCGCCATTCTTCTCCAGATGCTCAATGATGATCCCCGCCACGTTCTTCCCCGTGGTGGTTTCAATCCCTTCCAGACCCGGCGACGAGTTCACTTCCATCACCAACGGGCCGTGATTGGAACGCAGGATATCCACACCCGCCACTGCCAAACCCATGACCTTCGCTGCACGCAACGCGGTCATGCGTTCTTCCGGGGTGATCTTGATCAGGCTCGCGCTACCGCCGCGATGCAGGTTGGAGCGAAACTCCCCCGGCTTGGCCTGGCGCTTCATCGCCGCGATCACCTTGTCACCGACCACGAAACAGCGAATGTCCGCGCCGCCGGCTTCCTTGATGTACTCCTGAACCATGATGTTCTGCTTCAGGCCCATGAAGGCCTCGATCACCGACTCCGCCGCCGTCGCCGTTTCACACAGCACCACGCCGATGCCCTGGGTGCCTTCCAGCACCTTGATCACCAGTGGTGCGCCGTTGACCATCTCGATCAAGTCGGGAATGTCATCCGGGGAGTGCGCAAAACCGGTGACCGGCAAACCGATCCCCCGGCGCGACAGCAATTGCAGGGAACGCAGTTTGTCTCGGGAACGGGCGATGGCCACCGATTCGTTGAGCGGAAACACCCCCATCATTTCGAACTGGCGCAGCACTGCACAGCCATAAAACGTGACCGATGCGCCGATCCGCGGGATCACCGCATCGAAACCCTCCAGCGGTTTGCCACGGTAGTGGATTTGCGGCTTGTGGCTGGCAATGTTCATGTAGGCGCGCAGGGTGTCGATCACCACCATTTCATGGCCACGCTCTACACCGGCTTCGACCAGACGACGGGTGGAATACAGACGCGGGTTCCGCGACAGCACAGCGATCTTCATGCAACACCTGTGGAGAGGGTAGATACCGGGAACACCGGCTTGTCTTGTACATATTTGATGCCCGGATTGACCACCAACTGGCCGTCGATCAAGGCTTTGGAACCGAGTAACAGGCGATAACGCATGGACTTGCGGCAGGCGAGGGTGAACTCGACCCGCCAGACCCGATCACCGAGGGCCAGGGTGGTACTGACCACATAGCGCATCTGCGCGTGGCCGTTGGAGCTTTTAATGGTTTTCATCGTCACCAGCGGTGCTTCGCAGCGCCGGTGACGCAATTGCACCACCGTGCCCAGGTGTGCGGTGAAGCGCACCCACTGTTCGCCGTCGCGCTCGAACGGCTCGATGTCGGTGGCATGCAGGCTGGAGGTACTGGCGCCGGTGTCGATTTTTGCCCGAAGGCCCGCGACTCCCAAATCCGGGAGCGCCACCCACTCGCGCAGACCGACAACGGTCAAATGGTCAAATGTCTTCAAAAGTGCTCAACCGGCAAAAACCGCTCAGGCCATGTGCGGCCGAATTCGCGGTATTCACGCAGAATAATGGGTAAAAGGCGACAGATATCTACGGCCCGGATTTTCATCCCTCAAACAGGGGGGAATGCCTGCATTCTAATCCACAGCGTTGTGATTCATGGCACGACAGAAACGGTAGTACAGTTCATCGATATTTCAGAATGAGGTCATCCAATGGCACAAAAAAGCGAAGAGGACGACAAGGTCCGTCTCGATAAATGGTTGTGGGCCGCGCGTTTTTATAAAACACGTGCCTTGGCCAAGGCCGCGATTGAAAGCGGCAAGGTGCATTGCCGGGGTGAGCGCTGCAAGCCAGGCAAGGAGCCGAGGATCGGCGACGAGTTTCAGATTCGCACCGGCTTCGAGGAGCGCACGGTGGTGGTCCAGGCGTTGTCGATCGTGCGCCGTGGCGCGCCGGAAGCTCAGGCCCTGTATGCCGAAACCGAAGCCAGCATTGCCAAGCGCGAAGCGGCGGCGGCCATGCGCAAGGCCGGGGCGTTGGGCGTGAGCACCGACGGCAAACCGAGCAAGAAACAGCGCCGGGATTTGTTCAAGTTTCGCGGCAACAGCAACGACGAGCAGTGACAGCTGTCGGGCGCAGACTTGTAATCGCCTGCCTGTGCAGCCATATGGGGGATATTCGCCAACGGCGCATTTCGCAGGTGAAAGCACCGCTCGTCGAAAACCGAGGTTTGACCTTGCTTGGAACAACCCCGAATTGTTCATAAAATGCCGCTATGGCTAAGCTCACCCCCAAAAGTGCTGCTACGGCGTGTTTCATTTTTTTGTAACCTTTTTTGTCACCACTTCAGATACCCAGACCTATGACCGATCTACCGGATACCGACTACACCCAACGCTTCATCTTCGATGACAGCGACACCCGCGGCGAACTGGTGGCATTGGAGCGTAGCTATGCCGAAGTCCTCGCCAAACACACCTATCCGGAGCCGGTCGCGCAACTGCTGGGCGAGCTGATGGCGGCTGCAGCGTTGCTGGTAGGCACCTTGAAGTTCGATGGCTTGCTGATTCTTCAGGCCCGTTCCGAAGGCCCGGTGCCGATGCTGATGATCGAGTGCTCCAGCGAGCGCGAAATTCGCGGCCTGGCCCGCTACGACGCCGAGCAGATCGCGCCCGATGCGACGCTCGCCGACCTGATGCCCAATGGCGTGTTGGCGCTGACTGTCGACCCGACTCAAGGCCAGCGTTATCAGGGTATCGTCGATCTCGACGGTGAAACCCTGTCCGATTGCTTCACCAACTATTTCGTCATGTCGCAGCAGGTTGGCACCCGCTTCAAGCTGTACGCCGACGGCCGTCGTGCCCGTGGCCTGCTGTTGCAGCAATTGCCTGCCGACCGTCTGAAAGATGAAGAAGATCGCGCCGCCAGTTGGCAGCACATCACCGCCCTGGCCAGCACCCTGACCGCCGACGAATTGCTGAGCCTGGACAACGAAACCGTGCTCCATCGCCTGTACCACGAAGAACAAGTGCGTCTGTTCGATGTGCAGAAACTGCGCTTCCATTGCAGTTGCTCTCGGGAACGCTCGGGCAATGCGCTGGTCAGTCTGGGTCTGGAAGATGCTCAGAGGCTGGTCGTCGAACATGGCGGCAGCATCGAGGTCGATTGCCAGTTTTGCAACGAACGCTACCTGTTCGACGCGGCCGATATCACCCAATTATTCGCCGGAGCAGGGGTTGATACGCCGTCAGATACCCGTCACTAAAACGCTTCAGCGCAGGTAAATTCACTGCTTTGCGCCGGAATAACGCCGTTCTGACGGGAGGGCCCTACACTTTTTGGGCTTTTCTGGCATAATCCGGCCCACTTTTTTCGCGGTAGTAGTGCACGACTTTCTACTACAAAACGTTTGGAGCACTCGGCCACTGGCCGACGGGGAACCTCATGACGCAAGCCAATAACGCCGTGTACACCGATCTGAGTGTTGATGATCTGGTTAAACAAGCCCTGAGTCGCGGTGAAGGCGAGCTTGCCGATACCGGCGCGCTGGTTGTTCGCACCGGTCACCGTACCGGCCGTTCGCCAGTCGATCGTTTCATCGTTGAAGAGCCGACCACCCAGGACGCCATTGCCTGGGGCCCGATCAACCGCAAGTTCCCGGCCGACAAGTTCGATGCCCTGTGGGCTCGCGTCGAGGCGTTCAACAACGCGCAAGAGCATTTCGTTTCCCACGTGCACGTAGGTTCGGCTGAAGAGCACTACCTGGCCGTGAAAATGACTACCCAGACTGCCTGGCAGAACCTGTTCGGTCGTTGCCTGTTCATCAACCCGGCCCAGTACAACCCGGCCGGTCGTGAAGAGTGGCAAGTTCTGAACGTCGCCAACTTCGAGTGCGTGCCAGAGCGCGACGGCACCAACTCCGACGGCTGCGTGATCATCAACTTCGCCCAGAAGAAAGTGCTGCTTGCCGGCATGCGCTACGCCGGTGAGATGAAGAAAGCCATGTTCTCGGTGCAGAACTTCCTGCTGCCGGCCGCCGACGTGTTGCCAATGCACTGCGCCGCCAACATCGGCGAAGCGGGCGACGTGACCCTGTTCTTCGGTCTGTCCGGCACCGGCAAGACCACCTTGTCCGCCGACGAAAGCCGTTACCTGATCGGTGACGACGAACACGGCTGGGGCGAGGGCGTGGTGTTCAACATCGAAGGCGGTTGCTATGCCAAGTGCATCGACCTGTCCGAGAAGAACGAGCCGGTCATCTGGAAAGCCATCAAGCACGGCGCGGTCCTGGAAAACGTTGTTATCGACGACGCCAAGCACGCCGACTACACCGATGTCAGCCTGACCCAGAACAGCCGCGCCGCCTACCCGCTGGAGCACGTAGCCAAACGTTCCGAGAAGAACCTGGGCGGCGAGCCAAACGCAGTGATCTTCCTGACCTGTGACCTGACCGGCGTGCTGCCGCCAGTGTCGATCCTCAATGAAGAACAAGCGGCCTACCACTTCCTGTCCGGCTACACCGCTCTGGTGGGCTCGACCGAAATGGGTTCCGGCAGCGGCATCAAGTCGACCTTCTCCACCTGCTTCGGCGCACCGTTCTTCCCGCGTCCGGCTGGCGAATACRCAGAACTGCTGATCAAACGCATCCGCGGCTTCGGCTCCAAGGTCTACCTGGTCAACACCGGCTGGACCGGCGGCGGCTACGGCGTCGGCAAACGCTTCAACATCCCGACCACCCGCGGCGTGATCGCAGCGATCCAGAGCGGCGCGTTGATCGGTGCCGAGACTGAGCACCTGGACACCATCAACCTTGACGTGCCATTGGCTGTACCGGGCGTTGAGACTGGCCTGTTGAACCCACGTAACACCTGGGCTGACAAGGCTGCTTACGATGAGGCTGCTAAAGCACTGGCCGGGTTGTTTGTTGAGAACTTCAAGAAGTTCGACGTGAGCGACGCGATCAAGGCTGCTGGGCCGAAGTTGTAAGAGTTGGTTTGATGTAATGAGAAAGCCGCCCTTTGGGGCGGCTTTTTTATGGGCGCTGATTCAGTTCCCTTGAGGCATAACTGGCAATATTCCCGCAGTAAACCCGCTAAACAGCCAGAATAATTCCACTTCTATTGTCCTGATCCACTAGACCTCTTCCACTTCCTGCGTGTCCCAGCGTTGCTTCTTGATTGCTTTGTAGAGCATGGCAATCGTCAGCGGGACTTTGTCGCCTCGACCCTTTGCCCGACGCTTGAGAAACACATCAAACCCTTCCGGTTGAAAATAGCGATACGCGTCATAGTCGACGAAATCGATGGCGAACTGTTCCTCCAGCGCTTCCATCAGCTGCCGCGCATCGGCGCCATCGCAACCCAGGTCGAAGTTGATCGAGGTGTTGAGGCTGATGGCTTTGCGTTCGGGCAGGCCGAGTTCTTCGTGCAGCAGCTGCATGAGCAGGTGCATGGCGTGGTCGTCGGGGAAGTTGGGGGCGAGGATCATTACGGGGCATCCGGTTGGGCTTTGGAGGATCTTATTGGGCGTCGGATTCGTGGGGAAGGGCGCAAGCCCGATGGCAGCGGTTAAAACGTAAAGGATGTCTCCGGTTTCTACCCAGGCAAGCCAGCTCCCGCGGGGGGCGGCTTGCCTGTTAGCGCGTGGTCAGGCTGACGCTTTCCAGCCCATCATGCGTTGTTGGGCGACTTTCAGTAGGTCGCAGCCATCTTGGGTCAACAAGAAGAGCGCGTGAGTGATGTGGGGGATGTCTTCGACATCACCGTGTTTGAAGCAAACGCAGTGCAGCGTTTTGAGGAGGTCGCTGGAGGCTCGGATGCGCTGGAGGGCGGCTTCGAGGATGTCCTGGGGATTGGCCTCTGTGTCAATGATCAGGGGCGGGGAGTCGGTGAGGTTGGTTTGGAGTGGGCGGTAGCGATCGGGTGTGAACGGATTATTCATAATGTGTAATCTCGAATGCATCAGAAAGAACCGCTGCCATCGGGACCAAGCGATGGGAGGCGGACTGTATTCGGGTTGGTCAACCGGTGAGATCACACGCTTACCCGGCACGCCCGAAGACGTCCCAAACACAGCCGCCATAAAGCGTGCTGACACAAAGCGCCAGCAGCATACAACGGGTGCGTACGTAGATCTAATTCGGGTGACCAAGCCCGAGTCGCTGATTCGGCAGCGACAGTTCGACTATAGGTGTGAGCCGCCGGGTGGCGATAGGCGACAAGGTGTCTGTGCTTGTAGGACCGGGATGAAGCTTCGATAGGCCCTTGCCTACGGACTTATCTCTTTTGCTATTTGTCTCGTTTGATTGCCGTCAGGCGTTTGGCTCCCACCGAGATTTTCATTCAAACCGCTGTGGTTTTCGGCAGGCGTTGCCGGGCGATTTCGAGTAGTTCATTGCCGTCCTGGGTCAGCAGGTACAACGCGTTGACGATATTGGGGATGTCTTTCGCGTCGGCCTGTTTGAAACACAGGCAATAGAGCGTTTCGAGCAGGTCGCTGGCGGCACGGATGCGTTGCAGAGCGGCGTCGAGGATCTCGTGAGGATTGGCATCGGTGTCGATGACCAACACCGGGGTGTCGCTGTAGCTGGTCTTGAGTGGGTGATAGCGGTTGGTCAACGGGTTGAACGTGTTCATGGTTGAGGCGTGTCCTGTACGAAGTCGCTCCGGCGGGCCGACACAGTGTTTTCAGCCGCGTCGAAAACTATAGAGGGCCGCAGCGAGGCGTCGCAAGGTGGTGCAAGTGGACAGGTTTTGTAGGGGGTTTACCGGTGTTATCGCCCTTTGCCTACGCAGCCCTCGACAATTTTTTAAGCTTTTCCCCTGAAGGTCGATATTCCTACGGGATTGTCAGGCATAACGCATCCAGCCTCTGGAGGGTGCGCGCCAGAATGTGTAGGACGTTTCGAAGCGTCTGAGTCGACTCTTAAAGGGAATTAGGTATGCAGTGGCTACGTGTGGCCTCGATTTTATTGTTGTGGGCCGGTGTTTCTCGGATAGCGGGTGCTGCTGACGTCGGTCATTCGCTGATCCTGGCCAACATGGAGCGAACCGGTTGGCCGGATGCGCTGACCACCCAAGCGGACATCGACACCGCCTCTCGCGCCGAGGTGTTAATGGTGGGCAAGGCATTGCTGGCCAGCGAAGCGCTGGATGAGCAGGGGCTGAAACAGCGACTGGGCGTGCGGGCTGTGAAGCTCAAGTCGGTCAGGCAAGTGCGTGACGGGTTGTGGGATCGGTTGCTGATCACCTATCGCAGTGCCAGTCAGAACTGCGAGGACCAACTCTTCTGTCCTCGTGTGCGCAGGGTCTCCGATTTGCGTCAGCTGGCGGCGGCGTTTACGGGGGAAATAAGCCCGGCTTATGCGGCGTGGGCGAGCAAGAGCCGGGTGTTTCATGAACAGGCGCTGGATGAGCAGTTGCGGGTGGCGGTATTGGTGCCGTAGCCACCCGACGTCAGTCGATCGATGACTAAGTCTGTGAGGAGTTGTCCAGAGTTGTGGGCGCAGCATAGAGGGGGTCGTCAGGGAGCTTCATGCACCCGTTCAGCAGCAGGGATACAAGGACAAGGGCGATTGGGAAAAACAGAGTGTCAGGCATGATTGTTCCTTCGTAAGGATCCGCGTGCAGGCGTCCTGCCTTGATGAAAACTTCGCGGATAATGGTTTTTCTCGAGCTGAACCTTACCGGCTGACAGGGGACTGATGTCAGGGGGCAAAGTGCCTCGTTTGTTTCAATCTGTGGCGAAGGCATCGATGGGCCGACGCTGTATCATCCCGTATCGTTTTTGCCCCCGACCTTTTCTCGACTTGCTGCGTTCGCCGGCTAGGCTTTGGGCTTCGCAGCGGTCAACGGAGTGACAGCTTATGCACAACACCCTGGAACAGGTTTTCGGTTATCCACAGTTTCGGCCCGGCCAGGAGGCGGCGGTCAGCGCGGTGTTGGCCGGGCGCTCGGCGGCGGCGATTTTCCCTACCGGCTCGGGCAAATCCCTGTGCTATCAGTTACCGGCCATCCTGCTGCCGCACCTGACACTGGTGGTCTCGCCTTTGCTGGCGTTGATGCAGGATCAGTTGGCGTTCTTGCAACGCCACGGCATCGCGGCGGGCAGCATCGATTCGGCCCAGAGCCGCGACGACGCCAGCGATGTGATGGCCCGGGCCAAGTCCGGCGAATTGAAGATTCTGATGATTTCCGTGGAGCGCCTGAAGAACGAGCGCTTCCGCCATTTTTTGCAGCAGGTGCCGATCTCGCTGCTGGTGGTGGACGAGGCCCACTGCATCTCGGAATGGGGCCACAACTTCCGCCCCGACTACCTCAAGCTCCCGGACTATCAGCGCCAGTTCAACATCCCCCAGGCGTTGCTGCTGACGGCCACCGCGACACCCAAGGTGATCGCCGACATGGAGGCCCGGTTCGCCATTGCGCCTGAGGATGTGGTGACCACCGGTTTCTACCGGCCCAATCTCAATCTGTTGGTGGAACCGGTGCGTGGCCAGGACAAGCGCCGCCGCCTGGTCGAGTGGATGAGCCAGCGTCCCGGCCAGCCCAGCATTGTCTACGTCACTCTGCAGAAAACCGCTGAGCACATCGCCGAACACCTGGGGCGCAACGGTATACAGGCCGAGGCCTATCACGCCGGTTTACCCCACGAGCAACGGGAAGCGATTCAGCGCCGGTTCATGGGCGGGCAGTCCAATTGCATCGTCGCCACCATTGCCTTCGGCATGGGCATCGACAAAAGCGATATCCGCAACGTGGTGCATTTCGACCTGCCCAAATCCATCGAAAACTACAGCCAGGAAATCGGCCGCGCCGGGCGTGACGGGCAGCCGTCCGATTGCCTGGTGCTGGCCAACCGCGACAGCCTCAACGTGCTGGAGAATTTCGTCTACGGCGACACACCGGAGCGGGACGGTATTCGTTGTGTGCTTGACGAGTTGCAAGCCGCAGCGCCCGAGGGGCAGTGGGAGTTTCTGCTGGGGCCTTTGGCCGATCAGAGCAACATCCGCCAGTTACCGCTCAAGACCTTGCTGGTACAGCTGGAGTTGCGTGGGCTGATCGCTCCGCGCTATGCCTATTACGCCGAATACCGCTTCAAGTATTTGCAGGAGCCGGAAGCGTTGCTGGCCCGTTTCGAGGGTGAGCGCAGGGACTTCGTCTCGGCGATCATCCAGACCTCCAGCCGTGCACGGACCTGGGCCACGGTGAATTTCGACGCACTGTATCAGCAGCATTCCGCCGAGCGCAGTCGAGTGGTCAAGGCGCTGGATTACTTCCAGGAAAAGGGCTGGGTGGAGCTTGAAAGCAAGCAGATGACGGAGGTCTATAGCCTGCTGCAAGCCGACTTCGATTCCCAGGCCTTGAGCGCCGAATTGCACACCTACTTCAGCCAGCACGAACGCACCGAGATTTCGCGGATTCACGCCATGCTGGATCTGTTCGCCACCGACCACTGCCTGGGCTATCGCCTGGCCGAGTACTTCGGCGACGAAAACGCGCCACGGCGATGCGGGCATTGTTCGGTGTGTCACGGCCACGTAGCGCGGTTACCCGAACCACCGGTATTGCCGGCGCTTGTGGATAAAAATTTCGAGGCGCTGTGCGGTGATTTTATCCACAGGCACCAGCAGCACACGGGAAGTGCTCCATCGGCGGAGCGCGTGACGCGGTTTTTGTGCGGGATCAGCGTGCCGTTGTTTACCAAGCTCAAGGCGCGGTCGATTCCGGGGTTTGCGGCGTTGGAGGAGTATCCGTATGCCGAGGTCCGGACGTGGGCTGAGGCGAACCTCTAACCTGCGGGATCGGGACGCATCCATCCGCTGAATGTCACCCATCACGGGAATAAACTTCAAAAACACCCATAGGCTGACTATGGTGAGGGCTGTCTTTGGATCGCCAATAAGAGAACAACAACCATGAGCCAGACATCGTTCGATATTCAGCGCGCCGCCGTGATTGGCGCGGGCACCATGGGCCGGGGCATTGTCATGTGCCTGGCCAACGCCGGGGTGCCGGTGCAGTGGGTCGATAACAATCCGCAGATGCTTGAGCAGGCGCTGACCAGCGTGGCTGACACTTACGCCCACAACGTGCGTCAGGGGCGGCTCGATCAGGCCGAGGCGGATGCGCGCATTGCACGGGTAACGGCGGTTGCCGATTACGCGGCGATCCGCGATGTTGATCTGGTTATCGAGGCGGTCTACGAAAACCTCGAACTGAAGCAGAAAATCTTTCGCGAGCTCGACGGCCTGCTCAAGCCTGAAGCGATACTGGCCAGCAATACCTCGGCGCTGGATATCGACGCCATCGCCGCCGCCACTCGCCGCCCGCAACAGGTCCTGGGCCTGCACTTCTTCAGTCCGGCGCACATCATGAAGTTGCTGGAGATCGTACGCGGTGCCCAGACAGAGCCGGCGGTGCTTGATGCAGCCCTGGCACTGGGCCAGCGCATGGGCAAGGTCAGCGTGATCTCGGGTAACTGTCACGGTTTCATCGGCAACCGCATGCTGCATCCGTACGTACTCGAAGCGCGCAAGATGCTGCTGGAGGGTGCGTTGCCTTATCAAGTGGATGCGGCGCTGCAAGGTTTTGGTTTCGCCATGGGGCCGTTCCGCATGTACGACGTGGTCGGCATTGACCTGGAGTGGCGCGCGCGGGAGCTGGCTGGCAAAGGCCAGGATGCGCCGGAAGTTCAGGTGGACAATCGTTTGTGCGAGCTCGGGCGTTTCGGCCAGAAGAGTGGCGACGGGTATTACCATTACGAACCGGGCAGTCGTCAGGCTGAGCACGATGTGGAAGTCGATGCGCTGGTACTGGAAGTCAGCGAAGGGCTGGGGTTTCAGCGGCGTGAGATAGGGCCAGAGGAGATTCTTGAGCGCAGCTTGCTGGCACTGGTCAATGAAGGGGCGAAGATCCTTCAGGAGGGCATTGCGGCGTCGGCGCACGACATCGATCTGGTGTATCTCAACGGTTATGGTTTCCCGGCGGACAAGGGCGGGCCGATGGCCTGGGCGGATCAGCAAGGGTTGGCGGATATTCATCTGCGGTTGTTGCAGCTTGAGACCAAACAGGGGGATCACTGGGCCCCGGCACGGTTGATTGGGGAGTTGGCGGCGCAGGGCAGAGGGTTTGCCGAGATGTGATTTTATGTGGCATCTGTGAGGGGGCCTTCGCGAGCAAGCCCGCGAATGAGCAAGACGCGATTTTCGCCTTAGACTGACGATCCAACTCCAGGAACAAACGCTGATGTCTAACCCGATGCCCCAACGCACCGACTACCCCCATTTCCAGCCCATCACCACCCGCTGGCATGACAATGACGCCTACGGTCATGTCAACAACGTCACCTACTACAGTTTTTTCGATACGGCGGTGAACACCTACCTGATCGAAGTCGGCGGTCTGGATATCCATGACGGTGAGGTGGTGGGTTTTGTGGTGAGTTCGGCCTGCGATTACTTCGCGTCTATCGCCTTCCCGGATCGGATCGAGATTGGCCTGCGGGTCGGCAAGTTGGGCAATAGTTCGGTGCAGTACGAGCTGGCGGTGTTCAAGGCTGGAGAAGATGAGGCCTGCGCGGCAGGGCGCTTCGTGCATGTATTCGTCGATCGGCTGTCGAACCAGCCGGTGGCGATTCCTGCCGGATTGCGTGGGGCATTGGAGCGACTGGCGATCTGAGGGCAAAAAAAATCGCAGCCCGAGGGCTGCGATTTTTGGATCTACCGGCAAACGAGGCGATTCAAGCCTCAGTCGCGATAGCGATGGTGATGCTTGCGATGGCCGTAGGCATGGCCACGACCCGGATGGCCGTCACGGTAGTAGCGACGATCATCATCGTCATAACCACGACGATAGGAACGACGATCATCGTCGTCATTGCTACTGTTGCCCATGTGATTACCCAGCGCGCCACCGAGGCCGCCGCCTGCTGCGGAGCCGATCAGGCTACCGGTGGTGCCGCCCATGCTGCGGCCGACCACGTTACCGCCAGCTGCGCCCAACGCACCGCCAATGGCGGCTTCGCCACGGCTGTGTCTGTCTGCGCCAACTGCGCTACCACCCGCGCCGCCCAGGGCCGCGCCAATGGTTGAACCTGTACTGCCGCCTAGCGATTGACCGACGACCGAGCCCAGAACCCCGCCCAATGCGCCGCCCACACCTGCTTCGGTGGTGCCGCCAGCAGACGCGAAGCCACTGACCAGGCCAAGGGACAACAAGAGAATCGAGGAGAACTTCATAGAGGAACCTCAAGGGGATGACGGCGCGATCCTGAGGCTGTGTCATGGTTGTGACAATAGAAATCCGACGAATAACACGACTTGAGCACATTTCTATAAGTTACTGTTTTTTGGGCGGAACTTAAGTATTTTTCACCGGTCTTTAGCTACTTATCAAAGGCCGTTTTCATAGGAAGACGGCCTTTTTTGTGGGCGATTGGAAAGTACGAATCGGAAGAATTTGTTGAGTGGGCTACCGCCATCGCTGCGTCAAGCTGACTTGGCCATGATCAACCCGGTTTCACTCGCCGCTTCCAGCCGGATCGCCACAAACTTCGATGTCGGCGTATGGCTGCCATCCCCGGTGCTTTCCAGCGGCACCAGCGGGTTCACTTCCGGATAGTACGCAGCCGCTTGCCCGGCAGGAATATCAAACGCCAGCAGGGTAAAACCCTTGACCCGCCGTTCACGGCCATCATCCCAGATCGAAACGATGTCAGCCTTCTGCCCCGGTTTGAAGCCCAGGCGAATGATGTCGGCTTCATTGACGAACAACACATCCCGCTGACCTTTAACCCCGCGATAACGATCATCAAGACCATAAATGGTGGTGTTGTACTGATCGTGGGAGCGCATCGACTGCATGATCAGGTCCGGCAGCACGCCGGTGGCGCGGGTACGTTCGTGCACCAGGTGTTTGGGCAGGATGTTCGCACGGAAGTTGGCCCGACCCGATGGAGTATTCCAGCGACGTGCGCCGGCACTGCTGCCCAGGTAGAAACCGCCGGGGTTCTGGACTTTCTCGTTGAAGTCCCGGAAGCCCGGGATGGTGTCGGCGATCAGGTCGCGGATACGGCTGTAATCAGCCACCAGCCAGTTCCAGTCCACCGGTTTGCTGCCCAGGGTCGCGGCGGCGATGCCGGCAATGATTGCAGGCTCCGAGCGCATCAGGTTCGACAACGGCTGCAACTGACCGTTGGAGGCGTGGACCATGCTGAAGGAGTCTTCCACGGTCACCGCTTGGGGGCCTTCGGTCTGGATATCGATATCGGTGCGGCCCAGGCACGGCAGAATCAGCGCGTCTTTACCGTGGACCAAATGGCTGCGGTTGAGCTTGGTGCTGATCTGCACGGTCAGGTCGCAGTTGCTCAGGGCCTCGAAGGTCCGTGAGCTGTCCGGGGTGGCTTGGGCGAAGTTGCCGCCCAGGCCGATGAAGACTTTCGAACGGCCTTCGGCCATGGCGTGAATCGCCTCGACCACGTTGTGGCCGTTTTCGCGCGGCACCTTGAATTGGAAGCGCCGCTCCAGGGAGTCGAGGAACGCCACCGGCGGACGTTCGTTGATGCCCATCGTCCGGTCGCCCTGCACGTTACTGTGGCCGCGCACCGGGCACAGACCGGCACCCGGCCGCCCGATGTTGCCGCGCAGCAGCATCAGGTTGGCGATTTCCTGGATGGTCGCCACTGAATGGCGATGCTGGGTGATGCCCATCGCCCAACACATGATCACGTTCTTGCCTTTGGCGTACATGCGCGCCGCTTGCTCGATTTCCACCAGGGTCAGGCCGGATTGCTCGACGATCTGCTCCCACGGGGTGTCGTCGACGATGCCGAGGTATTCCAGAACGTTGGCGCTGTGTTCATTGAGGAAGTCGTGGTCGAACACCGCAGGCTCACCCGCCTTCTGCGCATCGCGCTCCCATTGCAGCAGGAACTTGGCCATGCCGCGCATGATCGCCATGTCGCCGCCCAATGCCGGGCGGAAGTACGCCGTGTTGGTCGGCTTGTCGCCGTTGGTGAGCATTTCGATCGGGTGTTGCGGGTGCTGGAAGCGTTCCAGGCCACGCTCTTTCAGCGGGTTGATGCACACTACCTGCGCACCGCGTTTCACCGCTTCGCGCAGTGGCTCGAGCATCCGCGGATGGTTGGTGCCAGGGTTTTGGCCCCAGACAAAAATCGCATCGGCGTGTTCGAAGTCGTCGAAGGTCACCGTGCCTTTGCCAACGCCGACGCTCTGGGCCAATGCCACACCGCTGGCTTCGTGGCACATGTTCGAGCAGTCGGGGAAATTGTTGGTGCCATAGGCGCGCACGAACAATTGATAGAGGAACGCTGCTTCGTTGCTGGCGCGGCCCGAGGTGTAGAACTCGGCCTGATTCGGACTCGACAGCCCTTGCAGGTGTTTGCCGATCAGAGCGAAGGCGGCTTCCCAGCTGATCGGTTTGTAGCGATCGGTCTCGGCGTCGTAGCTCAGCGGTTCGGTCAGACGGCCCTGGTACTCGAGCCAATAATCACTTTGCTCCAGCAACGAGCTAACGCTGTGCTTGGCGAAAAACGCGCCGTCGACACGCCGTTTGGTCGCTTCCCAGTTCACTGCTTTGGCGCCGTTCTCGCAGAACATCACCATGCCGCCTTCCTGGGAATCGCCCCAGGCGCAACCGGGGCAGTCGAACCCGCCGTTTTTGTTGGTCTTGAGCATCATGCGCAGATTTTTCAACGCGTTGTCGCTGGTCAACCAGGCCCGGGCAACGCTGGCCAGCGCGCCCCAGCCACCGGCCGCGCCCTTATAGGGCTTGTAACGTGGAACGGGTTTCTGGTCGGCTTGTTGGTGTTGGCTCACGCTTGTTTCTCCGTCGCAGGGCTGTAGACCCGCGGCGCACTTTTCTGCGGCAGGTGGATGAGATTGAGGTTGTGTCGACGGGCCCATTGCACAGCCAGGCTCGTGGGCGACGACAGGCTGACCAGGGTCTGGATGCCGGCGCGTAAAACTTTCTGGATCAATTCGAGGCTGCAACGGCTGGTGACAATCGCCAGGCCATCGGTGGTCGGGATTTTTTGGCGGATCAACCCGCCAATCAGCTTGTCGAGGGCGTTGTGTCGGCCGATGTCTTCACGGCCCAGCAGCAATTCGCCTTTGCCATTCATGAACACCGCCGCATGCACCGCGCCGCAATGCTGGCCCAAAGGCTGGAATTCACCGATGCGATGGCGCAGGCCGTCCAGCCATTCGGCCGGGGGCAGCGGGGCGCCGGGCAGCACCTTGAGATCGGGCAGCGCTTGCTCCACCGCTTCAACGCCACAGAGCCCGCAACCGCTGGTGCCGGCCAGTTGGCGGCGCTGCTGCTTGAGGTTCCAGAAGGCGCGGTTGGCGATGGTCACCTGTGCGTATTGCGCCGACCCCGAGCCGCTGAGTTGCAGGTCATAGATGTCTGAAGCGTCTTCGATGATGCCGCTGCCGAGGCTGAAGCCGACGATGAAGTCTTCAAGGTCTGTCGGCGTCACCAGCATGACGGCCTGGCTGATGCCGTTGTAGGCGATCGCCAACGCGACTTCCTCAGCCAGCGCGGTGCTGGATGATTCGGAGTCTTCAAGGTTGCAGTAACTGTATGTCTGGCTTGCGGCGGGCGCGGGCGTTTCGAGAGCGGGCGCCGCGCAGCCGGGGCGCTTGGCGTTCATTAGGCATCACCGACGGTTTGGTCAGCTTTAAGCCTAGGCGCGTCAACATGTCGCGTCTAATCGCTATTACTGATCTACCGATAGATGGCGTCGATCAATCGTCTGTCAGTGATTTCTGATAGATCGCAAAACAGGCTTCTGCCAAGGCCGAACGCGGAGCGCTGCGACGCATGATCAGCCCCAGCCGGGCGAGGGTCTGGGCGCTTTCGATGGGTTGCAGGCGCAAGTGATCGGTGAGGTTTTCGAGGCCGCTGTTCAGCGGCATCACCGCGCAGCACAGGCCACCGTGTACCGCTTGTAACAATTGGTGGACTGCATCGGTTTGCAGCAACGGCTGTGGAGTCAGGCCACGGCTGTGGAAATTATGGTCGATGGACTGGCGAAAATGCATGCCGCTGGTGAGCATGCCCATGGGCAGTTCGATCAGCGACTCCCAGCTCAGCGGCGCCTCGCCGAAACTGAAGAAGCGTTGATCGTAGAGCAGGCCCATGCGGGTTTCGCTGAAGGCCAGGGAGTCGAAGCGCTCGCCGTCCAGATGCTCCAGGTACGATACGCCGAGGTCGAGACGGTTATTCGCCAGTTGTTCAAGGATCTGTTCGGAGCTCAGGGCCGAGAGTTCGAAGCGCAGGTTCGGGTGGTCGGCGTGCAGGCGTTGCATCAGCGGCACCGGGTCGAAACTCGACAGCGGCACCACCCCCAGACGCAACGTACCCACGAGGTTGCCGCGACAGGCCGCCGCTTCGGCCTGCAAACCGTCATAGGCCGCCAGCACTGTACGCGCCCATGCCAGTACGCGTTCGCCCGGCGCGGTGAAACCTTCGAAGCGCTGGCCGCGATTGACCAGCGGCAGTTCGAGTTCTTCCTCGAGGCTGCGCAGGCGCATGGACAAGGTCGGCTGGGTGATGTGACAGCGCGCGGCGGCCTGGCCGAAGTGTCGGGTTTCGTCGAGAGCGATGAGGAATTTCAGCTGCTTGATGTCCATCTTCGCTCCAGGGCGCTGGCAAGGTTTGCGATTCTACCGCCTGCGCGGGGTTGGGGTCATTGGTCGGCTGGGAGCCGGTCTTCAAATGGCTGGTCTAGTCTTGGGCATCTGGAACCTGAATCCCAAGGAGAGTGCACCATGAGTATTTTTAGCTTTGTGAAAGAAGCAGGTGAAAAACTTATCGATCTGCTGACCCCCGGCAATGCCAACGCCAGCGAGCAGTTGAAGGAACACATCAGCAAGGTCGGCCTGGGTAATCCAAATGTTCAGGCGACCATCGAGGGCGACAAAGTCATCGTCACCGGTGACGTGGCGAGCCAGGAAGAGAAGGAAAAGATTCTGCTGGCCGTGGGCAATATTGCCGGTGTCGGTAGTGTCGATGACCAGATCACGGTGACCGGACCGGTAGCAAAGGCTGCCCGTTTCGTTACGGTGAAAAAAGGCGACACCCTAAGCGCGATTTCCAAGGCGGAATATGGCGACGCGAACAAGTACAACAAAATCTTCGAGGCCAACAAGCCAATGCTTTCGCACCCGGACAAGATCTATCCGGGGCAGGTGTTGCGGATTCCTGAATAAGGCTTGAGATCGCTTTCGCGGGCAAGCCTCGCTCCTACAGGTCGGTGTCGTGCGCCTATTTCGCGAACGACATATATCCGTAGGAGCGAGGCTTGCCCGCTAATGCAGGCGACTCGGTCTAGAGCCCTGCGATGAGCTCGCGATAATTCCCCACCGCTGCAAACTCTGCCGTGTCCTTCGGCCCTTTGCGGCTGTCCGGCTCGCTCACGGCCAGCAGGTGCGCCACCCCGAAATTGCGTGCGCTGCGCAGGATCGGCAGGGTGTCGTCGATGAACAGACAGCGTGCCGGGTCGAAGCCGATATCGGCCTGCAAGGCATCCCAGAACTGCGGGTCTTCTTTGGCGAAACCGTAATCGTGAGAGCTGATCAAACGCTCGAAATAAGGCGCCAGTTCAATTCTTTCCAGTTTCAATGACAACGAGTCGCGGTGGGCGTTGGTGATCAGTACCACGCGCTTGCCGGCCTGTTTTATCGCTGCCAGAAAAGTGTCTGCATCCGGACGCAGGGCGATCAGGTGCGCGGTTTCCAGTTTCAGTTCGCGCACCGACAACTTCAGTTCGGCGCTCCAGAAGTCCAGGCAATACCACTGCAACTGACCGGCATGGCGCTCGAACAGTGGCTGCAATTCCAGCTCCGCCATGGCCAGGCTCACCCCGTGCAACTCGGCATAACGTTTTGGCAGGTGTTCCAGCCAGAAATGGTTGTCGTAGTGCAGGTCCAGCAGCGTGCCGTCCATATCCAGCAGAACGGTATCGATGTCGCGCCAGGGCAGCAGGGACATAAAAAACTTCTCCAGCGGTAAAAAAGATATCCGAGGTAAACAATCAGGATAGGCCGGGTATAGTAACGCGTTCACGCCAAGGAGCCGTCTATGCGCCAGAAACCCACCATACTCGCCCGCGAGATCGTCGCTACCAGCCGATTATTCTGTGTCGAAGAGCTGAAATTGCGCTTTTCCAATGGCGTGGAACGTACTTACGAGCGATTGGTCGGCAAAGGCGCTGGTTATGGTGCGGTGATGATCGTGGCGATGCTCGACGCGGACCACGCAGTATTGGTGGAGGAATACTGCGGTGGCACCGATGCCTACGAATTGTCCCTGCCCAAAGGCTTGATCGAGCCGGGCGAAGACGTGCTGGCGGCGGCCGAGCGGGAGCTCAAGGAAGAGGCCGGGTATGGCGCGCGGCAACTGGAGCACTTGACCGAGTTGTCGTTGTCGCCCGGCTACATGAGCCAGAAGATCCAGGTGGTGCTGGCCACCGATTTGTACGAAGAACGCCTGGAGGGTGACGAGCCCGAGCCGATGGGGATGGACAAGATCAACTTGCGGGAATTGTCGGCGTTGGCGCAGAACCCGCGATTCACCGAGGGCCGTGCCTTGGCGGCGCTGTATCTGGCCCGGGACTTGTTGATCCAGCGCGGTATTTTTCAATTATGAGTGAGACGTTCATGAGTTTTCCCCATCCGTTGATGGCGCCGGTGGTCGCGCTGGCATTGAAGGCTGGCGAGGCGATCCTGCCGTTCTGGCGCGTCAACGTTGCCGTGACTGCAAAGTCCGATGATTCTCCAGTTACCGCTGCCGACATGGCTGCTCATCATGTGATCCTGGCCGGGCTGACGGCGCTCGATCCGACTATTCCGGTACTGTCCGAAGAGGACGCCGGTATCCCCCAGAGTGTGCGCGCTGGCTGGCAACGCTGGTGGCTGGTCGATCCGTTGGACGGGACCAAGGAGTTCATCTCCGGCAGCGAAGAGTTCACCGTGAACATTGCGCTGATCGAGCAAGGGCGTGTGGTGTTCGGCGTGGTATCGATGCCGACCAGCGGGCGTTTTTATGTTGGCGGTGCCGGGTTGGGAGCCTGGCGTGGCGATAAAGGCGCCGAGCCGTTGCCAATTCAGGTTCGCGAGGTGCCGGCTGCGGGGGAAGCCTTCACGGTGGTCGCCAGTCGTCGGCATTCAAGCCCTGAGCAGGAGCGCTTACTGGCGGGGTTGACTGACAGTCTGGGCGAGCTGCAACTGGCGAATATCGGCAGCTCACTGAAGTTTTGCCTGCTGGCGGAAGGGACGGCGGATTGTTATCCGCGATTGGCGCCGACTTCGCAGTGGGACACGGCCGCGGCTCAAGGTGTGCTGGAAGGCGCCGGCGGTGAGGTGCTGGATTTGAGCGGCGCGCCGTTCTGTTATCCGGCGCGGGAATCGTTGCTGAATGATCGCAGCCTCGTTTCACTCGACTGCTCCTACAGGGGGCGCGCTTCTCTGTAGGAGCTGTCGAGTGAAACGAGGCTGCGATCTTTTGCTTTATCGGTGAAGGACGTACTGCCCGGTAAACCTCACCGCATCCTCTTCACTCCCGGCATTCACGATCCGCGAATGCAGCGTCAACCGCGCTCGCCCATAGCGTCGATACATCGCCAGGAACTTCCTCCACACTGCTGCATTGGGCGCCTGGCAAATCGCTGTCGCGTCCATGGTGACCGGCAGCGGGTAGTTGATCTGCCCTTCCTGAATCACGATGTGCCCGTCTTCGATGCCTTCTTCACGCAAACGCAAATGCAGCCAGCCCCAGCCGGCCAGCACCGCGCCACAATACAGGCTGCCACCGAACATGGTGCTCTTGTGATTGACGTTGGGCTCCAGCGGCAGATGCAGGCGCAGTTGTTGGTCATGCCAGTCGAGCACTTTGAGGCCCATGTCCCGCGTGAGGGGGATGTCGCGATAGAGGATCGATTCCAGGTGACGACTGTCGCGGTTCATTCGCGGGCCTTTTGTTTGATGAGGATGATTTTACGGTAGCTCAGTCGAGGTCGTCGGTATGGCTGCTGGTGCCGCCATCGGCGAAGTTCAGGCCATGCTTGCGCAGCTTGTCGTGCAGGGTTTTGCGCGGAATGCCGAGCGCTTCGGCGAGGCTGCGCACGGAGCTGTGCGAGCGCGCCAGTTCGGCGGCAATCAGGCTCTTCTCGAAGTTCTCGACTTGCTCGCTCAAGCCGCCGCTGACCACTTCAACCGTGGTGCCGACACCGCCATCCGGCGCACTGTTGTCCAGTGCCAGTTCCAGGCCCAGGGCAAAGCGCTCGGCGGCATTCTGCAGTTCCCGCACGTTACCTGGCCAGCTGTGACGCAGCAGCAGCGCCCGTTGCCCCGGTTGCAGTTCGTGGGGCGGCAAGCCGTGGCGGGCGCTGGCTTCGTCGGCGAAATGCTGGAACAGCACCAGCGCGTCTTCGCCCCGTTCGCGCAGGGGCGGAATGCGCAACGGCGCAACGTTCAGGCGGTAATACAAGTCGGCACGGAAGCGCCCCTGATCGGCGGATTGCCGCAGGTCTTCCTTGGTCGCGGCGATGATGCGGATGTCCAGCGGGATCAACTGATTGCCGCCCAGGCGTTCGACGACCCGCTCTTGCAGCAAGCGCAGCAATTTCACCTGCACGTCCAGGCTCATGCTTTCGATTTCATCGAGGAACAACGTGCCACCGTTGGCGAATTCGAACTTGCCGATGCGGCGCTTCTGCGCGCCGGTAAACGCGCCGGGTTCGTGACCGAACAGCTCGCTTTCCACCACCGACTCGGCCAAAGCCCCGGCGTTGATTGCCACGAACGGGCCGTTACGCCGACTCGACAAGTCGTGCAGCGCGCGGGCCACCACTTCTTTGCCCGCACCGGTTTCACCGAGGATCAGCACGTCAGCCTTGGTCGCTGCCAGTGCCCCGATCTGCTCGCGCAGGCGCAGCATTGGCGTCGATTGCCCGACCAGTCGGGCGCTCAGTTCGTTGCGATCGCTCAGGGCCAGCCGCAGGCTGCGGTTGTCCAGCACCAGACGGCGCAGGGCCAGGGCGCGACGTACGCTGTCGAGCAGGGCGTCGCTGGCGAACGGTTTTTCCAGAAAGTCATAAGCCCCGGCGCGCATGGCTTGCACCGCCAGGGGGACATCGCCGTGGCCGGTAATCAGCAGCACGGGCAGTTCCGGATCCTGGGCGTGGAGTTCGGTCAGCAGTTCGAGGCCGTCCATGCCCGGCATGCGGATGTCACTGACCACCACGCCTGGCCAGTCACGCTCCAGTTGCCCGGCCAGACCCTTGGCTTCAGCGAGCGGCAGGATCTTCAGGCCGGCCAGGTCCAGGGTCTGGCTCAGGGCCTGGCGCAGGTGGGGATCGTCGTCGATCAACACGACCTGGATGCGGTTGTCGATGGTCATGCACTTCGGTCCTCGGACGGTTGCAGGCTCACACCCGGTGCGCCTGCACGCAGCTTCAGGGTAATCAGGGCGCCGCCTTCCTTATGGTTGGAGAACGACAGTTCACCACCGAAGGCGCGCATCAGGGTGTCGCAGATCGCCAGCCCCAGCCCAAGTCCCTGAGTGCGGGTCTTGGTGGTGTAGAAGGGCTCGCCGGCACGACCCAGCGCTTCCAGGCAGAACCCGGGGCCGTTGTCGCGAATGTACAGATTGACGCCGTCGGTGGTGGATTGGGCACTCAACCAGAGTTTACGCGGCGGGCCTTTTTCCGTCAGCGCATCGAGCGCATTGGCCAGCAGATTGCCGAGTACCTGGCGCAGACGGGTTTCTCCGGCCTCGACCCACAGGGTGGCGGCCGGCAGGTCGCGGATCAGCTCGACTTCCATGCTGCGCCGACGCTTGGCCAGTAACGCCAGGGCGTCGTCCAGCGCCGGTTGCAGGGCCACGCTTTCCGGGGCGTGGCGATCACGTCGGGCGAAGGCGCGCAGATGGGCGATGATCGACGCCATGCGCCCGGTCAGTTCGCTGATCAGCTTGAGGTTGCCGCGAGCATCCTCGGTGCGCTGATGATCGAGCAGCACTTCGGCGTTTTCCGCGTAGCTGCGGATTGCCGCCAGCGGTTGGTTGAGTTCATGGCTGATACTCGCCGACATTGTCCCCAGCGCCGAGAGCTTGCCGGCCTGTACCAGATCATCCTGAGCGCGTACCAGTTCTTGCTGGGCGTGCTCGCGCTCCAGCACTTCCTGTTTCAGTCGACGGTTGAGGCCCTCGAGGTCGCTGGTCCGTTCGGCGACCCGGCCTTCCAGTTCATGGCGGGCCTTGGCTTCGAAGGCAATCCGGTCCAGGTAATGGCGTCGGCGTTGCATCATCAGGCCGAGTAGCAGCATTAATACCAGCAGCGTTGCGCCGCCGATGGCCACGACTGTGCGCACCGGGCGGTCGATCAGGGTACGCGGTGCAAGGATACTGACGCTCCAGCCGGTTTCTTCGATCTGCCGGGTTTGGGTCAACCAGGCATTGGGGTCAAGACTCAACGGCTTTGGATCGCGGGTTGGATAGGGTTGAATCGCGGCGACGGCCTTGTTCTCTTCATCACTCAATGGACGGGTCGAGCGGAAACGCCATTCTGGCCGCGACGTGAGGATGACCACACCGTTGTGGTCGGTGACCAGCAGTTGTTCCGGGGTTTTGCCCCAGAGGCTTTCGGTGTGATCGAGGTCGACCTTGACCACCAACACGCCGATGATTTTTTCACGATCATGTACCGCCGCGGCGAAGAAGTAACCGCGCTTGGCCGAGGTGGTGCCCAGGCCGAAGAAGCGCCCCAGGCGCCCGGCCATGGCTTCACTGAAATAAGGACGGAAAGAAAAATTGCGGCCGACGAAGCTGTCGTGTTTGTCCCAGTTGGAGGCTGCCAGCGTCTTGCCGGTGGTGTCCATCAGGTACATGACTTCGGCGCCGGTCTGGGCACTGATGTGTTTCAACAGACGATTGGCATTACCTTGAATCACGCCCTCGTCGGGTGCGCCCAACGTCGCACGCAGGGCGGGCAGTTCGCCGAGAATCTGCGGCAGCACTTCATAGCGGTGCAGGGTACCCAGCAGGTTGGCGACGTAGAGGTCGAGGGTCTGACGGTTCTGCCCGGCCAGCTCACTGCGGTAATAACGCTCGGCCAGATGCTCCAGCGGCCACAGCAAGGGTGCCAGGCACAAGGCAAGCAGTGCCAGGCTGCGCCAGCGGGGTCTGCGGGGGAGGGTCGGTGTCATGAGCATCAAGCGCCTGTGGGTACAGACGCATTATGCCTAGGCTTGCGGGCGCAGTCTGCGCACTTGGGATCAAGTGCGCCCTGACGGTGAAGATTCAGACAGCCATTCAGGAAAAGACTTCAGCGTCCTTGAAGAACGCGGCGGCCTGATCCTTGGCCGACAGCTGCGGTGCTTCGTCCAGCTGCCAGTCGATGCCCAGATCCGGGTCGTCCCAGCGAATGCTGCGCTCGGCTGATGGGGTGTAATAGTCGGTGGTTTTGTAGAGGAACTCGGCGAAATCGCTCAGTACCACGAAACCATGGGCAAAACCTTCCGGTACCCAGAGCTGGCGATGGTTGTCGGCGGACAGGCGCACCGCGACCCATTTGCCGAAATGCGGCGAGCTGCGGCGAATGTCCACGGCCACGTCCAGCACTTCACCGGCGGTAACGCGGACCAGTTTGCCCTGAGTGTTTTGCAGCTGGTAGTGCAAGCCGCGCAGAACGCCTTTTTGCGAGCGGGAATGGTTGTCCTGCACGAATCGGGTGTTCAGGCCGGTTGCTTCTTCGAAAGCCTTGGCGTTGAAGCTTTCATAGAAGAAGCCGCGCTCATCACCAAATACCTTGGGCTCGATGATCAGAACACCGGGCAGGTCGGTGGTGACTATATTCATGGTGTTTCTCCAGCAATAGGCGTTGATGGCCGACATTCTTACGCAAAGTGCCGGCAGGCGCGAGTGGGGCGGTGAAGAGAGTTGCTCACGCATTTGATTCGGGCCAACCAGGGAAGAGGGGTTGCGTATCGCCCCCGGCAGTGGCGATATAAGCGCCTAATAAAATTTCAGGGGTTGTTGTATGTCGCTCGCCACGTTGATTCACCGCGCCAGTCTGCCCAGCCCGCAAGTGTCCGCGGCGCAAGCGCTTGAGTTGCTGGAAGAACATTACGGGCTGAGCGGACGGTTGCAGGCTCTTGGAAGCCAGCAGGATCTCAACTACCGCGTCGAAAGCGAGCAGGGGCGTTTCGTCCTGAAAATCTGTCGTGGCGATTACTCGGTGCTGGAGCTGCAAGCCCAGCACGCAGGGCTCAAGCACCTGGCCGAACATCCCGGCGTGCAGGTGCCGCGAGTAATCCCGGCGAAAAATGGTGCAGACCTGCTCTCCCTGGAGGTCGGCGGTCAAGCGGTGCATGTACGTCTGCTCGATTACATCGACGGCCAGTCCCTGACGCACCTCGATCATCTGAGCCAGGCCGTGGTCGCCGGTTTCGGTCGGCTCTGCGGCGAGATGGACCTGGCGCTGGCCGGTTTCGGCCATCCTGGTCTTGAACGCACCCTTCAATGGGACGCCCGCCACGCCAACGCGTTGATCGCGCATTTGCTGCCGGTGATCAAGGATGATCAGCAACGCAAGCTGATTGCTGAAGCGGCCGAGCAGGCCGAGCGCCATTTGCAGCCCTTGGTGGATAAGTTGCCGGTGCAGGCGATTCACATGGACATCACCGACGACAACGTGGTTTGGCAGCGAGATGCGCAGCGCCAATGGCAGTTGCAGGGTGTCATCGATTTCGGCGACCTGGTCCGAACCTGGCGGATCACCGATCTGTCGGTGACCTGTGCCGCGCTGCTGCACCATGCCGATGGCGATCCGTTCTACATTTTGCCGGCGGTTCGGGCCTATCACGCGATCAATCCGCTGCAACATGAAGAACTGCTGGCGCTCTGGCCGCTGATCGTTGCGCGCTCGGCGGTGTTGGTGCTGAGTGGCGAACAGCAGGTCAGCATTGATCCGGGCAATGAGTACAGTCGCGACAACCTGACCCATGAGTGGGAAATTTTCCGCGTGGCCACATCGGTGCCGCTGGCGTTGATGGAGGCGGCGATTCTTGCCGCGGTTGGTCAAGGCCTGCCGAGCATCGGCAGCGAAGGCTTTGCGCCTTTGTTGCCGAGTCTGGTGGGGCGTGAGTTTGCCTTGATCGATCTGGGCGTGCTCAGCCCGCACTTCGAAGCGGGTAACTGGGAACAGGAGGGGATCGACCAGCGCCTGCTGACCGAGGCCGCCGCGGCCCACGGTCTGGCGGCCAGTCGTTATGGGCAATATCGTCTGTCTCGCACCCGACCGGACAGCGCCACTGAACCGGCCACTTGCCCACTGCATGTAGAGCTGCGAGTGCCCCATGGCACGGCGGTCGAATCGCCGTTTGCCGGAACGCTTCACCAGCCGGCAGTGGGTGAGCTGCAACTGGATGGTCCGCACCTGAGTTTACGGCTGTGGGGTGTGACGCCGTCGTTGCACGCGGGCGCAGCCTTGGTCAAAGGTCAGGTGCTGGGTTCGGTCAGCGGGCCGTTGATCGTGCAATTGTGTCGAGGCGCTCAGCTCGACGCACCGTTGTTTTGCACACCTTCGCGCGCCGCAGCCTGGCAGGCGTTGTGCCCGTCGCCGGCGGCGTTGCTGGGGCTGGCCTGCGATGCCGAAGAAGAACTCGACCCGCAGACGTTGCTGGCACGCCGCGATGCCAGTTTTGCCCGATCCCAGAAGCATTATTACGTCGACCCGCCGCGCATCGAGCGGGGCTGGCGCAATCACCTGATCGACATGCAGGGCCGCTCCTACCTCGACATGCTCAATAACGTTGCGGTGTTGGGGCACGGTCATCCGCGCATGGCCGCTGTCGCCGGCCGTCAGTGGTCGTTGCTCAACACCAACTCGCGTTTTCACTACGCAGCGATTGCCGAGTTTTCCGAGCGCTTGCTGAAGCTGGCACCGGACAACATGGACCGGGTATTCCTGGTCAACAGCGGCACCGAGGCCAATGACCTGGCGATTCGCCTGGCCTGGGCCTACAGCGGCGGTCGCGACATGCTCAGTGTGCTGGAGGCGTATCACGGCTGGTCAGTGGCGGCGGATGCGGTCTCGACCTCGATTGCCGACAACCCCAAGGCCTTGAGCAGCCGTCCCGATTGGGTGCATCCGGTGACCGCGCCGAATACCTATCGCGGCGAATTCCGTGGCCCGGACAGCGCGCCGGACTATGTGCGCAGCGTCGAACGCAACCTGGCGAAAATCGCCGGGCAGAAACGCCAGTTGGCCGGTTTCATCTGCGAGCCGGTGTACGGCAATGCCGGCGGCATCTCGCTGCCGCCGGGCTATTTGAAGCAAGTCTATGCATTAGTGCGGGCGCAGGGCGGGGTGTGCATCGCCGATGAGGTGCAGGTCGGTTACGGCCGCATGGGCAAATTCTTCTGGGGCTTCGAAGAGCAGGGCGTGGTGCCGGACATCATCACCATGGCCAAAGGCATGGGTAACGGCCAGCCGTTGGGCGCCGTCATTACCCGTCGGGAGATTGCCGAAGCGCTAGAGGCCGAGGGTTATTTCTTCTCGTCCGCTGGCGGCAGCCCGGTCAGTTGCCGGATCGGCATGGCGGTGCTGGATGTGATGGAAGAAGAAAAACTCTGGGAAAATGCCCAGGTCGTGGGCGGGTACTTCAAGGAACGTCTTGAAGCCTTGATCGACCGGCATCCGTTGGTGGGGGCGGTGCATGGTTCCGGTTTCTATCTGGGGGTGGAGTTGGTCCGCAATCGCGAAACCCTTGAACCGGCGACCGAAGAAACCACGGCATTGTGCGATCGCCTTCGTGAGTTGGGGATTTTCATGCAGCCGACGGGTGATTACTTGAACATCCTCAAGATCAAACCACCGATGGTCACGTCGCGGCAGAGCGTGGACTTCTTTGTGGACATGCTGTCGAAGGTGCTGGGCGAAGGATTGTAGGCAGCTCGTAGAGGTTGAGAATATCGATTGTTATCGGGAATTTTTGAGAATATTTCAACGTGGTGAGTATTTATTGCTTTTAAAGCCGATTTTTATCGGCTATAAAGTCGCCACTGCCCACGGTGTGGACGAACCACGCCCGGTGATTCCCGTTTCTGTCATCGGTCGATGCCAAACTGACCCTCAAGCACTTGCCCAGGAGATGATTCATGAGTCGTATCGTTACCGTCGCCGCCACCCAGATGGCCTGTTCCTGGGACCTTGAAGCCAACATCGAGACCGCTGAGAAGCTGGTCCGTGAGGCAGCGGCCAAAGGTGCGCAAATCATCCTGATCCAGGAACTGTTCGAGGCTCCGTACTTCTGCCAGAAGCCGAACCCGGACTACCTGCAACTGGCCACGACGGTAGAAGACAACGTTGCCATCAAGCACTTCCAGAAAGTCGCCAAGGAACTGCAAGTGGTGCTGCCGATCAGCTTCTACGAATTGGCCGGTCGCGCGCGTTTCAACAGCATCGCGATCATCGATGCCGACGGCAGCAACCTCGGGATTTATCGTAAAAGCCACATCCCGGATGGCCCTGGCTATCACGAAAAGTACTACTTCAACCCAGGCGATACAGGTTTCAAAGTCTGGAACACCCGTTACGCGAAAATCGGCGTGGGCATTTGCTGGGATCAGTGGTTCCCGGAGTGTGCCCGCAGCATGGCGCTGCAAGGCGCGGAAATCCTGTTCTACCCGACCGCCATCGGCAGCGAGCCACACGACAAGACCATTTCGTCCCGCGACCACTGGCAGCGCGTGCAACAAGGCCATGCCGGCGCCAACCTGATGCCGCTGATCGCCAGCAACCGCATCGGCAACGAAGAGCAGGACAGCTACGACATTACCTTCTACGGCTCGTCGTTCATTGCCAACCAGTTTGGCGAGAAAGTCCAAGAGCTGAACGAAACAGAAGAAGGCATTCTGGTTCACAGTTTCGACCTCGATGAGCTGGAGCACATTCGCAGCGCATGGGGCTCGTTCCGTGACCGTCGCCCGAACCTGTACGGCGCGATCAAAACCCTCGACGGTTCCCTGGAGTCCTGAACCATGACCACTTTGAACAGCACCCCTCGCGCCGACGGCTTTTATATGCCAGCCGAATGGGCACCACAGACCCAGACCTGGATGGTCTGGCCCGAGCGCCCGGACAACTGGCGTCTGGGCGGCAAACCGGCGCAAGCCGCGCATGTGGCGGTGGTCAAGGCCATCGCGCGTTTCGAACCGGTGACCGTGGCGGTTTCCGCTGGCCAGTACGAGAATGCTCGTGCCCGTCTCGACGTGCCGAATATTCGTGTGGTGGAGATGTCCAGCGATGACGCCTGGGTCCGGGATACCGGCCCGACGTTCGTCATCAATGACAGCGGCGAAGTCCGTGGCGTGGACTGGGACTTCAATGCGTGGGGCGGTTTCGACGGTGGTTTGTATTCGCCGTGGAACCGTGACTCGCAGGTGGCGGGCAAGATCCTCGAAATCGAGCGCAGCCCGCGCTACCGCACCGAGGGTTTTGTGCTCGAAGGCGGTTCGATTCATGTCGATGGCGAAGGCACCCTGATCACCACCGAAGAGTGCCTGCTCAACCGCAATCGCAATCCGCACATGAGCCGTGAGCAAATCGAAGCGGTGCTCAGCGCAAACCTGGCTGTGGATAAGATCATCTGGCTGCCGGACGGCTTGTTCAACGACGAAACCGACGGCCATGTGGATAACTTCTGCTGCTACGTGCGTCCAGGCGAAGTGTTGCTGGCCTGGACCGACGACCCGCAGGACCCGAACTTTCCGCGCTGCCAGGCGGCCATGAACGTGCTGCAAAACAGCACCGATGCCAAGGGTCGCCCATTCACGGTGCACAAAATGCCGATTCCGGGGCCGCTGTATGCGACCGAAGAAGAGTGCGCAGGTGTGGACCCGGTGGACGGCACTCAGGAGCGCAATCCGACCGTGCGCCTGGCCGGCTCTTATGTGAACTTCCTGATCGTCAACGGCGGCATCATCGCGCCAAGCTTCGACGACCCACTGGATGGGCCGGCCAAAGAGATTTTGCAGAGCGTGTTCCCGCAGCACGAAGTGGTCATGGTGCCGGGTCGCGAACTGTTACTTGGGGGCGGTAACATCCATTGCCTTACCCAACAACAGCCCGCTCCGCACAAGGAGTGAGTGAGGACGTAACAGCTTGAGTTGATTGAAAAATCGATTGAGCAACGATTTTGGCCTCCTTATCTCGCAGAAAGCCCGCAGCCCATCAGGACTGCGGGCTTTTTTGTATCCACTTATCGACACTTCGAAAACATTGGCATAGCTCTTGTATCTTCGATGGCGCAACACGGGGAGGGAGAGAACTTCGATGTTCTGTCATAAACCTTGGATAAGTTAGCCGCTCACAAACCAGGAGAGAGCGCTGAGATGAACGCCGAAATGAACGTAGTGGGCGAGCGGGCACTGCATCCCCTGGCAGTTAACAGCGAATCGCTCCAGGTCCTGGCACAGTGGTTGAAGTCCAATGGAACGCGTCAGATCAGGGAACCTGATCCGCGCCGGATGATGATCGAGCGCTATCCCGCTGGTTTATTCAGCGAGGCGGAACTGGAAGCATTGTGGGATGTGATGGAAGGATAAGAAGAAAAACAACGGATTGATAAAAGCGCTGCCGGGAAGGTGGCGCTTTTTTATGCCCGTCGGAAAAGTTGGCGCCTGTTATAACGCCAGGATCGGTGTAGGAGCTGCCGAAGGCTGCGATCTTTTGATCTTGCCTTTATAGCCGTAGATGCCGGTCATTCGACCGATTCCTGAAATAGACTGAAATCGATTCCGGCGTTTTTCCGAAACTGTCTGGGGATTAATCTGCCGGCATTGAGTTTTCCTACTTTGTTGCCGGAGTCTTCCCATGATCCTTCACTACATTTACGACCCATTGTGCGGTTGGTGCTACGGCGCCAAACCCTTGGTGCAAGCTGCCCAAACCGTGTTGCCGGTGATCGGCCACGGTGGCGGCATGATGAGCGGTGCCAATCGCCAAACCGTTTCGCCACAACTACGCAATTACGTCATGCCCCACGACCGGCGCATCGCCGAGTACACCGGCCAGCCGTTTGGCGAGGCGTATTTTGAGGGGTTGTTGCGTGATGGGACGGCGGTATTCGATTCCACGCCGCCGATTGCCGCCGTGCTGGCAGCCGAGCAGATCGCCGGGCGCGGACTGGAGTTGCTGGGACGTTTGCAGACTGCTCATTACGTGGAAGGTCGACGCATCGCTGACGAGGCTGTTTTGCTTGAACTCGCCGCACAGACAGGTCTTGAACCCGAGGCTTTCCAGCAGGCATTTAGTGCAGCCGATACCGATCGTCATATCAAGGACAGCCGCGCACTCTTGGCCCGTGTCGGCGGTCAGGGCTTCCCGACCTTCGCGCTGGAACAGGATGGCCAGTTCACCCTGGTCGATATCGGCCCCTGGCTCGGCAAGCCGCAAGCCTTCGCCCAATGGTTGAGCCAGTCGCTTGCGGCAACAGAGTCTTCATCCGCGTTTCAAACCTGTGGCCTCGACGGCTGCGCCCATTGAACTCACCTGGAGTCACCATGGATAACCTGAGCCTGATCAAAAGCACCTACGAAGGCGTCAACTCCCAGGAGAATGCGCGCAACACCGCCGCGGCGCTGGCCGATGACGCCCGCTGGACCGAAGCCGCAGGTTTTCCGTATGCCGGGACCTACGTCGGTTTTGACGCTATCGTCGAAAACGTCTTCAAGCGCCTGGCCACCGAGTGGGAAGATTTTCAGTTCAAGGTCGAAAACTACGTCGCTCAGGGCGATAAGGTATTTGCCTACGGCAATTACAGCGGCGTCTATAAAGCCACCGGCCGTGCGATGAATGCCCGGGTCGCGCACTTGTGGACTCTGGCCGACGGAAAAGTCACCCATTTCGAACAATTCGTCGACAGCCATATCGTGCAATTGGCTATCGCTGACAAGTGATTTCTTAGACGATTTTCGCCTATTTACAGAAGATTCACGAAATTGACACCTCATTAAGGGCGCAGATAGGATGCGCCCCAACGCCTGTGGCTAACCGCCACGACTGACAAAACAATAAAAGGCCCGCCGCGAATTTTCGTGGGCGGGCCTTTTTGTTTTTGCGGTGAAAAAAGAGCGCGATAGCGCCGTTTCAGCTGTTTGGCACAGAGCGTATCAACCCGTAATAAGGAAAATAACATGTTGAACAAGCGAATCAGCCTGATCGCACTGGGGATGTTGAGCGCCACACAGGCCATGGCTAATGACCAGGCCGAATCCAAGGGTTTTGTTGAAGACAGCAGCCTCAAAGTGTTGCTGCGTAACGCCTACATCAATCGTGACTATAAAGACGGTAACCCGGACAAAGCCGAATGGGGCCAAGCGGCCATCGGTACTTACTCGTCCGGTTTCACCCAAGGCACCGTCGGTGTGGGTGTGGATGCCTTCGGTCTGTACGCACTGCGTCTGGACGGCGGCAAAGGCCGCAGCGGCGCCGGTGGTATCGACTTCTTCAAGCAGGGCGACAGCGGCAACGCGGCGGATGACTTGTCCAAGTTCGGTGGCGCGGTCAAATTCCGTATCTCCAGCACCGTCCTGACCTACGGCGACCAGATGCCGGCCCTGCCGGTGCTTAACTACGACAACTCCCGCCTGCTGCCGGAAAGCTATACCGGCACCTTGATCACCTCCAAAGAGATCAAAGGCCTGGAGCTGAACGCCGGTCGCTTCACCGCCGAATCGCGCAAAAGCGCTGAAGGCCGTGACAGCGGTGGCTTGAAGTCGATCAATGTATTGGGCGGTAGCTACCAGTTCACTGAACAGTTCAAGGCAGCGCTGTACGCTTCCGACGTCGAAGACGTGCTGAAGAAGCAATACGTGAACGCCAATTACGTGTTCCCGATTGCCAAGGATCAGTCCCTGACCCTGGACTTCAACGGCTATCGCACCAAACTGGACAACTCCTACGTCCGGGAAAACGGTGTCACCGGCGACGACAATAAAATCTGGAGCCTGGCAGCGACCTTCGCCACCGGCCCGCACTCGTTCACCCTCGCCCATCAGCGCAGCACCGGCGACAGCAATCTGGGTTATGCCTATGGCGGCTATCAGCGCGGCCAAAACCGCGTCGGCGACGGCGGCAACACCATCTACCTGGCGAACTCCTACTGGTCCGACTTCAACGCCGAAGACGAACGCAGCTGGCAGCTGGGTTACGGTCTGGACTTCAGTGCCTTCGGCGTTCCAGGCCTGAGCTACAACGTGGCCTACGTGCGCGGCGACAACATCACCACTTCCACCAGCGAAGGCGGCACCGAGCGCGAGATCTTCAACCAGTTCAAGTACGTCGTGCAGAGTGGCCCGGCCAAAGACCTGAGCGTGAAGGTACGCAGCTCGATCCTGCGTGTGTCGCAGAAATCCAGCGAGTACAACGTCAGCGGCAACGAGCTGCGGGTGTTCGTGGATTACCCGATCAACATCTTCTGATGATCGGTTGAGTTGTTCTGACTCGATAAAAACCCCGACTGGTTCGGGGTTTTTTTGCCTCATGACCGTAGAAAAACACCGAAAACGGCTGTTTTCGATCGTAAAAAAACGAATTGAAGTAACTTCATCCTGCGTTTCAAGCAACGCTTGATATGCCTGAAATTCTTTCTCATGGGCCGTCAATCAGGCACCTACTAGATTAGGCCGCTTAATGCAGCGGAGACCTAGTAATGATCGTGTTGAACAAAGAAGTTGGCGAATCGCTACGGCGCGACAAGTATGTCAACGTCCAGGGAGCCGACTTCAATCTCTTCGGTCATTTTTCCGACTTCGTCAGATTGACCAAAAGTTGGGAAAACATGGAGCCGGACAGTTATTACGGCCAGGCCGATGCGGGCATGCGTTTTCGTCGCTACAGCGATTTTGAATACAACCCGGTCACCCGTGACTTGACGCAATTGGAACACCGCGCCTACGTGCAATCGAAGGCCAACAACAGCTACGTCGGTGGACTGGAGCGGCACTTCCAGGACTTCTCTAATGAGGTCATTAATTCGCCGGTGATGCGCAGCCTCATCGATACGGATTTCGAGGTGTACAAACACGTATTGCCGCCGGAACTGCACGACGAAATCTGGCAATGCCAGATTCATCAGATCCGCATCGAGATCAAGCCGGGCAAGCAACTGGAAATCACCCCGGAAGGTATTCACTGCGACGGTTATCCGTTCAGCGGTGTGCACTTCTGGGGCCGTAACAACGTGGACGGGGCGCAGAGCCGTTTGTATTCGGCCCAAGAGGAACAGCTGGCGGCGACGACTTATATGGAAATCCTCGACACCACCTACTTCCTCGATCGCGAGATGCGTCACTACGTGACACCGGCACGCAACACCCATGCTCACGAAATGGCCTATCGGCAGATTCTGGCCATTTCCTTCTCGCGGCCCGGGACCGCTTTCGACATTGTTCGCTGAACAGTTCGACCCCATGATGAACATCGCCGAGTGCTCTGCACCGGTGATGCTGCGACGCGCGACGGCCAAGGATGCCCAACGCCTGGAGCGCTTCTTTCGGCAATTCGAAGAAGTGTCGTTCTGTGAATGGCAGGACGCCAAATGCCTGCGCGGTGTGCTGGTGCAGAACACCACCACCGCGTTCCTCGCGCTCGATGTCCGTGGCGAAGTGGTCGGCGCGGTGTTGGGCGGCATGCTTGGCAGTCGTGGCACCATCAATCACCTGGCGGTGAGCCCGTTGTATCGCAGCCAGGGCGTCGGTCAGCGTCTGGTGGAAGCGGCCTCGGCGGACATGAAACGGGTGGGTGTGCTGCGGATGTTCCTGTTTGTCGACGATGCTAACCTTGCCGGCAAACGTTTTTGGAGTGCCCAGGGCTTTTGTGAGCCGCGCGGCGAAACGACCTTTGAGAGGGACCTATGAATGAGACGTCCAGCAGCCAGCCGCTGATGGTCGAGCCCCAGCCCTCGCGCACGTTTGCTGAAGCCAGCCCGGTGGTTGCGGGCTACTTCACGGTGTCGTTTGTGTTCGGTCTGATGGCCGTCAATGCCGGGTTGCCCGTGTGGCTGCCGGTCGCGATGTGCCTGTTCGTCTACGCCGGTGCCTCGCAGTTCGCCGCCCTGGCGCTGATCTCCAGCGGCGCGTCGCTGACCACCATCATCCTCACCACGTTTCTGATCAATGCGCGGCACATGCTGATGTCGGTCTACATGGCCAAGGCCCTGCAGGCGATGGGGCTCAGTCGTCTGGAACGCTGGTGTTATGCCGGTGGGCTGACCGATGAATCGTTCGCCTTCCACAGCGTCAAACTGGGCAAGGGCACGCCGGTCAATGTGCGTTACCTGATCGGCTTCAATCTGTATTGCCACACCTCGTGGGTACTCGGCGGTTTGCTGGGGGCGATCTGCGCGCAGTACGCGGCGCACCTGATCAAATATCAGCTCGACTATGCGCTGACCGCGATGATGCTCTACGTGCTGGTATCGCTCTGCAACACCCGCAACAAACTGATCGCCGCACTGGCCGCGGTTGCTTGCATGGGTGCACTGAGCCTGATTGGCAACTCACCCTTCAACGTATTCATCGCCACATTCGTGGGCTGCGGAGTGGGTGTATGCCTGACCAAACGTTCCTGATCCTGGTCGTCGCGCTGATGATGGCCGTGACATTCCTGCCACGCGCGTTGCCGCTGCAGGTGAACACCGATCATTGGCCACCCCTGGTCGCCCGGGCGCTGGAATACCTGCCGGTGGCGATCGTGGCTGCCATCAGCCTCACGCCTCTGTTGATCAAGGATCAGCATGTGCAGCTCGATCGCCCGGAATTCTATGCAGCCATTCCGACGTTGTTATGTGCGTATTTCAGCAAAAACCTCTTTCTCTCCGTTGCGGTGGGAACGGCTGCGTACATTGCGCTCGGCTCGTTCATGTAACGGCAGATCGACCACTTCATTCAAGGCCTGACCCGACAACTCGGGATTATTGATCGCCAGCCGCACTTCGAGGGAATCCTCGAACCCCGGGAAAATGGTCAGGCCGTTACGCAGGGCCGCCTCACGGGAAACCATGCCCAAGCCGTCCATTTGCGTGATCAACGATAGGGTCAGGGTTTCACTGCAGGAATAGATCATCCGCTTGCCTGACTCGTAGTTGCCAAGGCCTGCGTCGAGAAAGCGCAAGAAGCTGTGGGAATACGGACAGTCGTCGGCCGGCCGAACCTGAAATTTATTGCCAAGCAGCACCAGCGGGTCGTTTTCCTGACCGCAATGAGCACCGACCACCTGCACCTGCACATCGGGCAGCGCAATGCTGGGCAACCCCGGCTGTTGCGGCCCGATCAGCACGGCCAGGTCGAAGTCCTCATTCTTCAACTTGCTGAGGTTTTCCATCGACTCGGCATAGCTGAATTCCAGCTGATAATCAGGAAACACCTCGATGAGGCGTCCGATCATTCGCCGGTTGAAGTCGGCCGAGAGCGTGGTGTTAAGCGCAACCTTGAGCGTGCGCTGCCCGGGGACCTTGAGTGCGGCGACTTTCTCTTCCAGCTGCCGCGTGGCAACCAACACTTTGTCCATGTAGGGCGTGAGCTCCGTGCCCTGTGTGGTCAGAGTCAACCCCTTGTTGGAGCGACGAAACAACCGAAAACCGAACTGCTCTTCGACCTTGTTCAACTGCGCGGCCAATGCCTGCACGGTCAAAAAGGAATGCTCTGCCGCCGCCGACAACGAGCCGGTCTGCACGATGCGCATGAGGTTGCGTAAGGTTCTGCTATCCATTTGGGTAATGCCCTCTAAAGTGGGCTGGCTATTGTTGTGTACCTTGCCGCCCGGTGGGCGTGGGTCGCGTGCTGGCTATGATCCTGTACCAGAGCATGCTTGTCCCGAGTTTAGTAGCGAAATGATTCTGCGTCCGATGGCTGGAGGCTTCCACAGGATCGAGATTTTTGTTGAGGGGGAGGTGATCGGGGTCAAGAAAGTGGCCCGGATGGGGAGGTGTGGGCGTTTTTTGGCTGCTTGTTTTATCAACGAAACCTTTTCCCAAGGCAAAAAAAAGCAGCCTGATCAGGCTGCTTTCATGAAAAGGTGCTTGATATTGTGCTCCCTCAAGCAGGGGAGAAGAGGTCTCACCAGGCGTCGATTTCCAAGTCATCAACGAGGTTCCTACGCCGACTATTACCACTTGGAGGTAGTCGGTTTCGCGCTCTCGATTTAATTCTCTGCCCCTATAGTGTGGGTGTCAACGTGTGTGTCGGACCGTATGTCGGCGTCTTTTCAGGCTGCGGAAAAGCGGGTGTGAATGCTCTTTCCGAAGGGGAATAGATCAATACATTTGCGAATTAAAAATTCATTTTTGTTCGTATCTGTACTAGCCTGAAATCAAGACATCATACCCAAGGAGGCTATTCCCATGCCTGCCTCATCCACTGTCCTCAGCCCACAGCAACAACTCGACTCCCCCGAAGCCGGTCGAGTCGCGCTGAAATTTTTCTTCAACCTCATGGAACGCTGGGGCTGTAGCGCCGAGCAACAACGCACACTCCTGGGCAAAGTCGGTAATACGACTTTCTACAAATACAAACACCTGCCACCCAACGTGCGCCTGCCCCACGACACCCTGGAGCGCATCTCGTATTTGATGGGTATCCACAAAGCGCTGAGCATCATCTTCAGCAACAGTCGCGAACGTGCCTATACATGGGTCAGCAGCCCCAACACCGCCGCACCGTTCAATGGCCAATCGGCATTGAGCTACATGCTGGCCGGTCGCGTGGTCGACATCGCTGATGTGCGCCGCTACCTCGACGGGGTGCGCGGTTGATGGCGCCGGAACTGGCCGACCCGCAGTGGCCGCGGGCCTATCGGATCGTCAACAGTTGCTTCCCGCCGATCTCGTTGTTCGAAGACGTCCTCGACCCCGAAGACCTGCCCACTGCCTACGCGTTGGAAGCCTTGACCAACGATCGGTTGATGGAGGAAGCCGGCGTGCTCACCCGCGTGCGCCCCGAAGACCGCATCTCCGGCCCCGGCTCCACACCGGTGATGGCCGCGTTCACCCACATCGGCAAAACCAGCCGCTTCACCGACGGCACCTTCGGCGTCTACTACGCCGCCAGCAGCCAGGCAGCGGCCATTGCCGAGACGAGCTATCACCAGGAACGCTTCCTCGCCGCGACCAACGAACCGGATCTTGAGTTGACCATGCGTACCTACGTCAACCGGGTGGTCAAACCTCTGCACGACATCCGCGCCGACTACCCACACCTGCACGACCCAGATCCCAACGCCTACGGGCCGGCCCAGGCCTTTGCCCGGCAACTGCGCGAAACGTTGTCCTGGGGATTGCTCTACAACAGCGTTCGATTGCCTGGGCATGAATGTGTGGCTGCGTTTCGACCTCCGGCTGTTTCTATTCCCAAGCAAGGGAAGCACATTCGGTATGTGTGGAGTGCGAGCAGTCGCAGGATTTCGTTTGTGTTTGAAGTCAGTGAGATGTGAAGCACGGCGAAACGCAAAAAGCCTCGATTGATTCGGGGCTTTTTTATGCGCGATATTTCAGAAAATAGCGATACGTTCCACCTGAACTCATTACACCATGTCACTAATGATGTTCCCGCCCCCACCTTTATCCCCCCAAGCCAACCTCCTAAATTGAGCTCCACCCACCTACCCCTCATCCCGAAGGGCAGGTCACTGGAGACTCATCATGCCTTTTGTCAGCGTACGCATTACCCGCGATGGCGTTACCTCAGAGCAGAAAGCTCAGGTGATCGCCGAAATCACTGAAACCCTGGAACGCGTCCTCAACAAACGCCCGGACCTGACCCACATCGTGATCGAGGAAGTCGACACCGATAACTGGGGCTATGCCGGTATCACCACCACCCAGTACCGCAAGCAGCTGGCTGAGGCGGAGGGGCAGTCATGACCGCCTCCGTCACCATCGATTTCATTTCCGATGTGGTGTGCCCGTGGTGCGCCTTGGGTGCGACGGCGCTGGAGCAAGCGATCGAGAACGTGGCGGGTGAGGTCTCGGTCGATCTGACTTTCAAGCCTTTCGAGCTGAATCCGGACATGCCGGCGGAAGGCGAGAACGCAGTTGCGCACTTGATGCGTAAGTACGGACGCAGCGCCGAGGACGTCGCCGCCGGTAAAGCGATGCAGATCGCTCGTGGTGAAGCCATCGGGTTCAAGTTCGATCTGGAGAAGCGCACCCACTTCTACAACACGTTTGATGCTCATCGGCTGTTGCTCTGGGCATTGCAGGAAGGGCGGCAGGTCGCATTCAAGAAAACCTTGCTGCGCGCTTATTTCACCGACGGCCAGAACCCGAACGATCGCGAGACGCTGGTTCGACTGGCGGCGCAAGTGGGATTGAATGCGGCGAGCGCGCGTGAGGTGTTGGTGTCCGGAGCGTTTGCCCCGGAAGTGCGTGAGCTTGAGGCGTTTTACCGCGAGCGCGGCATCAATTCGGTACCGGCCATGATTCTCAACGGTCGTCACCTGGTGTCCGGTTCGCAATCGGTCGAGTACTACGAACAGATGTTGAGACAAATGGCACAGGCGCCTGTTGAAGCCTGATTAATCACCTTTTCAAACCATCATTTATCAGTTGAGGTTCATCATGAGCAATTCTAAAAAAGTCATCGTTATTACTGGCGCATCCCAAGGGCTCGGCGCAGGCATGGTCAAGGCTTTCCGTGATCTTGATTACAAGGTTGTCGCCACCTCGCGTTCGATCAAACCGTCCACCGACCCGGACATCCTCACCGTGGCGGGCGACATCGGCGACCCGGCGGTTGCTCGGCAAGTCATTCGTGAAGCGATCACACGTTTTGGCCGCATCGACACCCTGGTCAACAACGCCGGGATCTTCGTTGCCAAGCCGTTCACTGCCTACACCCCTGAAGACTATGCCGCGGTGCTGTCGGTGAACCTGAATGGTTTCTTCTACATCACCCAACTCGCGATCGCAGAGATGGAAAAACAGGGTAAAGGCCACGTTGTTAACATCACCACCAGCCTGGTGGACCACGCCATTGACGGTGTGCCATCGGTACTGGCTTCGTTGACCAAAGGTGGCTTGAACGCGGCGACCAAGTCCCTGGCAATCGAGTACGCCAAGCGCGGGATTCGGGTAAACGCGGTTAGCCCCGGCATCATCAAAACGCCGATGCATGGTGAGGAAACTCATGCAGCGCTGGGGAATTTGCACCCGGTTGGGCATATGGGCGAGATCAGTGATATTGCTCAGGCTGTTGTGTATCTGGACAGCGCCAACTTTGTCACCGGGGAAATTCTGCATGTTGACGGCGGGCAGAGTGCGGGTCACTAAGACCTGTTTTCTAAACATCAGAAGCAACAAAGCCCTCGCGTTTTTGCGAGGGCTTTGTTTTGTATGGCGCCCGTATTACCAGCACTTGCATCATCCGGAGATCGTCTCTTAGCCAGCCCGCCAAATCTGATAACTCCAGGTACTGAGCGGTACGTCATTGCGCCCGAAAAGTCTAAATCCATCCTGTTGTTTCTACGATGTTTAAGAATTCATTGCTGGAGTCGTGCTGCTGCCGGCTCTGGCATGGCCACCAGCGAACTAAACTATTTGTATCTCTGTAGAAGATCTCTCTACAGAGGCAAGGAGGTGTCAAATGGCCATTCGTGATACCTATCAGGAAATTGAACAGACCCTGGGTCTGGTACCGGAGTGGATCAAGCAGATGCCGGAAGGCGGAGCGATAGGATTCTGGGGCGTAGCCCGGGATTTTTGGCTGGCAGATACCAAGATTCCTAATAAGTACAAGGAGTTGATAGGTCTGGCGGTGTCCGGGGCGACCCGTTGCAAGTATTGCGCCCTGTTCCATACCGAAGCCGCGCGCTTGTTTGGCGCGAGCGACGAGGAAATTTCCGAAGCCAGCTTTATGGGCTCGCTGACCATGATGGGCAGCACCTTTATTAACGCCCAGCAGATCGACTACGAGCAGTTCCGGCAGGAAACGCTGAGTATCGTCCGGTATGTCAAAGATCACTCGCAACCCAAAGCCGCTTAAGCCGTTGCGAGAACCTGCCCTTCGCCAGCTGACGAAGGATAAGTTGATTGCAATCACCAGCGATGGTCCCAGGACCACCGCTCGGTGGCAAGCGGCTGTGCTGCGAGCCATCAGCGAACTCATGCAATACAGCGATACCGCCCGCGAAGAAAACCAAGACCTGCGCATCCCCTTCGCCAAAGCACTCCATGACCTCTATGCGGGACAGAAGTCCGACGCCGAATTGACGGAAATGGTGTTGCTGATGCTGGAAGTGGAAACCGCCCCCTTGCTTGGCAAAGGGGCAGCAAAAAAGACCCGCACGATTTGAGCATGCTGACTACGTCAACCTAGGCTTGGCGGGTGTATTGGCGTGCGTTTCAGGTTGGGGCTATCAAGGTCGGGTGGAAGCGATTCTCCAACCCCGGAAACAACAAAGCCCTCGTATTTCTACGAGGGCTTTGTTTTGTATGGTGCCGGCACCAGACGAACGGTAGTCTTGAACGAGGCTAGGTTTTCTGCGGGTCTGGAATTCGGTGGAAAATTTGGCGTACCTCTACTGATAACTATAAATAAATCAGCTAGTTATGGCTTTCAGTGGAATCGAATTCGGGATTGAAAAACCGGCCAAGGCCGGTTTTTTTCATTTTTGATTAATAGGGCGAGGAGCTGGGCGAGGTGGTGAAGATGGAGATGGGGGGCGAACATCCCCTCTCACATTTCGAGTTGGCGGCGGCGGTGGCGGAGGCGGTTTTTGCGTCATGTTTATGTCTCTTTATAATTTAGGGATTGTTATAACGGCGTACGCTACGACGGCTACCATAGCCGCGCTGATTAGTGCAATATTACAGAAGTATAGGCTGGAGCTTTTTCTGTCATTATTTATAGTGCAGATAGTTGCGCAGTCCATATATTTTTCATAGTAGTATCTTCTAATTTCTTGTGCGACTATAGCTTCGGTGTCATCTTCTTCGCTATAATAATTTAGTAAGTCTAGCCTATATTTTTCAATGATGTTCGGCTCCGGCATGTTTTTGTCTACCTTACCTAATAGGGCATCTATGAAAAAATAAACGCCGATGGCAAGGGACACAACCGATATAGCAAGTATTGTTAGAAACCATATTTTGGCGCCGAGTGTCAATACTGTTCTATCGCCGCTAATAATTATTGAGTAGAAGCCGGCAATCGCAATTATAGTTGCAAGTGGAATGCTCAATCGAGAAAAAATCTGCTCTTTCCTAGCTAGCTCATAGAAGTAGATTTTTTCGTAATATTCAAATAATTTATCGGCTGTCAAATTGCGATCCTTTAATTGTCTTTAGATTCGCTTATTGGTAACTAGATTCCAGTAATGCTCGCCAAGAACTGTAAGTTTGCATGTTTTTGAATTCATTGCGGCGAAATACATATGGTCTTCACCAACTGGTTTAACTAGATTTAAGCGATTTAGTTTTTGTAGTATTGCGAATTTTCGGGTATTTTCAGGGTCGGGTTCCATGCCGTGGTTGGGTGCGGGAGGTTGTGGCTCAAAGCTTGGATCTAGTGCGAACTCGGTATTAGCCGTTTCGAAGAAGTCGGTGAGTTGGCGAAGTTCAGAAAGCTGAATTGGAGGTGACACCTTTCTTAGGGAGGTAAATGCTTTAACATTTGTCTTGAAAACTGGCCGCTGCTCCCAGAGGCTCAACGACTGATCTATGTGCGCGTAAATGCTACCAGGGGTAATGTCCCCAAGCAGGTTGGCAGCTCCTCCATTTAGCGCATCAACGAATAAAGATGTGAAAATGCCAGATCCATCAGCCTCTTCAGCATACTGATCTTTGGTCGATGCCGTGAGAATTGTCATTCCCTCAGTCAGTATTGCTTTGTCTCCCAATGATTTTAACGTGCCAGCTATCCCAGAATGACAGCTGTCTAATACAATTATTTTATTTTTTGCCTTCGAAGAATTTGCCATGTCAAGGATGTCTTGAAGAGGTAGCCCATCATCGCCTTCGAGACACTCTGAAGTCAAAAGATACCCGGCAGAGTCTTCGATGTATCCATGGCCTGCGAAATAAAATAGAGCAATCTGGGAGTCGTCCTCGAAAAGCTTTCTGATGTCTTCTTTTAATTGTTTTCGTGTGACGGCACTTTCTGCATCAACAGCGGTGACATGTTTTACGTCGAAATTTAGCTCTCCGTTCATATGTCGTTCAAGTACTTGATTTACTTTGTATGCATCATTTACGCATCCGTGAAGTTTTTTTATTTTTTCGTAATAATTTATTCCAACCACTAGTGCTTTTTTCATGATGGCTTTACTGCGTTTTTGCCTTCTCCCATCATCTGGGTAACTGCGCTTGCAATGCCATCCCAAGTCCACGTAATTACTCGGTTTCTACTTAGCCCGGTCGGAAGTGTACTGGTGCTATTCGCGCCATCGACATAAACTCCAAAAAAAGGAATATTTTGGGAGCGGGCCATTTCTATTTCTTTTACAACCCCTGTTGCTGTAGCCATATGCCGGCCTACTAGAACTATAAGGAGGTGTGTTTTGTTTATTTTTTCTCGGATTATTGCTTCCCACTGCGACTGAGGCATTGGGCTTTTTGCAGACCAGTCTTCGTGTGCGAATGGCGTTTTAGAGTGCCATGCTTGGCCTGCAAACATTACTTTGTCTGTGCTGTTGTTATCCACGTCAAAACTGATAAAAGCGCGAGGCTCAGCCATTTTAATCCCTTAAAGCAATGAGTGAGCCAAGAGTGTGGATGCATAAAAAAATTTTGCCAACCAAAGAATTTAATTTAAGATTAACTATATGTTTTATAAGGTTAATTTTTTGATGTTCTTTGACTGCTTCCCGTTAGCTTTCTCCGTTAACGCTTCACTGCGCGTTTTGAATAGAGCCGAATTTTCTACTCAGTAATGAGTCTTCAACAGCGACCCATTGACGGTCGGTTTTCGCTAATTTCCGCCAGTCGCGATCAACGGTGATCGGCAGAAACCTTCCAGTGCGGACGTTCATAGCTAGAAAATAAATCTGTCCCCTTCCCCCAGAAGGAGGGCAGCAAAATCAAGTAAACGCTAAATCGTTTTCGCGCATTTCTCCTGAGTTTTGTCGTGGCTGCCGGTCGCAAGGGGAGGAAGTGGGAGCACTGGATTAGGGTTGCTGGGGTTTAAATATTTAACGTCTCCTGAAATGAGGTGCTAGTGGCGGTTGCCAAGCTGTTACTGGGCCAACATGTATATCGAGTCCATAAGCAAATTGATCTTGCTTGTAGGGTGCTCCGCGATAAAGAATCACGCTGGATGTCTTCGCAAGCTCCCGATATATCGTATTCTCGGTCGCACAGCTATAAAGAAGGGCTACGCCAAACTGCTCTTCCTCGCTGCTCGCAACAACAGTCACGTAAAGGGCTTGCTCATCTGGCTCGCTCACATCGACGTTCCATCCTGCATCGCGCAGGGGACGAACCAAATCGTTTATGCACTCCTCAGATAATAGGGCAGCCCTCAGCAGTATGCCGTCATCAGTCGGAAGTTCAGGAACAAGTCGTCCGTTCTCTTGGTATCGCTTCTCTTCAAGTAGTTTCAGAATTGCTTGCGCGCTTGCTTGAAATTTCCCTTGTTCCCAAAGAAGCGTGCTGTTCTCATCCATCTCCGGAAAGAACAGTTTTACGGCGTTTGACTCGTCATGCCATGACTCCACTACACCTAAAGTCGCTAGCGCGATAATTAATCTTGTGAAGTTCGCAGACTGTTGCCACTCGGGCGAAGACCCATGGGCGAAGAGATGGCGATTGAGCCAAGTTGCCCCATCATATTCACCTGTGTTTCTGAAGAATGACCTGTGCAACCAGCGACGGAAAGTCTCAAACACAAAGACACGCTCGTCCTGTGCAAATAGAAACTCTAGGCTTTGGTATTCGCCGGGCACCCACATACGGTCAAAATGCAATCGTGCAGCGGTTTGGATGGCGCGGTTAATTGCACGATCAACTTTGGTGGCTATTGCTAGATCGCCTCCAGAGTCAGAAACTATTCTTGTTAGTGAACCCTCAATAACCGGAATTAATGCGGAGATACTTGATGCTCTGTACCCGCTATAGAAAGCGAGGTAGGCCTCGCGTGCAAGAGGGCAAAATTCTTTTAAGCTATGCGCGCGCGGCATCAACTGCGCAATGCAGACTGCCTGAAAGGCGAGAGTATAAATGGTTGATGTGTGATAACCGAAAAGTTCTACGGCTCTCTCTTTGGTGCAGTGTGCTGCATCTCTAAGCAGTTGCGTCACCTGTATGCGAGATACCCAAAGCGGAGAAAACCACTCCATTTTCTCCCATATAGCAGCCTCCTGCTCTGCTGCTTCTGATGCACGGACCCAAATCGGGTCATCTTTTGGCACTACTTTAGGGAAACAGGCTTTTCCCCCTTCTGCGGTCAAAACAACACACTTTATACCTCTGAAGGCCCCCACATTATGCTCATCAACACCCTCTACCTTGAGACCTCTTTCAGCAGCCCAGCACCTAATTAAGTCTGGCGTAATATTATTCAGTGATTGCTGATTCTGCGCCCGGCGCCAAATAGCTTGAAAATGCATATCAATATTCGAAGTGGTCATATTTTTAAGTGGGCCATTTTGATGGTTTCTGAGTTTTTGAGTTAATGTAAAATATCCCAGAATTTCTAGATGATTCTATAGTGTCAGCTTCAGGTCTGAATTAGATATCGGTACATATTCTTCCTATTATTACTACATAGTCAGTGAGCTCCCTTGACTGATCCCGAAGTCAAAGAGAATAACCGGTCTGCTAGTCCTGTACTTGATAATCACACATCTAGCTTTTGGCTGGTTGTTGACCTGCGGCTAGCGGTTGAACTGCCAGGATTTTTCTAAGCGAAGAGTGAGCAAATGCATGGTCAGCAGATAGTAATAGCGGGTCGATTTCGCGTGCTGGTTCACGCGGTGGTTTAGAAACCATACGAGATGCTTTCGCTGCCAGGTCCATGGATTATCTAGGTGCCAGCGATTAGAGATCGCTGCTTGAATGGCCTTCGCTTGGCGAAGGTGACGCAGGTGCGTGGCATGCGACCCGGTCAGAGCGCTCGCCAGGAACAGTTCCATATCGAATGGCTTGCTCATGCTCGACCACCAATGTAAGCCGATACCACGTCGATACGGCCGTGCCCCAGCTCATAGCTGATTTGGTCTCGGGCCTCCCGATCGAGGCGTTGGTCGAGCTGATAGCAGCGACCACCGTTGATGGGCGCGAGATGATGGGTGATTTGCTCGTAGCGTTCGCACGCATAGGCCGCCCGCAATTCGTGGAAGCCTTTGAGGTTGTGCGTATGGAGTATGTCCCGAGCAGCCCGAACGACGCACTGCCTGAAATCGCGGTAGCTTTCGTGCGGAGCTAACAGGTTGCGGCTACCGTCAGGCGAGACCTGTTCGGCAAACCTCAGAGCGTCACGAATATGCTCATCTACCGTAATCCAGCGAGGTGCCGAGGCACCTGAGCGGCCCCCTTTGGTGCCATCTTGGATGTTGATCTTGCCGTATTGTTCAGCCTCACGTTTTAGACGCGGTAGGTCGGCCAAAATGGCCTCACGCAAGCGCATGCCGGTGGCTCGCGCCAACTGAGCGATGGCCGCGGCGCGCGGCATTTGGTGTTCGCAGAGGACGTCGACGATCCGCTTCACGTGTTCGCGGTCTTGGCCTTGCGGCACCGAGCGACGAACACTGGTGCGCCGCATGCCTAGTGCCTTGCTCGGACTCGGCACTTTCACATACTGATCACCGCGAAGCGCGGCCATGGTCCGGTTCACGCTGGATAACCGGTTTTGCGCGGTGGCGATGCAGATAGCCCCTTGTTCAACTTGCTGCCGCAGATGCCCGGCATAGTCCAACAAGGTCTGCCGATCAATTTTTCGCGAATCGTTAAACCCTGGCCCATCCTCCGACCGACACCAGCGCACAAACGCCTGCCACCGATCACTGTGTGCTTTGACCGTGGCGTAATGCCCACCGCCAAACATATCGCGCAATGCCTGCGGCCCGGCATAGCTCAGCTGCCGACCCCATCCAAAATTTCGCCCGTCGCGTCTACCGACCAATGCCATGATCAAACTCCTCTCAATGCCAAAGCCCTTGAAACTTTCCCCACGTCATCCCGCCATGGATGTTGAGTGCTATCAGGGATCAAGGCCCCTGCGACCTGTGAGGGTTGTCCACTGACGCGGGACAGGCGGCTCCTTACGGCCAAGAGCTTGGGCATCTCATGATCTGGCCTCCTGAGCACTTCCGAGGAAGTGGGCGGGTGGAGGCTGCGCTGGCTAACGAGACCAGCGCCGCGAGATCCTGAGTTGGGTGAAGGCAGTAATGCGATGACCGGGGCATGCCTGACTGTCAGTCAGGTGCAGTCCATTCCGTGGGCTGCGGCACCATCATCTGCATCGCTGTTGCTGGTGATTTTTCGGTGTTTGTCACGCCGATTGTCACGAGGGGGAATGCCGCAAAGCCTTGTACGAGTTGGGCTGCAGCAGCGGTAGGAGCGTTCGTCTCTTCCTGGAAGTAAGAGACGAACGCAGGTTGGCGCAGTGAAATGGCCAAGCGGATAGGTTGCTGCAGGGCAGCCGGGTAGGGTGGGTTTTGCCGCAGTAGGCAAAGTTGAGAAGTAGGCATCCATCACATTGCTGTGACCGTGCGAGCCGCCGGACGCTAATCGCACTTGGGGGTGAACCACCACGTTCGTGGCGTAGCCTCAAAGGTTCTGGCTACCTGGGTTGCTGTCAACGACAGCACTTGCACGATCTTTTTTACGCCTGTGGATAATTTCGGTCAAGGCTCGATTTTTCGGGGATTTTGCGGCTGTGGATGAAATTATCCACCGGTGGAAATCAGTGGTTTTCCACAGACAGTTGCGCAGGCTTTAGATTTTTTAAGTGAGGTCCATCCAAGCAGGGCGGCTTTGCTGCCCTGCTTGGATGGACCCGCGTGGAAGGGCGGACTGCGGTGATCTCACAAGCTTACCCACGATGGAATGTGCCACGACTGTTTGGCAGGGCGGTGATATTGTCGCCGACAGGGTGGGCGAATTCGTGAGGCGTTACATGCCCATGGCGGTTGGCATCGAGGTAGTTGCTCCACCACGCCATGATTAGCCTGCGCTGTTCAAGGAATTCGGCTTTGTGGATATACGCGGCGCGCACGCGGTTGCGTTCCTTGTGGCTCATCTGCCGTTCGATGGCAGCATCTGTCCACAGCCCTGACTCTAGCAAGGCGCTACAGGCCATGGTTCTGAAGCCATGGCCGCACACATCCTTGGCCGTGTCATATCCGACATTGCGCAGCACTTGATTCACGGTGTTTTCGGACATGGGTTTCCAGTATTTGTGATCACCGGGCAGCACCAGCTCTGAAAAGCGGCTCAGGCTGCGCAGCCGCTGCAGAATCTCGATAACTTGTGGTGAAAGCGGGACGATTTGAATGTCGCCGTTCATCTTGGTCCCACGTGTGGAGTTACGTACCCCGTCAATCGGTGCACGCACGTCGGGGATTTCCCACATGGCCCGTTGAAAGTCGAACTCACTCCATCTCGCGAAGCGCAGTTCGCTGGACCGGACGAACACATGGAGCGTTAGCAGGACGGCGAGGCGCGTCATCTCGCGGCCGTTGTAGTTGTCGATGCGGTGTAGCAGTTCGGGCAGGCGATTGAGCGAGAGTGCAGGACGATGGACTGTGCGCGGCGCGTGGATCGAGCCTGCAAGATCCAGCGCGGGGTTCTCGCTGATCTGCCGAGCTCTTTTGGCCCCACGCATGATGGTGGATAAGTAGTTTTGCACCCTGAGCGCCACATCCATGGTGCCGCGCTCCTTGATGCGCTGGGTGATTTCCAGCAGGTCGTGGGTATCGAGCTCGGCGATGGGCCGTTGGCCTATGAGCGGGAATACGTGGGTGCGCAGTCGGCTCATCACCGTTTTTGCATGGCCTTCGGTCCAGCGGCGGGACATGTCGGCGTGCCACTCAAGGGCAACGGTTTCGAAAAGCAGAGCCGCTCGCTGAGCTGCTATCTTGGCCTTTCTCTTCTCTTCCATTGGATCTAGGTTGTCGAGCAGCAGCGCTTTGGCCTCGTCGCGCTTACGCCTTGCGACGGCCAAGGACACGATGGGGTAATTGCCGATGATCAGCGTGGCTTCCTTGCCGCTGGGCTTGAAATACCTCAGGCGCCAGGTCTTGACGCCGTTGGGTTTGACGAAGAGGTACATGCTGCCGCCGTCGAAAAGCTTGTAGGCGCGTTCGCGGGGTTTAGCCGTGCGGCATTGCAGGTCGCTGAGGGGGATCGCTAGACGTGGCATAGGGTACGGTCTCCAGATAACAAAGACGCTGTACCCCAAAGATAGCTGCTGGGAAGGGGGATTTTCTTGGAACCCGACGGAGGGTTCTGGAACGAAAAAACCCGCCAAAGGGCGGGTTTTCGGGGCTTCCAGAGCATTCAGTGGAATGCAATGGAGCCTAAAGTGGTGCCGGCACCAGGAATCGAACCCGGGACCTACTGATTACAAGTCAGTTGCTCTACCATCTGAGCTATACCGGCGTGTCAGGGCGACGATTATAGCGATTGGGTTGGTCCTGTAAACCCCTGAATTCAGACTATTTTTGCGCTGGCTTTCGGTCAGGCGTGGGCCAGTACTCTTTTGAGTTTCTGCAGGGCTCGCCGCAGGCGGATGTCTTCGAAATTCTGTGGGTAAGAAATGAACGTCACGACCGCCTCCAGGCGGTTAGACTTTTCTTGTTCATGGCCGCACTGTCGGCCCCGGCATGCTGGAATAGCAAGGCGCAATTTTCAGCCGTGGGTGTCCGGTATTCAGCGGTTATGTCGTTTTGATGAAATGCTTATGCACAATCGACTAGAGGACCTGCCTTGTTCATTCCGCTTTTGTAGACCCGTTCTCATTTGCCCGCAAATACCTGTTTTACAGGTTTTTTATTTTTGTGAACAAAAAATAACCAACAGTGTTTTAGGCGTGAGACAGCGTGGATATTGGATCCACGAAAATTCCATCAACAGAGTTATCCACAGGCTGCGGCTGTTTAAGGACGTTCTGCCAGGAGCAGGAAATTGCGCGGTGTGAGTGGGGATTCGCAGAAGGTGCCGAGACGAACGACATAACCCTGCTCAATGAGGAAAAGTGCCCGATCGAGTACCAGCCACAGCTCCAGAGGCCGGCGGAAAAGACCTCGCAGCAGCTCCAGGTTGCGCACTTCGGCCAATCGCTTCCAGCCGGCGGCTTCCAGTGCGGCCCAATCTGGCGTGCCGACTGTGGATAAGTCTTTGAGTGCGGCCAGATCGCGGCAGTAATCGGAGAAGGGTTTGTCCAGCCAGGCGCTGGGCAGGGAAGGGGTGGGCAGGTATTCGTCGATACCGCGCAGCTGCCGTTGCAGCAGGTCGAACCCCAGGCGCCGGGCCATGGAGGTGTCGCGCTGGCGTCGGACGCGAGCGCCGGCGGTGACGGTTTCGCTCATCGGCAGCGCAAGATCATCGAGGGAAAGCTGTAGGTCGGAGCGCTCTGCCGCACAGGAAAGTGGCCGATAGGTGTTCAGACTGATCCGGTTGTAGCAGCACGGTGCGATGGCCAGTTGTTTGCACCCGGCGGCGCTGGCGAGCTGGATCAGTCGCACATGCAGATCCCCGCAGGCGTGCAGCGCTACGGGCGTGTGATCGGCATTCAATAAAGAGGCTGCGCCAGGTGCGAGTACATCCTGTTCGACATGTAGCGCATGCATTTGATGGCGCTGGCTGAGTGCCTGGCCGCTGGCGACCAGCGCCGGGTCGTATTCCAGGCAGGTCAATTGTTGACCGATTTGCAGCAGGCGTCGCCCCAAATGGCCCTTGCCCGAACACCAGTCCAGCCAATGCGTCGGTGCGCGGGCAAACTGTAAGCAACCGGCGAATGCTTCAATCTGCTGCCACTTGCGTCCCGGCACATCCACATTCAACCGATGGCCCGCCGCTTCGAGTGCACGAGCGGGCAATTCGCCTATCGCACTCAGCTCAAGAGACATCGCCGCCAATGAAACAAACGGCTCCGGCGCATCGAGCCAGCCAGGCTGGTTATGACTGTTTTCTGCATCTTCCAGCGACCGCCCGCGTAGCCACAACGCCAACTCCGGGTAGGATGCTTCCCAGGGTAGTTGCAGATGGGTAAACGGTCGGGGCTTCCACAGCGCTTGATGCTCGATCAGAAAAGCATCCAGCGCAGCGAAGCGGGCGAGCAGAGTCTCGCCCGTCAGCACGCAGGCATCAACGCCCTTGGCAGGCATCGACGCGCAGCCAGCGCTCCAGCAGCTTGAAGCCGCGCACCAGCACGTAAGCCATCAGCAGATAGAACATGCCCGCGGCGAAGAAGATCTCCACCGGCAGGTAGGTGCGAGCAATGATGGTGCGGGCCATGCCGGTCAGTTCCAGCAGGGTCACGGTACTGGCCAGGGCACTGGCCTTGAGCATCAGGATCACTTCGTTGCTGTACGCCGGCAGGCCGATACGCGCAGCACGTGGCAGCATGATGTAGAACAACGCCTTGGCCCGGGACATGCCCAGCGCCCGCGCCGCTTCGATCTCGCCCGGTGGAATCGCCTGGATCGCGCCGCGCAGGATCTCAGCGATGTAGGCGGCAGTGTGCAAGGTCATGGTCGCGGTGGCGCACCAGAACGGATCGCGCAGGTACGGCCACATCGAGCTGTTACGCACCACGTCGAACTGCGCCAGGCCGTAGTAGACCAGGAACAGTTGAACCAGCAACGGAGTGCCACGGAAAAAGAAGATGTAGCCGTAGGGGAATGCCCGCACATACCAGAGTCGCGATGAGCGAGCGATGCCCAGCGGAATTGCCAGCAGCAACCCGGCAATCACGGCGATGGCCACCAGCTCCAGGGTCAGCGTCGCGCCCTGAGCCAGTTTTGGCAGCCACTTGATGATGACTTCCCAATTCATTGGGTGCTCCTCGCAAAGCCGCGAGCGGCGCGTCGTTCCATTAAGTGCATGCCGGTCATGGCCAGAATGGTCAGGCCCAGGTACATGAAGGCAGCCACCATATAGAAGGTGAACGGTTGCTTGGACACGGTCACGCCGATTTGTGCGTGACGCATGATTTCTTCAAGGCCGATGACCGATACCAGCGCAGTGTCTTTCATCAGAATCATGAACAGATTGCCCAGGCCCGGCAGGGCGATGCGCCACATCTGCGGCATGATCAACTTGGTAAAGATGCGGAATTTCGACAGACCCAAGGCTACACCGGCTTCACGGTGGCCTTTGGGAATCGCCAGAATCGCCCCGCGAAACACTTCCGTGGCATAGGCGCCGAAACACAGCCCCAGCGCAATCACGCCGGCGGCAAAGGCGTTGAGTTCGAGCTCGGGATTGCCGAAGAACTCACCCAGCGCACGCATCAGATTGACCGTGCCGAAGTAGATCAACAGCACCCAGAGCAATTCCGGGATGCCGCGAACCAGCGTTGAATAAGTGCCGCCAAGCCATTGCAGCGGCTTGTACGGGGAAGTCTTGGCCAAGGCGCCGAGCAGACCGAGCACCAGCCCCAGGCACAAGGCCGAGAGTGCCAGTTTTACAGTCATCAGTGCGCCAGCGGCGAGCGCCGGGCCGAATCCGTAGAGGTCGATAATCATGGATTTCTTTTCAAATCGCGGCAGGCAATGCCAAGGACTGGCGCCGTCAGCGAACGGCGCCGGTCAGGCAGGTCAGAATCAATAGATGCTGAACGGGAAGTACTTGTCGTTGATCTTCTTATAGGTGCCGTCAGCGACGATTTCTTTCAGAGCTGCGTTCAGCTTTTCGCGGATCGGGTCGTTCTTGCGAACGGCGATACCGATCTTGTCGCTTTCTTCCACCGGGTCGCCCTTGAATTCGTAAGCACGGCCGGCGTCGCTTTTCAGCCACTCATAATTGACGTACTTGTCGGCCAGGATGCCGTCCAGACGACCGGAAGTCAGGTCCAGGTAGGCGTTTTCCTGGGTGTCGTAGAGTTTGACTTCGACGCCTTCCATATTGTCTTCCAGCCAGGTACCGGCCAGGGTCGCGCGTTGGGCGCCGATCACCTTGCCCTGCAGCGAAGCCTTGTCGGTCTTGAAGTCGACGTCTTTCTTGGCGATGAACTGCAGCTTGTTGGAGTAGTACGGTTCGGTGAAGTCCACCGCTTGCTTGCGCTCGTCGGTGATCGACATCGAGGAGATCAGGAAGTCGAACTTCTTGGCGTTCAGGGCCGGGATGATGCCGTCCCAGTCGGAGGTGACCACGCTGCACTCGACTTTCATCTTGGCGCACAAGGCGTCGCCGATGTCTTTGTCGAAGCCGACGACATTGCCACTGGCATCTTTGTTGTTGAACGGCGGGTAGGCCGCTTCGATGCCCATCTTCAAGGTCTCGGCGACGGCACCGGCGCTGAAGGCCAGGGTGACGGCCGCAGCCAGGAAGATCTTTTTGTAGTTCTGCATGCGGGTAGCTCCGTTAGCGGTTGCTGGACATGAATTGTTTGCAGCGCGCCGAAAGCGGGTTTTCGAATACCTGCTGCGGCGATCCTTGTTCTTCTACCAAGCCTTGGTGGAGGAACACCACTTCGCTGGAAACCTGGCGGGCGAAACCCATTTCATGGGTCACGAGCAGCATGGTACGGCCTTCTTCGGCCAGTGCGCGGATGACATTAAGTACTTCCTGGACCATTTCCGGGTCAAGGGCGGAGGTGGGTTCGTCGAACAGGATCACCTTGGGTTGCATTGCCAAAGTGCGGGCGATGGCTGCACGTTGCTGCTGGCCGCCGGAGAGTTGTGCGGGGTAGGCGTGGCGCTTGTCAGCGATGCCGACCTTGGCCAGCAGGGCTTCGGCGACTTCGATGGCCTCGGCCTTGCTCTGACCGAGTACGCGGCGCGGGGCCTCGATGATGTTGTCGAGCACGGTCATGTGCGGCCAGAGATTAAAGTTTTGAAATACAAAACCGATCTCGCTGCGCAGGCGATTGATCTGTTTGCCGTCGGCAGCGACCAGTTCGCCGTTCTTGGCGGACTTGAGCTTGAGTTCTTCGCCGGCCACCAGGATCTGGCCCTGGTGCGGGTTTTCCAGCAGGTTGATGCAACGCAGGAACGTGGACTTGCCGGAACCGGAGGAGCCCAGGATCGAGATCACGTCGCCGTCGCGGGCGGTCAGCGAGATGCCTTTGAGCACCTCAAGCTGTCCGTAGCGTTTGTGCAAGTTGCGGATTTCAAGCGCGGGCGTGGCCTCAGCCATGTGCGTTCCTCATAGTGTGTTGCGCTCCTGCTGTTGGTCGCCTTCCTGGCGAGGCGGCCAAGCTAGCATAGCGTTCGAATGGCAGCCAACAGCGCTCGGGACGGTAAACGGATGGCATGTGGCAGGTTGTCGCATCGGTACAGCAGACTGTCGCGCTGCTATCAACCGAACAGCCGTTTGAACCCGATGTGGTCCGGCTGTCCCGTAAAAAAAGGCGCGATGTTGCCAGCTTTGGCGGGGTGTTGGAAGCGCTAACCGGCCAAACGTTCCTGATCTGCACTTTTATTGTGCGCGCCTGCCTTTTTGGGTGTGTTTCCGGTGCATGGATTCGTTCCTGAAGTGGGTGGCAAGGTAACGCTCTGGCTAAATGCCATTAATCTCAATGACTTGCGATAAGCGCTCCATCGGCGCACAGGCCGCGTATACCGGGGGCGTGAAACATTTTGGCGCAATTATTGCGTGCAGAATAAGGAACACTCTGTTGGATTCTTTTTACGAGAAGGGATTTTCAGGCGGGGTGGACTGAATCGATTTCCAGGCAAAGGTAGTTTCAATGAGCAGTACGCAAAGCTCCAATGGCCTCGAACAGGGGCTCAAACCGCGTCATGTGACCATGCTGTCGATCGCCGGGGTTATCGGTGCCGGCCTGTTCGTCGGCTCCGGCCACGCCATCGCCGCTGCAGGCCCGGCCGTGCTGTTGGCCTACGCTGCCGCCGGTGCGCTGGTGGTTCTGGTCATGCGCATGCTCGGCGAGATGGCCGTTGCATCGCCAGATACAGGCTCCTTCTCGACGTATGCCGATCGTGCGATCGGTCACTGGGCCGGTTTCACCATCGGCTGGCTCTACTGGTGGTTCTGGGTTTTGGTCATCCCGCTGGAAGCTAACGCTGCGGCGACCATTCTGCATGCCTGGTTCCCGAACGTGGCGATCTGGGCCTTCACCTTGGTCATCACGTTACTGCTGACGGTGACCAACCTGTTCAGCGTGAAGAACTACGGCGAGTTCGAGTTCTGGTTCGCCCTGGTCAAAGTCGTGGCGATCATCGGCTTTATCGGTCTGGGCATTCTGGCGATCTTCGGCCTCCTGCCCACCAGCCAGGTCAGCGGCGTGTCGCACTTGTTTGACACTCAAGGCTTCCTGCCAAACGGCATGGGCGCGGTGCTCGGCGCCATTCTGACCACCATGTTTTCCTTCATGGGCACCGAGATCGTGACCATCGCGGCCGCGGAATCGAAGAACCCTGGCCAGCAGATCTCCAAGGCCACCAACTCGGTCATCTGGCGGATTGGCTTGTTCTACCTCGTCTCCATTTTCATCGTTGTGGCCTTGGTGCCGTGGAACGACCCGATTCTGGCCAGCGTTGGTTCCTACCAGACCGTGCTGGAGCGCATGGGGATCCCGAATGCCAAGCTGATCGTTGATATCGTGGTTCTGGTTGCGGTCACCAGCTGCCTGAACTCCGCGCTCTACACCGCTTCGCGGATGATGTTCTCGTTGGGTAAACGCGGCGACGCGCCGGCCGTTTCCCAGCGCACCAATAGCAGCGGCACACCTTACTGGGCCGTGATGCTGTCGACCGCTGCGGCATTCCTTGCAGTCTTCGCCAACTACGTGGCCCCGGCTGCCGTGTTCGAATTCCTGCTGGCCAGCTCTGGCGCCATCGCGTTGCTGGTGTACCTGGTGATTGCATTTTCGCAATTGCGTATGCGCAAACAGCGCATGGCTCGCGGTGAAAAAATCGCCTTCAGCATGTGGCTGTTCCCGGGTCTGACCTACGCGGTGATCGTATTCATCATCGCCGCCCTGACCATCATGCTGTTCCAGGAAGCGCATCGCGTGGAGATCCTCGCGACGGGTCTGCTGAGCGTGTTGGTGGTGGCTGCCGGTCTGTTTGTGGCGCGTCGTCGCAAGCTGCAGAAACTGGGCGCTGTGGTGCTGAGCTGATCCGTACCGCGTAACGCAAAACGGCCGCTGTCAGTGATGACACGCGGCCGTTTTTGTTTTGTCTGTTGTGCCTGGTTCAATCGGGGTGAACCCAGTCTTCAACCCGTAAACCGGATACACGCTCAAATTCCCGAAGGTTATTCGTCACGATGGTGAATCCTCGTGAGCGTGCGTGGCCGGCAATCATGTGGTCATAAGGGCCTATTGGCGTCCCTGCTTTAGCCAGTTCCGAGCGAATCATTCCGGTGTGCGCGGCTGCTTCATAGTCAAAAGGCAAGATCTCAAGACGGGCAGCAAAACCTTCGATGACAGCGAGGTTTTTTTCCGGTGAGRCAGATTTTTCGGCGCCGTAGATCAGCTCCATCAAGGTGATGGCGCTGATGCACAGCTGGCCGTGATGACGATTGAAGGCTTCGCGAACAGCCAGCGGTTTGTTCTTGATGGTGAAGATGCAAATATTGGTATCAAGCATGTATTTGATCATCAGAACGACTCACGCTCCTGATCGGCTGGCTGTTCACGGTCGGCCATGAAGTCTGCGCTCACGCCTTCACCATCGAACCAGCTGTCCCAGGCTTCTCCTGCCGGGGTGATGAGGCGAGCCCTGCCGATAGCGATCACATCGACTCGTTTCACATCACTGGGCATTGCGACGGCTTTGGGCAGGCGGACGGCCTGGCTTCGATTGCTCATAAAAAGGGTGGTTTGTTCCATGGTGGCCTCCTGCGCTTTGCTGGTGCTTGAAGTCAAAGAATAGAATTTCGGCGGGATATGTCAATGGGATATACGTCGCGACTGACGAAGGGTGGGTAGTCACGACAGATTTATGGTTACAAAAAAACGGCCGCTGTCAGTGATGACTCGCGGCCGTTTTTTTCTTGCGGGGTAGCGTTACTTGGTCTTTTCGACCGGCAGGTCCAGCGACTGACGATAACTGTCCAGCGCATCACCAAAGTCGGTGATGAATTGCGGATCGGTCAGCCAGGCCTGGGCGGTATCGCGGTCCATGCCATCGGCCCACATGCGGTAGTCGATCAGCATGTCGGCGGCCAGGTGCGTGGCGGCCATGGCTTCGTTGTCGGCGTTTTCCATATCCAGCAGTTCTGGATGGTCGCTGATGATGCCGGCAAGGTTCGACAGCAGGGTCAGCAGCATGTCGTTGCGGCTGGTGGCTTCGGCGTCACGCATTTTGCTGAACATCGCCAGGGTGTATTCCGGGATCGGCTCGCCGATCTCACCCAGGTCATCGTTCAGATCGGCAGGCTTTCTGCCGACCATGCGGATCTGTTTGGCTTTGGCCTTTGCGCGTTTGGCGCGTTTCTGTTGCTTATTCAGGGATGCCATGGGAACTCAGTGGGTTTTCTGTTGGGTTTGGGCCGCGATGGCGTCGGACGCCGCCACGTAATCAGCCTGGAAGGCCGGGGATTCGATCCACGCCAGGGCGCCGGCTTCGTCGGTCTCGGTGGACCATTGGCGGTACTCGATCAGCGCCGCAAGGATGAAGTCCGTTGCACCTTCTTCGCCTTCCTGCTCGTACACCAGTTCCAGCAGCGGGTCTTCAAGGAAGGCCGTGCACATCGCTTGCTGGCTGGTTTTTTCGGCGTCGATCATTTTTTTGAACAGTTCGGTCAGGTCCACCGATTCGAAGTCGATGCGATCGTCGTTCGGGTCCAGCTCGACTGGCGCGGCGGCCCGCTGGGTGCGGTTCTGCTTGGCCTTGGCTTTGGCGCGGGAGGCGCGTTTGTTCTGCTTGTTGGCGGAGGCCATGGGCGTCATTCCGTAATTCGTTGAGAGGGTGCATCAAATCAGTTGCGGGGCACTCGCCGCCCGGGTGTATTGGGGGCCAGCTCGCCGGTCTGCAGCCAGGACAATGCAATGGGCCATAGTGTGGCTTGGTATGCGCTGCGAAAAAAGGCGAAATGTCCGACTTCTTCTTCGCCGATGTCCTCAGGCGTGATTCTCAGGTGGGTATTTGTACTGTTGGTGAAGTAGCCGAGCAGGCGCTCGATAGCGGGTGTCGTGCCGTAGGGATCGTCGCTGAGGCTGATGGCCAGTGTTTGTGCGCTGACGTTGGCGAAGGGGAGCTGACCGGTTCTAGCGTGGATGAGGCGACCGCTGGGGCGCTTCTCATATCGGTTGCTGGGCGTGCTCCAGTCGCGAACCACGCCGGTGGGGGTGTCTTCGAGCCAACCCAGGCGTTTGCCGGGGAAGTAGCCGCAAAGCATCGTCATCAACGGCATCACCACGTGCCACTTGACGAGCATCCGCCAACGATGAGCGGGGGCGTAGTCGCGCCAGTAAGCGAATTGCGCGCCCACCGTCACCAGGCGTCGGATCACATGGCCGGAAGCGCCCAGTCCCGCAGCACAGCCGCCGAAGCTGTGGCCGACGACATTGATGGGTTGTCCCGCAAATTCGCGTTGCGCTCTTTGCAGCATCGCCTCGAAATCCAGCGCGCCCCAGTCAGACCATGAGGCCTCAAGCCCTTTCAGCGAAGCGGGGCGCGACTCGCCGATGCCACGGTAGTCATAAGTGATCACGTCAAAGCCGTTGGCGAACAGGTAATCGGCGAAGCGCGAATAGTGTCGGCAACGGACTGAGGTGGCGGCGTTGATGATCACCACCGGGCGAGTTGGGTCTTGATGGGTGTGCCGCCAGGTGAAGCCGCCAAGGAGGAAGCCATCGGCGGCGGGTTCCTTGAAGGATTCGCCAGGTGTGCGGGTGGGCAACGGCAACTCGAATTGAGTCGGGGCCAGTGAGGGCATGTCCTGTAAGTTCATCGGCTTTGAACCTTGGCGGCGAGCTACTCACCATAGTCGTCATGCCGTTTATGAACAATCTGCCCGCGCTTATCGGGGGCGTTTGAGTAACCGTTCCTCAAGCACCGCCCATTCCCGATCCAGTTCTGTGCGAAGTTCCTCCTCACTCGGCAGCACCAGTCTGTAGGTACTTGCGAACAGTTGTTCATTGCCTTGCAGCACTGAATAGCGCACCACCGATTCATCTTTTTGCGCGCAGAGAATGAGGCCAACGGTGGGGCCGTCCTCCGGTCCGCGCTTGAGGTCGTCGTACATGCGTACATACATGTCCATCTGGCCGACATCCTGGTGGGTCAGTACGCCACGCTTGAGGTCGAAGATGACGAAGCACTTGAGCAGGTAGTTGTAGAACACCAGATCGATGTAGAAGTCTTTGCTCTCGGTACTGATGCGTTGCTGGCGAGCGATGAAGGCGAAGCCTTTGCCCAGTTCGAGCAGAAAACCCTGAAGTTGATCGATCAGTGCTTGTTCAAGTTCGCTTTCCTGAACCAGGCCCGCATTGGGCAGGCCGAGAAACTCCAGTAGCACGGGGTCCCGGATGAAATCCCGAGGGCTGGCGTTCATTTGCTGGATGTTGGTGGCGGCTTCCTGCTTGACGGCAACCCGGTCGCGGCTCGCCAGCAGGCGTTCGTAGTAGAGGGTGTTGATCTGGCGCTCAAGGGCGCGACTTGACCAGTTCTGGAGTGCTGATTCGTTCATGTACCAGTGGCGAGCGTTGTCGTTATCGACTCGTAGCAGTCTGCGGTAGTGGGTCCAGCTCAATTCGGAACGCACTGCGTTCCAAATTGGAAAGGTCTGATAAAAGTCCCGCATGTATGGCAGATTGCGTTCGTCAAAACCTTTTCCAAACTCGGAAGTCAGGACTTTGGCCAGCGTCGATAGCAGCTGCTTGCCATAAGCCGCCCGCCGAGCGCCTTCCTGTTCGAATTCCACAATATGCCGGCCGATCTGCCAACAGGTTTGCACCTGAACGGTATCGACCGCTCGCAGCACCTTCTGACGCGCTTCCCGGATCAGTTCGCCAAGACTGCCGAGCAGTGAAGCCATTTGTGGATCTTGAGTGTTATCGGGTTTGAGGTGGCTCATGACATCTTCCGCAGCTGGAGGGAACAGGCGCAAGAGGATGGCAAGAGAGCGATAGTCGGCGATGCCGGGCGCTGCTGGTAAACCGGAAGGAAATACCGGATTCGTCTTGCAGGACGCCACCGACTACAGCTCGTACTTGAGGAGCAAATCGTGTAGTCCGATTCGCAGTAGCCCAATTCCGAATCGATCTAAAACTTGAGTATTCAGCGATAAATCTAAAAGGAGTAACGAATGGGTTCTGTGTAACCCGGGAGTCGCCATCATGAAGTACGTCCATTCATTCATGCTGTCCATCGCCGCTGTCGGCGTACTGCTGTTGCCAGTCGTGCTTAACGCCGCCAGCCTTGAGCCGATCGACAGCTCAGCCGTGCAAGTCCAGCAGCAACAGCAAAACGGGATTACCTACCTGTCCGGGGGGATTGGAGAGGACGAGGCTAAAGCCATTCAACAAACCAAGGGCTACAACCTGCACATGACCTTCTCCACCGGGCCTCAGGACGAATACATTCCAGATGTGGAAGTGGTCATCCAGAAAGCCGCAGGGCAGACCGTGCTGACACTGAGTGGGGCTGGGCCGCTGGTATACGTTCAGCTGCCTGCCGGCAAGTACACCGTTATCGCCACGCATAAAGGTGAGGTGCGGCGTGATACAGCGGATGTAGGCAGTGGTGCCGCTCGCAATCTGGTTTTCCACTGGGGCGGTCAAAACTAGTCAGGAGAGGTGGCTTGCGTGATGTCCGATTAAATCGCAGGCATAAAAAAACCCTGAATCTTGCGATTCAGGGTTTTCGGTATTTGGTGCCCAGAGACGGAATCGAACCGCCGACACGGGGATTTTCAATCCCCTGCTCTACCGACTGAGCTATCTGGGCAACGGGGCGCATTAAACGGGTTTTTCAGGGGGTCGTCAAGCAAGTTTTCAAAAAATATTTAATTATTACCGTCGCTTACGTGCCGACCCCGGATTTTGATCAATTATTGAGCAGGTGGAACGTAGCCTTCAGCCTTGGCGTAATCCTCGCCGGAAAAGAACTTGTCCATCTCACCCTGAAGGTATTTGCGGTCTTCGGCGTTCATCATGTTCAGGCGTTTTTCGTTGATCAGCAGGGTCTGGTGTTTCTGCCAGTCGGCCCAGGCCTTGGCCGAGACGTGGTCAAAAATGTCCTGACCTTTTGCACCCGGGAATGGAGCGCGCTCCAGGGCGGGCAGTTCTTCTTTGTACTTGCGGCACATGATGGTGCGGGTCATGACGACTCTCCTGCGTTCAATACGGCGGCCGCGCGCTCGAGCAAGGTTTTGACCGGGGCAGCAAGGCCCAGGCGCGGCGGGGTGGCGAGGTTATACCAGAGCCAGTCGGCCTCGGCCACGTGATGGCCGGCCTCCTGGACCTGCACCAGCCAGGGTTCGATGGATAATTGAAAGTGGCTGAAGGTGTGCACCAGGCTCGGCAGTGCCTGCTGGCTGCCCAGTTCCAGCGAGTGCTGCGAAGCCAGATGTTGCAGGTCGTCGAGGTCATCGAGTTCCGGCAGGCTCCAGAGACCGCCCCACAGGCCCGTGGAAGGGCGTCGGTAAAGCAGAATCGCGCCGTCGCCGTTGGCGAGCATCGGCATCAGCGTGCGCTTCTGTGGCACGGCTTTGCGTGGCTTGGGGATCGGGTAGCGGGTTTCCAGGCCGAGCATGTGTGCTTCGCAGTCCTTTTTCAGTGGGCAGAGCAGGCAGCTCGGCTTGCTGCGGGTGCAGAGCGTGGCGCCCAGATCCATCATCCCCTGGGTGTAGGCGTTGACCCGATCATGCGGCGTGAAGCGCTCAGCGTTCGCCCACAGCTGTTTGGCGACCTTCGGCTCGCCGGGATAACCCTCTTGCGCGGTAAAGCGCGCCAGCACCCGTTTGACGTTGCCGTCGAGGATCGGCGCGCGGATGCCCATGCTCAGGCTGGCAATCGCCCCGGCGGTGGACAGGCCGATACCTGGCAGCCCGGTGAGTTTTTCCACATCACGGGGAAACTCGCCGTCATATTCGGCGACCACAATCTTCGCGGTCTTTTGCAGGTTGCGCGCGCGGGTGTAGTAACCGAGGCCGGTCCACAGGTGCAGTACTTCGTCTTCCGGTGCTGCGGCCAGGGCTTCGACGGTTGGCAGCGAGGCCATGAACCGGTCGAAGTAGTTCAGCACCGTGCTGACCTGGGTCTGCTGCAACATGATTTCCGAGACCCACACCCGGTAAGGGGTGATGCCCTGTTGCCAAGGCAAATCGTGGCGGCCATGGCGGTCGTACCAATCCAGCACGGCCGTTGAAAACTGCTCGGCTCTCATCGCTTGAACAGCCCCTTGAGCGCGTTTTTCAGTTCCGGGCTGACTTTATCGCCAAGTTTCTCGTCGATTTTTTCGCTGATGCGCTCGCCGGCCAGTTTGCTGGCGACCTGGCCCATGCGTTCATTATCGAGACGGCAAGCCTTGGCGCCCAGCTCCAGCGGGCCACGGCAGCGCAGCGGCCATTCAATGCCGACGAATTTTTCGCCGACCTGACAAGCCGGGTCTGGCATGTCGCTCTTGTCGCCTTCGACGATGATGCCCAGGCGGTAATCCATGCCCAGCACCCGCAGGTCGATGTCGCCGTTACCGTTGACGGTCATGCCCGGGACGCGCACTTTCAGGTCCGGGTTATTGGCCACGCCGTTGCGCAAAGTCAGGTTGCCCTTGAGCTCCTCGAAGGGAGTGTCCTTGCCCCGTGGCTCACCGCTGAGGGTTTTGCGATTCAGGGTGGCGATGCCTTTGCACAGTTGTTGCTCAAGGTTGGCATTGAGCAGCATGCCGTTATTGATGACGAAGCTGGCGTTGCCGTTGAGGCTGTCGATCAGCGCGCTCTCGCTATTGCCACTGCCGGTCAGGGTGCTGTTGAGGGTGACCTGGCCTTTGACCGGTGGATTCTTCCCCTGGCTTTCGAGGATTTTCTCCACCGGCACGTTGTTGATGCGCGTCTGCATGTTCAGTGCCGGCACTTGCTGGCGCACATCCAGGGTGCCCTTGGCTTCGAAGTTACCGTCGTACAGATCGCCGCGCAGGTTCTCCAGGGTCAGCAAGCCGCCCTGGCCGTTAGCCTTGAGCGTCGCGTTCTGAATGGGCAGTTTGTCGAGGATCAGTTGGCCGAAGGTCAGGTCGGCGTCCACGTCGAGTTTGCTCAGGCGCTCCACCGGGAACAGACGGTCGCTGCTCCACGGGCCTTTGGTCGGTGATGGCGGCAGCGGTGTGCTGCCAGGGCCGGCCAGGGCATCGGCCTCGGTGCTGGCCACTTCAGCCTTGCGCACCTGAGTTGCGCTGTTGGCTTCGGCGGATTTCGGCGGCAGGTAACGGTCGACGTTGAAGGTGTCAGCCTTGAGGGTTGCCCGCAGCGATTGCTTGGCGAAGTCTTCGATGGCGATGCGGCCGCTGAAGTTGCTGTCGTCAAGTTTCAGGTTGATGTTATCGAGCAACAGGCTGGTCGGCGTGCCGGCAACCTGGCTGACCAGTTCAACTTTGCTCAGGCTGCCTTCGGCCATCGCCGGGAGTTTCTGGCCGATGCTGTCGACGAATTTCGCCAGATCGAATTGGGCAATCGACAGGCCACCGCTGATTTGCGGGGTCTTGTCGAGGTCGTTGGCTTTCAGTTCACCCAAGGCGCGCAACTGGTTGGCGGAGATCTTGATGCCGGTCCATTCGGCGACGTTGGCGGCCTTGTCCAGCAGCAACTGACCTTGAGCGGCGAAGGTCATGGTCTTGCCTTGCAGCGGATCGCCAGAGACTTCGCCGGAGAGTTTCATGTCTTCGAACTTGTAGCGTTGCAGCGCCCGCTCGAAGCGCAGCTCGCCGGCCAGCTCGGTCCGCACCCGCAGAACCGGTTGGTTGGTACCCAGGAACGCCGTGAGTTTGACCGGGATGTTGGTCGAGTCATGGACCGGGCCGGTACTCAGCTGGATGCTCTCGGCGCTGAACTGCTTGCCGGTTTTCTCATCGCTGTACTCAACGCGGGCGTTGTTGACGGTCAGGCTGTCGATGTCCAGGCGGACCGGCTGAGCCGGTTTTTCGGCCTGGGCGGTGGTCGTTGGCGCGGGTTCGCCGGGGGTGGCGGGCGTTGTGGTCGAGGTCGTCGCAGCAGCAGGTGCTGGCACCTTGCCGATGTCTTCCCAGTTGCCGTGGCCGTCCTTGTCACGGTTCAGGCGCAGGTTCAGGCCTTCGACGCGCACATCGCTCATCTGCACTTCGCGGCGCAGCAGCGGAATTACACGGACCGACAGACCGAGCATCTGCAGATCAGCAAACGGCTCGGTGGGCTTGGCCAGGGTTGCCACACTGGCTTCATGCAATTCCAGGCCCAGCCAGGGGAACAGGCTCCAGCCGATATCGCCATTGAGCGTCAGCTCGATGTGGGCCTTGTCGCGGGCAATCTGGCGAATCTCGTCTTTATAGTCGTTGGGATCGAAGAGGTGGGTCAGGGCAAAGCCCAGCGCCACAATGATCAGCAACAGCCCGAGAAGTACCAGACCCAGGATTTTGCCGAACGCTTTCATGGGCGAGTCCTTGTATTAGTCGAATTCGAAATTTAGCCGGGGAGTATAGCGCTCCGAAGTGGCAGACCGGTCAGACGATCACGTCGGAAGCACATCCAGCGGCACCTTCAGCTTAGCCGCCAGCGCCTGGACTTCGAGGTGCCCGGCAGGCGCCAGCAGGCGCAATGTCGCGCCCGATTGCGCCGCCATTTTCTGCGCTTCGCTCACCAGGCGCTCGGCAACACCACGACGACGGGTGATTTTTCGTACGCACAGATGGGACAAATGCCAGGTGTCATGGTGCCGTTGCAACCGTGCTGCGCCCAGCAATCGATCGTTGAAGCGTCCGGCGATCAGCGAACTGTCCAGCAGGCACGCTTCGATCAGCCCGCTATCCCCTGCAAATGGCGCAAACAGCCAGTTCGGGGCGTCGCGGTAGATCTTCTGTAGATCTTGCTGATCCTGATAAGTGGCCTGGTTCAGCAGCTCGACAATGATCGGCATGGAAATTCCTGTGAAGTTAAACGGAGCCATTCCCCGTGAAAACAATGCTCATCCAGTGGTACGAGATCGGATGACATACAAAAGGTGATATCAGTTTGGTTTTTCTGTCACGTGCAAATGGTAACCTCTGCCCGTTCGTCCGTCCTTCTGCGACGTGATGTCGCACCAAAATGAAGCTTCACCTAAAAACAGTCATGTCTGCGTGCATAAAGGCTGGGGGTGAGGGGCGGCTGGCGAACCCTACTAATAATTGGGGGAAACACCATGACTACGAGCATCACGGCGGACGGCTTTGCCGACCGGCCCGCGTTCCTGTCCAAGGAGCGCATCATCGCCAAGCCCGGTTTTAACCGTTGGCTTGTACCACCGGCCGCTCTGGCCATCCACCTGTGCATCGGCATGGCCTATGGCTTTTCGGTGTTCTGGCTGCCGCTGTCCAAAGCCCTGGGCGTCACCAAAGCCGTGGCTTGTGCGCCGGACATGAGCTTCATCGCTCAGGTCTTTTCGTCGCAATGCGACTGGCCGATCTCGATGCTCGGCTGGATCTACACCCTGTTCTTCATCTTCCTGGGTTGCTCGGCAGCGATCTGGGGCGGTTGGCTCGAACACGCAGGCCCACGCAAGGCAGGTGTTGTATCGGCACTGTGCTGGTGTGGCGGTCTGCTGATTTCGGCGCTGGGGGTCTATACCCACCAGATCTGGCTGATGTGGATCGGCTCCGGGGTCATTGGCGGTATCGGCCTGGGCCTGGGCTACATCTCGCCGGTCTCGACCCTGATCAAGTGGTTCCCGGACAAGCGCGGCATGGCGACCGGCATGGCAATCATGGGGTTCGGTGGCGGCGCGATGGTCGGCGCTCCACTGGCTGCGGCCCTGATGGGCCACTTTGCTTCGCCAACCAGCGTCGGTGTATGGCAGAGCTTCCTGGTGATGGCTGCGATCTACTTCGTGTTCATGATCGGTGGCGCACTGTCCTACCGCGTTCCGCCAACCGGCTGGAAGCCTGAAGGCTGGACGGCTCCGGCGAAAAAAGCTTCGAACGCGATGATCACTCACCGGCACGTCCACGTAAATGTGGCGTGGAAAACCCCACAATTCCGTCTTGTATGGCTGGTGCTGTGCCTGAACGTTTCGGCGGGTATCGGCATCCTCGGCATGGCTTCGCCGCTGTTGCAGGAAGTGTTCGCCGGTAAATTGCTTGGCAACGACCTGACGTTCGGTCAACTGGACGCTACGCAACTGGCCTCGATCGCCGCCATTGCTGCCGGTTTCACCGGTTTGCTGAGCCTGTTCAACATCGGTGGCCGGTTTTTCTGGGCTTCGTTCTCGGACTACCTGGGCCGCAAAAACACCTATTTTGTGTTCTTCGCCCTGGGTTTCGCCCTGTACGCGCTGATCCCGAACCTCGGTCACCTGGGCAGCGTTGCGCTGTTCGTGGCGGCGTTCTGCATCATCCTGTCGATGTACGGCGGTGGTTTTGCGACTGTTCCTGCCTATCTCGCAGACTTGTTCGGTACGCAAATGGTCGGCGCGATCCATGGTCGTCTGCTGACAGCCTGGGCGGCGGCGGGTGTGTTGGGGCCGGTGTTGGTGAACTACCTGCGTGAATATCAGCTGAGCATCGGCGTTGAACGTGCCGCGGCGTACGACATCACCTTGTACATCCTCGCGGGCCTGCTGGTGCTGGGTTTCATCTGCAACCTGCTGGTGCGCCCGGTGGCCGACAAGTACTTCATGACCGACGCCGAACTGGCCGCCGAACAGGCGCTGGGCCACGACAAGGGTGCTGACGCCAGCACTGTGCTGGAGTGGAAAGCGGATGCGGGCACCAAGCCTTTGGCGGTGGCTGCGTGGTTGGTGGTGGGGATTCCGTTGGCGTGGGGTGTTTGGGTGACCCTGCAGAAAACAGCGGTGCTGTTCCATTAAGAGATGCATTGTGCCTGGCATGTGTTGTGTCAGGCACATCGGGTTTATGCCTGAAAAGATCGCAGCCTTCGGCAGCTCCTACAGTCAGCGTTCACATGACATAGTGTGGACTCGGTCAGGAGCTGCCGAAGGCTGCGATCTTTTTGCTTGTACGGACATGTCTATCCCCGACAACACGGGGTTCACTCCGTCAGTGATATCACCTCCCGTGTTTCTGTTTAGCGCCCGCGACCCTATAATGGCTGCCTTTTTCGCCCCAATGATTTTTTGCGGAGCTGGTGATGGCCGAACGTATGGCGTCTGTCGAGCGCGACACTCTGGAAACCCAGATCAAAGCCTCGATCAACCTGGATGGCACCGGAAAGGCCCGATTTGATATCGGTGTGCCTTTTCTTGAGCACATGCTGGACCAGATCGCCCGTCACGGGCTGATCGACCTGGATATTGTCAGCAAGGGCGACCTGCATATCGACGACCACCACACGGTGGAAGACGTCGGTATCACCCTGGGTCAGGCCTTCACCAAAGCCATCGGCGACAAGAAAGGCATCCGTCGCTACGGCCACGCCTACGTGCCGCTCGATGAAGCGCTGTCGCGTGTGGTGATCGACTTCTCCGGCCGTCCTGGCCTGCAGATGCATGTTCCGTATACCCGCGCTACCGTCGGCGGCTTCGACGTTGACCTGTTCCAGGAGTTTTTCCAGGGTTTCGTCAACCACGCCAACGTCACCCTGCACATCGACAATCTGCGTGGGCACAACACCCACCACCAGATCGAGACCGTGTTCAAGGCTTTCGGCCGCGCGCTGCGCATGGCCGTGGAGCTGGATGACCGCATGGCCGGGCAAATGCCTTCGACCAAAGGCGTTCTGTAATGCAGACGGTCGCGGTTATCGATTACGGTATGGGCAACCTGCACTCGGTGGCCAAGGCCCTCGAGCACGTCGGCGCCGGCAAGGTCTTGATCACCAGCGATGCCGACGTGATTCGCGAAGCCGACCGGGTGGTATTCCCCGGCGTTGGCGCGATTCGCGATTGCATGGCGGAGATCCGTCGCCTGGGCTTTGATTCGCTAGTGCGTGAAGTCAGCCAGGACCGTCCGTTCCTTGGCATTTGCGTGGGCATGCAAGCCTTGCTCGACAGCAGCGAAGAGAACGATGGCGTCGACTGCATCGGTCTGTTTCCAGGCCAGGTGAAGTTCTTCGGCAAGGATCTGCACGAAGATGGCGAGCACCTGAAAGTGCCGCACATGGGCTGGAACGAAGTGAAGCAGACGGTGATTCACCCGCTGTGGCACAACATTCCGGACCTGGCGCGCTTCTACTTCGTGCACAGCTACTACATCGCTGCCGGCAATGCGCGGCAGGTGGTCGGTAGCGGCCATTACGGGGTTGATTTCGCCGCCGCGCTGGCCGATGGCTCGCGTTTCGCCGTGCAGTTCCACCCGGAGAAGAGCCATACCCATGGCCTGCAATTGCTGCAGAACTTCGCCGCGTGGGATGGTCGCTGGTAAATGGCCGTCAAGAAGAAGCCGCCGATCCTGACCCTCACTCCTGAACAGGAGAACGAGGCGAACCAGAAGATCAAACGCTTCATGGAAGATCGCTTCGAACTGGACCTGGGTTCGTTCGAAGCGGCTGAAATCCTTGAGCTGTTTACCCGCGAAATTGCTCCGCACTATTACAACAGGGCGATTTTCGATGTGCAGACGCACCTCAAAGAGAGGTTCGAAAGCATCGAAAGCGACCTGTGGGCGCTCGAGAAAAACTGATTTCCGAGCGAAGCTGAACACTCGAATTTGAAGGTTTGCCAGATGCTGATTATTCCCGCTATCGATCTCAAAGACGGTGCCTGTGTTCGTCTGCGCCAGGGCCGCATGGAAGATTCCACAGTGTTCTCCGATGACCCGGTGAGCATGGCTGCCAAGTGGGTGGAGGGCGGTTGCCGTCGTCTGCATCTGGTCGACCTGAACGGCGCGTTCGAAGGCCAGCCGGTCAACGGCGAAGTGGTCACCGCCATCGCCAAGCGCTACCCGAACCTGCCGATTCAGATCGGCGGCGGTATCCGTTCCCTGGAAACCATCGAACACTACGTGAAAGCGGGTGTGAGCTACGTGATCATCGGCACCAAGGCCGTGAAAGATCCGGCTTTCGTTGCTGAAGCCTGCCGCGCGTTCCCGGGTAAAGTGATCGTCGGTCTGGATGCCAAAGACGGTTTTGTCGCCACCGATGGTTGGGCCGAAGTCAGCACCGTGCAGGTCATTGACCTGGCCAAGCGTTTCGAAGCCGACGGCGTGTCCGCGATCGTTTATACCGACATCGCCAAAGACGGCATGATGCAGGGCTGCAACGTCTCTTACACCGCTGCTTTGGCTGCTGCGACGAAGATCCCGGTCATTGCATCCGGCGGTATCCACAATCTGGGTGACATCAAGTCGCTGCTCGACGCCAAGGCGCCAGGCATCATCGGCGCCATCACCGGCCGGGCGATTTACGAAGGCACCCTCGATGTTGCTGAAGCGCAAGCTTTCTGCGATTCGTACAAAGGCTGAGGACTGACCATGGCGCTGGCCAAACGCATCATCCCTTGCCTGGACGTGGATAACGGCCGGGTGGTCAAGGGCGTCAAGTTCGAGAATATTCGCGACGCCGGTGACCCGGTGGAAATCGCCCGTCGCTACGACGAGCAGGGTGCCGACGAGATTACCTTTCTCGACATCACCGCCAGCGTCGACGGCCGCGACACCACGCTGCACACCGTCGAGCGCATGGCCAGCCAGGTGTTCATCCCGCTGACCGTGGGCGGTGGTGTGCGCACCGTGCAGGACATTCGCAACCTGCTCAATGCTGGCGCGGACAAGGTCTCGATCAACACCGCCGCGGTGTTCAATCCGGAATTTGTCGGTGAAGCAGCGCAGCATTTCGGCTCGCAGTGCATCGTTGTCGCCATTGACGCCAAGAAAGTTTCCGGCCCGGGCGAACCCCCGCGCTGGGAAATCTTCACCCACGGTGGTCGCAAGCCAACCGGCCTCGACGCCGTTGAGTGGGCGAAGAAGATGGAAGGCCTCGGTGCCGGCGAAATCCTGCTGACCAGCATGGACCAGGACGGCATGAAAAACGGTTTCGACCTGGGTGTCACCCGCGCCATCAGCGATGCGCTGGGGATTCCGGTGATCGCCTCTGGTGGTGTCGGAAACCTGCAGCACCTGGCAGATGGCATTCTCGAAGGCCACGCGAGTGCGGTGTTGGCGGCGAGTATTTTCCACTTCGGCGAATACACCGTTCAGGAAGCCAAGGCCTACATGGCGCATCGCGGGATCGTGATGCGATAACGCGTCCGGAAAAAACTACCGGGCCGATGTCAGTTGGCAATTTCAGCCTTGGGGGTCGCCGCCTCGTGAGTGTCTGTCGCGAGGCCCAACAAGTCGACCCTCGGTTCTGACGCCTGCCCCGACTTGTCGTAGGCAATAGAGCAGAGCTTGCCCGGAAGCTTGTCGCCTGGAACGAAGAAATCCATCTCCACGTCGTTCCTGTATTTGTCAGGTTGATTGCAGTCTGTCGTTGCGGCGGGACCATATTTTATCGAATAGGTCCTGTGCGGCTCCTCTGCTTTGGCCAGGGTCACAAAAACTTCGGTGATGATCGACAGATCAGGCGGGGTGGTTGGCTTGTTATCCAGTATCTCGACTGGCAGGGACAATGCATTTTTCAGAAGCCCCGATTCGGGTTTTTGCGTCGCAGAATCCAATCCGAGAATGCACAGAAAATAGTGACCGGGTTCACTCCCTATTTCGGAATTGATGAAGGCATTCGCTGAGCCCTCAACATCGCTGTAGTGATGAGGGCTCTCGCACTCCATTGCCTTGCGCACTGTTTTATAGCGATAAAAGTCGGTGCTGATCGAGAATCGATARTTCCAGGTCGGGATGGCAATTGAACCGTCATCCTGCTGTTTGACCCGTCGGTAACTTTCCAGCGTGGTAGCGCCAGTGTCGACGGTGAACGCCGGGAAGAGTTGGCAAGACGACGGCGGGTTTTTAGCAATCCGACCTTGCAAGAAACATCCATTGAGAAATGCCGTGGGGTTGCCATACACATTTCCCGGAATTGCCTGATAAACGTCTCCAACGGGTGTGCAGGGTGCATGAGTGCGACATGGAACAATACTCTCATCAAAATTGCCTGTTCCAATAACACCCACGATTTCATTGGAATAGCGATCCAGTAATGGACTTCCGGAGCTGCCTCCCCGGATATCCTGACAGCGGGTCATAAACGTGTTACGCCACACCCAAGGGTCTTCAACAATGTCCTTGGCAGGTTGCAGCGTACAGCCCGCCATGCGCAATGTCGTTTGGTCAAAGCCTTTTGGCGCCCCCACGATCAATACATCGGTACCGTTCGCTGGTGTTTCGCGCGCCAATTTTAACGGTTGTACGCCGTCCTCGATGAGCTTCTGAAGGCTGACATCAAGTTCGACTATGGCCATATCAACACCTTGCATGCTTCGCCATATCGTCGTCTTTAGTGGATAGGTCTTGAATCCGGAGGCGTCGGTAAAGTAATTGAATGTGATGGTTCCTTTGACTGGCTTGTCGGTCACGATGTTGCCATTGGTCAATTCAATGCAGTGTCCCGCAGTGAGTACGTAAGCGGGGGTGTCAGGCTCGATATCATCGCGCGTGTCCAAAAGGGCTGCGGTACAGGAGCCGCTGTTGATAGCAAGGCGGCCGATACCTTGCCAGTGGTCTCGAGCACCATCGGTATTTTCAAGGACTTTGGAAGGCGCCAGGTTCTGCAGGCCTTCGCCATAATCGTTGCTGTTCGCAAAACACGGTGCGCACATTGAGCACAATGCGCTGGTAAGAAGTACGTGGAACGGGTTCATTGATAGAGCTCTCTGATTCATGTGATTGAAATCCGGGCTGTTACCGGTCATCACTAATTAATCAGTCAGGCAAGAGGAGGAGGTGGTAACTATTTACCTCAATGGCTGCAATGCGCATGATTCTGAAGATATCGGCGCATTGTTATCAAAAGGCCAGTAGACACCATGCCCGGGCTCAGGGCACTCTTTGTCATGCCATGGATTTTGGTAACCCGACATGACCAAACGCTTTCTGCTTGCCCTCGCCAGCGCTTTTCTATTGCTTATCAATGGAGCTCGCGCCGAAGAAAGCCCCGCCACCGACCTGGTGTTGCTGACGGAAAACTTCCCGCCATACAACATGGCCAAGAACGGCAAGAACTTCGCTCAGGACGAGAACATCAACGGTATTGCCGTCGATATCGTCCGCGAGATGTTCAAACGCGCCGACATCACTTACAGCCTGACGCTGCGTTTCCCTTGGGAGCGAATCTACAAGCTCGCCCTGGAAAAACCCGGTTATGGCGTGTTCGTGATGGCGCGCTTGCCGGACCGCGAGAAACTCTTCAAGTGGGTCGGTCCTATCGGCCCGGACGACTGGATCATGCTGGCCAAGGCCGATAGCAAGATCACCCTCGAGTCGCTGGAGCAGGCGCGCAAATACAAGATTGGCGCCTACAAGGGTGATGCGATTGCCGAGACACTGGCCAAGCAAGGATTGAAACCGATTGTTGTGCTGCGGGATCAGGACGACGCCAAAAAACTGATCAATGGCCAGATCGACCTGTGGGCCACCGGTGACCCGGCAGGCCGCTATCTGGCGCGCCAGGAAGGCGTGAACGGGCTCAAGACCGTGCTGCGCTTCAACAGCGCCGAGTTGTACCTGGCGCTGAATAAAGATGTGCCGGATGACGTCGTGGCCAAGCTTCAGGCAGCGCTGGATCAGCTGCGCAAAGAAGGCGTGGTGGACGACATCATGGGGCGCTATCTGTAGCAATTATCTCGATGTGTCTGAAGCGTAGTGTCCGGCGTCGGGCTCAAGTACACGGCACTTGTAAACACGTTATTCAACGTCGCCCTTGTCAACTGCTGTTCCCCAGAGGCGACACCGATAATACAGAGCGCATGTGCGCCGTTTTGTGGCCCGATTTCAGTATTGATGTAAGCATCTTCAGCGCTGGTGGCGGCGCTGTAATTGTCGGGAGCCTTGCAGTCCCTGGCGTTACTGACCGTTTTATAGCGATAGAAGGGCGCCTCGAGGGAGAACCTGAAATCCCACGTAGGCAATACGATCTGACCCTGCGCGTTTTGCGTTTTATGAACGTATGACTTGAGCTTCCAAGGCTCCGAGACAGTCAGCTCGACCGGTTCCAGCGAACAGTCCGCTCCATCGCGGGTGAAGACACCGTCAATAAAACACTTGTGCAGAAAGTTGGCCGAGTAGCTGTAGTTGAAGCGGGCGGCCTTGCAAGACGTCGAGTGCTCACAGTCGGGCGGCGCTGGTGTATTGCGCGAGGCCACGACTTTACTGACGATGCCGGTGATTTCGTTGGTGCGGCGGTTCAGCATCGGGCTGCCGGAGCTGCCAGCATGAAGATCGCAGCTGTTTTTCATGGACAAAGGGAACACCCCGGGGTGATCGATGAATGTTCCGGCGGTTTGTTCGGCGCAGGCACTCAATCGAAGCCCCTGTTCTTTAAAGCCGCTCGGCGCGCCAACGTTAAGCGCATCCTGACTCTCGTAGGTTTGATGGGACGCCAGTTTGAGCGGCTTGACCCCGGCCTGTATCAGCGACGCCAATGTCGCGTCGACCTCGAGTACTGCAAGATCGGTCCCGACCAGACTGCTCCATCGCGCAGTCCGGATGGCGTATTGGCGCTTCCGCTGTGGCACGTCATGAAAGTAGTGGAAGGTGACGCTGGCTTTCAAAGACAGATTGGTCCGCGCCGAACCGTACTCAAAGAACACGCAATGACCGCTGGTGAGCAGGTAAGCTGGGCCTGTGGCTTGGCCTTGTCTGTTTCGCGTATCCAGTAGAACGGCGCTGCAGGTCTCGCCCGATTGGAGACTGAGTCGTCCCACGCCGCTCCAGAGTTCATAAAAGTGCTCACTGTTTTGCAGGGCTCTTGAAGGGGAATCGTTGACGGCGCCTTCGCCCAAATCGCGAGCCTGCACGGCGGAAATAGCCAGCAGGCTAATCAAGCCTGTGAAGTAAAAGAAGCTGATGTATTTCATGTCCATTCCTTGGTGATGAAATTCAGGGTGAGCGCTATCGTGGCACGGGTCGGTGTACCGGCAGGTATAAATAGTTATCGCGAAATGGAGTGGGCTGCGAGTAATTACCGGGCGGTCGGGAGGCGGTACTGGCCATCCTTGCCGTGCGCTGCCGTGGCACGATTGCTGCGCACGCTGATCATCAATTTGATGTCGATCCAGTCAATTCCCTGTGCCTTGAGCTTGGGCAACTCACGCTCCAGCACCGCCAGCGTCTGCGGATACGGATGCCCGATCATCACCGCCGAACCCTGCTTGCGCGCCAGGCTGATCGCCGTCTGTAGTTGAGTAAAGATCGCGGCTTCCGTGCGCTCATCATCCAGAAACACATCCCGCGAAACACTCGCCAACCCGATCTTCTGCGCCTCGGCCGCCGCCACGGTTTGCGCGCTGGTGCGACTGTCGACGAAGAACTTGTGCCGGCGCTGCAAATCCGCCATCAGCCAGGCCATGGCCGGTTGCTGAGCGGTCATGCGGCTGCCCATGTGGTTATTGATGCCGGCGGTATAGGGCACCATGTTGAACGCGGCGTTCAGGCGCTTTTCGAGTTCTTCGATGGGCAACTCGGGATGCCAGGCGAATGGTCCGGTGGCCGGGTCCATGGGCATATGCAGAATGACAGTCTTGCCGGCGCGATGGGCTTCGCGGGCGAATTCGGTGGCGTGGGGTGTATCGGGCATGATTGCCGTGGTGACCGGGCCGGGCAGGGCCAGCACGCGACGATCCCGGGGCAGGTTCTGCCCCAGGTCATCGATGATCAGGCTCAGATAAGCCTTGTGAGGTGTGGTCGCTGTCGTGGCAGGTGCTGCGTGAGCAACTCCCGCCAGACTGCACAGCAGACCGAGTAGTAACCGCAGGCGCATCTCAGTGGCCGCGGGTGATGCTCAGTCCTTTGAGCAGGCTCAGGGCCTGGGCCAACTGGTAATCGTCATCCTGCGGCATGGCCTTGGCTTTGCCGCCCGAACCTGTCGGTTTGTCGGCGCCGCCATTGCCATTGCCCAAGTGACCTTGCAGATCGGCTTCCTTGAAGTACTCGCCGTCCTGCTCGTTGGTGATCTTGGCCTTGCGCACTTCGATGTCCGGGACGATGCCCTGAGCCTGAATCGAGCGGCCGTTCGGCGTGTAGTACAGCGCCGTGGTGATTTTCAGTGCGCGGTCGTTGTTCAGCGGCAACACGGTTTGTACCGAGCCTTTGCCGAAACTGGTGGTGCCCATGACCACCGCACGTTTCTGATCCTGCAGGGCGCCGGCGACAATTTCCGAGGCCGAGGCGCTGCCGCCGTTGATCAGCACGACCATTGGCACGGCTTCGCTTTCGTCCTTGCCGGTGGCGGAGAAGCGCAGTTCAGAGTTGGCGATGCGGCCCTTCGTGTAGACGATCAGGCCCTTGGTGATGAAATGGTCGACTACTTCCACCGCCGATTGCAGCACGCCGCCCGGGTTGTTACGCAGGTCGAGGACGATGCCGCTGAGCTTCTTGCCGTTGTCCTTGCGCAGCTTGGCCAAGGCCTTGGAGACCTCTTCGCCGGTCTTGACCTGGAACTGGGTGATGCGGATGTAGCCGTAGCCGGATTCCAGCAGCTGGCTCTTGACGCTTTTCACCTGGATGGTGGCGCGGACCAGGGTCACGTCGAACGGAGTGCCGCCGTCGCGGACCAGGGTCAGGGTAATCTTCTGGCCGATCTTGCCGCGCATCTTGTCCACGGCTTCGGTCATGCTTTGGCCGCGAGTCGGCTGGCCGTTGATCTTGACGATGAAGTCGCCAGCCTGGATGCCAGCCTTGGAGGCCGGGGTGTCATCGATGGGCGAAACCACTTTGATGAAACCGTCTTCCGCGCCGACTTCGATGCCCAGGCCGCCGAATTCGCCGCTGGTGCTTTCCTGCAATTCAGTGAAGTCTTCCGGGCCCAGGTAGGCGGAGTGCGGGTCAAGGTTGCTGAGCATGCCTTTGATGGCGTTTTCCAGCAGGGTCTTGTCATCCACCGGTTCTACATAGGCTGCCTTGATCCGGTCCATGACTTCGGCAAAGGTGCGCAACTCGTCCAGCGGCAATGGCGCCTTGGTGGTCGCAGCGGTGCCGGCAGGCGCAACCGCCGGGGCCGGTTGAGCGGCGAACGCCAGAGGCGCGCCGATCACCAGGGCGATCGTCAGAGCCAGCGAGGTAAGGCGGGACAAATGCAGCATGTCGAACGAACTCCTAATGTAGGTGACTCAACGCCTATCCTTGCGCGCGGCACCATTGCGCCGGGTCACTCGGGTGACCCTGCTGACGAATAGCGAAATACAGCGCTGGTGTGTCCTGCCCGCCACTGTTACCGACAGTGGAGATGGACTCACCGGCTTTTACCACGTCACCCGCAGACTTGAGCAGCGTCTGGTTGTGACCGTAAAGACTCAAAAAACCGTTGCCGTGGTCGAGAATCACCAGCAGCCCGGCTCCGCGCAGCCAGTCGGCAAACACCACGCGTCCGCCGTGAACGGCATGCACCTGGCTGCCGGCGGAGGCGCTGATCATCACGCCGTCCCACTTGGTGCGGGCGTCGTCGCCACGGGTTTCACCGAAGCGTGCCAGCAGTCGACCATCAACCGGCCATGGAAGTTTGCCGCGAGTCGAGGCAAAAGGACCGCCGAAGGTCTCGCCTGAACTTGAAACCAGGGCACCGGGCGTCGATTTGGCGGGTTTGCGTGGGGCGTCGCTGGCGTCTGCTTCAGCCTGAGCCTCACGTAACCGCTTTTTTTCGGCTTCCTGCTGGGCGATCAGCGCTTTTTGCCGCGCTTCTTCTGCCTCTCGGGCCTGACGGGCCAGGGTTTCTTCAATGGTTTTAAGGACTTTAGACAGATCCGCCTGATCCTGCTCGCGGGCGGCCAGTTTCTGATCGCGAGCCTTCACGTCGTCATTGAGCTTGGTCAGGACTTGCTGGCGCTCCTTGCGGACCTTGTCGAGCTCGTCGCGCTGGCTGTCGAGGCTGCTTTTCTGCACCAGCAATTGCGCTTGCTGCATGGAGATGTCTTTTTCGACATTGGCCAGTTGGCGCAGGGTTTCGTTGAAATTCTTCAGCTGCTGCAGGCGGGCCTGGCTCAGGTAGTCGTAATAGGTGAGGGTGCGGGCGAATTTTTCCGGGTTCTGCTGGTTGAGCAGCAGTTTCAGATACTCCTGGCGGCCATTCTGATAGGCCGCGCGGGCCTGGATGGCGATCAGCCGTTGCTGTTCAACGCGCGCGCTCTGGAGTTTTTTTTTCTCGGCATCGAGTCGCTGCAGCTCGGATTCGCTTTTCTTCAGCTCTTTTTGCAGCGCCTCGACCTGCTTCTCGAGCTTGCCCATCTCGGTTTCGGTGCCTTTGAGGTCTTTCTGTACCCCGGATTTTTCTTCCTGGAGTTTACCCAGCAGTTTTTTCAGCTCAGCGATGTCCTGACGCGTGGCGTCCAACTGTTGTTGGGTTTGCGTGCGCTCGTCGGCAAAGGCCGGTTGGAGCAGGCATGTCAGAGCGAGGGCTATCAGGACGCGAAGCATAGAGGCGGGCGACACCAGGGAAAGGGACGGGCCTAGTATGCCCGCCAAGCGCAGCAAAAAAAATGCCCAATTGGGGCTGTGTGATAACTGGACAGAAAAACACCGCAAAACCAATGTGGGGGCGAGCAAGCCCACTCCCACAGGGTTTAGCGGCGTTTGAGCAGCGGGATTACACCAGAATCGAAGTTCCGGTCATTTCCACAGGCTTCTCAAGCCCCAGCAACTTCAGCATGGTCGGCGCCACGTCGGCCAGCACGCCGCCTTCGCGAACCTTCAAGTCACGCTTGCCGACATAGATGAACGGCACCGGCTCGGTGGTGTGGGCAGTGTGGGCCTGGCCGGTGGAGGCGTCGGACATTTGCTCGACGTTGCCGTGGTCGGCGGTAATCAGGGCTTCGCCGCCGACTTTTTCCAGCGCCGTGACGATACGGCCGACGCAGGTGTCCAGGCATTCCACAGCTTTCACCGCCGCCTCGAATACACCACTGTGGCCGACCATGTCGCCGTTGGCGTAGTTGACCACGATCACGTCGTAACGCTGGTTTTCAATGGCATCGACGATGCGGTCGGTGACTTCCGGGGCACTCATCTCGGGTTGCAAGTCGTAGGTGGCGACTTTCGGCGACGGGATCAGGATGCGCTCTTCGCCCGGGAACGGTTCTTCGCGACCGCCGGAGAAGAAGAAGGTCACGTGGGCGTACTTCTCGGTTTCGGCGATGCGCAGCTGTGTCTTGCCGTTTTTCGCCAGGTAATCACCCAACACATTTTCCAGGCTGCCCGCAGCGAAAGCCGACGGCGCGGGGATGCTGGCGGCGTATTGGGTCAGCATGACGAAACCGGCCAGTTTTGGCTGGCGAGCACGTTCGAATTCCTTGAAATCGTCTTCGACGAACACGCGGGTCAGTTCGCGGGCACGGTCGGCACGGAAGTTCATGAAGACCACGGCATCGCCGTCTTCGACCTTCACCGGCTCACCGATACTGGTGGCTTTAACGAATTCGTCGCTCTCGCCACGCTCGTATGCGGCTTGCAGGCCTTCCTGGGCGGTGGCGGCATTGAATTGGCTGGCGCCATCGACGATCAGGTTGTAGGCCTGGGACACGCGATCCCAACGGTTGTCGCGGTCCATGGCGTAATAACGGCCAATGATGCTGGCGATCCGGCCTTTGCCGAGGGCTTCGAAGGTTGCATCCAGCAATTCGATCGACGACTGAGCGCTTTTCGGCGGCGTATCGCGGCCGTCGAGGAAGGCGTGCAGGTAAATTTTCTCGGCGCCGCGCTTGAAGGCCAGTTCAGCCATGGCGACCAGGTGGTCCTGGTGGCTGTGAACGCCGCCATCGGACAGCAGCCCCATGAAATGCACGGCTTTGCCGGCAGCGACGGCTTTATCCACCGCGGCGCAGATGGTCGGGTTCTCGAAGAACTCGCCATCGCGGATCGCTTTGGTCACGCGTGTGAAGTCCTGATACACCACCCGGCCGGCGCCGAGGTTCATGTGGCCGACTTCGGAGTTGCCCATCTGGCCGTCGGGCAAGCCGACGTCCATGCCGCTGCCCGAGATCAGGCCGTTCGGCACGGTGGCCCACAGACGGTCCAGTACGGGCTTCTTCGCCGCAAAGATGGCGTTGGATTCAGGGCTCTCACTGTGACCGAAGCCGTCGAGAATAATCAGGACCAAAGGTTTAGGCGTGGTAGTCATGGATTCCACTCGTGGCTGAATTAAAAGAGGGCGATGGAAAAGGGAGTAGGAGTTTAAAGCTAAGTTCCGGCGCCGTCACCGCCGGACGGGGTTTGGCCCACCATAGTGGCTGTGTATACTGGCCGACATTTTAACGCCCTGGAACCTCCTTCGATGGTTGATCACCTGATTCAATTCGCCACCAACCACTACATTCTCGTGGGTACCTTCGTTGTACTGGCGGCCCTGCTATTGGCCTATCAGATGCAAGGCGGCGGCCGCAGCCTGAGCACCGGTGAACTGACCGGGCTGGTCAACAAGGACGCAGGCGTGGTGGTCGACATTCGTCCGACCAAGGATTTCGCCGCCGGTCACATCGTTGGCGCGTTGAACATTCCTCAGGACAAACTGACCGCTCGCGTCGGCGAACTGGAAAAACACAAGGCCAAGACCATTATCCTGGTCGACGCCATGGGCCAGACCGCCGGTACTCATGCCCGTGAACTGGTGAAAGCCGGTTTCACCGCTGCCAAGCTGTCTGGCGGTATTTCCAGCTGGAAAGCCGACAATCTGCCATTGGTGAAGTGATATGAACAACGTCGTCGTCTATTCCAGCGATTACTGCCCTTATTGCTCGCGAGCCAAGTACCTGCTCGAGAACAAAGGCGTGGCCTTCGAAGAGATCAAGGTCGATGGCAAGCCGCAGGTGCGTGCCGCGATGGCTCAGAAAGCCGGGCGCACGTCCGTGCCGCAGATCTGGATCGGCAGCACCCACGTTGGCGGCTGTGATGATTTGTTTGCCCTGGAGCGCGCCGGCAAGCTCGACGCCATGCTCAAGGCCTGACTGCTTTTAAGAAATAGCCAACCCTACAAGACCCGAGATCAGAAAGGATCTGAGATGACTGACCAACAGAACACTGCAGCTAGCGAAGAAGAAAACGCACCGCAATTCTCCTTGCAGCGCATCTACGTACGTGACTTGTCCTTCGAAGCCCCGAAAAGCCCGGCAATCTTCCGCCAGCAGTGGGAACCGAGCGTCGGTCTGGATCTGAACACCCGTCAGAAGGCGCTGGAAGGCGACTTCCACGAAGTCGTGCTGACCCTGTCGGTCACCGTGAAAAACGGTGAAGAAGTGGCGTTCATTGCTGAAGTACAACAGGCCGGGATCTTCCTGATCAAGAATCTGGACGACGCTTCGATGAGCCACACCCTGGGCGCGTTCTGCCCGAACATCCTGTTCCCGTACGCCCGCGAAACCCTGGACAGCCTGGTGACCCGCGGTTCGTTCCCGGCCCTGATGCTGGCCCCGGTGAACTTCGACGCGCTGTACGCACAAGAGCTGCAACGCATGCAGGCGGCTGGCGAGACTCCGACCGTTCAATAAGCGTTCGATGCCGTAACGAAAAAAGCGCCGTAACGGGCGCTTTTTTCATGGGGCAAACGAACTCGCAGGGGGCCATGATCGTTCCCACGCTCTGCGTGGGAATGCAGCCCGTGACGCTCCGCGTCACACCGGTGGTCCTACTTGAACCCGAGCTGGCGCCAGGCCTCGTACACCGCGATGGCCACGGTGTTGGATAGGTTCAGGCTGCGACAGCCTTCGCGCATGGGCAGGCGCAGGCGTTGTTCGCCGGGCAGGGCGTCGAGCACTTCGGCTGGCAAGCCACGGCTTTCCGGGCCGAACAGGAAGGCATCGCCCTCGGCGAAGCTGGCATCATGGAACGGTCGCGAACCCTTGGTGGTAAAGGCGAACAGCCGAGGGTGGCCGAGGCTTTCCAGACAGCTGGCGAGGTCTGCGTGGCGTTGCAGGGTGGCATACTCATGGTAATCGAGGCCCGCCCGGCGCAGGCGCTTGTCGTCCATCTCGAAGCCCAGCGGTTCGATCAAATGCAGGTGGCAGCCACTGTTGGCGCACAGCCTGATAACGTTGCCGGTATTCGGCGGAATTTCTGGTTGGAAAAGGATGACGTGAAACATGCACGGCTCCGAAGGTAAAGATGAGCAGCATTCTACGCCGCAAGCGGATCCCCGTTCGAAACTATTCCCGCGGGTGATGGGTTCGCTGGCGATTGTCGGGGTGATGGTGGGCCTGATGATCGGTCGTCTGACTGCGCCCGACCCCAGCGTTTTGCAGCAGATCGAGGTGACCAATGATGGGCTGGTGGTGTGGTTCAACAACGAACCCAAAACCCACGGCGAGTTGGTCGACGGCAGTGTTGCGCTGTTGTTCGAGGCTGAAGGCCGTGCACAGAAAGGTCAGCTCAAGCTCAACGGCAAGGACGTGAACTGGCGAACACGTTTGAGTGATGGGGGATTGTTGTTGACGGTGGTGGCGGCCCGGCCCCTGCAGGGCGACTGGGCCGGTAGCGAGGTCGATGATCGCTGGCGGCTGGAGATCCATCTCCGAGAGCAATAAAAGAGGGAATCCCCGGCCTGCCTGTACCAAGGTTCCCAAAACGGGAGGGCTCGCGCATTGCGTCGTGAGCCCGGTGTAAAGAGGGAATCCCCGGCCTGCCTGTACCAAGGACCCCAAAACGGGGTGGGCTCGTCGCTGTTGCGGTATGAGCCCGGTGTAAAGAGGGGAATCCCCGGCCTGCCTGTACCAAGGTCCCCGAAACTGGGTAGTGAATCGAATCACTGATTGGACTATTGCAGGGGGCGTGCCAGTTTTTAATATGTTGAAACGAAAATTCGCTGAGTAGCGCTGAAAGCCCCGTATTCCGGGGCTTTTGTGTTTTTGCGGTATGGTTTTTTCTGCAGATGAGCGCGGGATTTGGGGCGGGGGTTTGTGCGCGATTGCGGTTCACGGTGCATTGCCGCGGTGCATAACCCTAGTTTGTCTACCAAAAAAGATCGCAGCCTTCGGCAGCTCCTACAGGGTTTTGGGTACACCTGTAGCTGCCGAAGGCTGCGATCTTCTCGCTGACGACTAGGTTCTAAAGCCGAATCTAGCCCTCATCCCCCTCATCATCATCCCCACCGTCTACCTTCATCCCCAATTCCTTGATCTTGCGCGTCAAGGTATTACGCCCCCAGCCCAGCAGCACGGCGGCGTCGCGGCGGCGGCCGGCGGTGTGTTTGAGGGCGGTTTCGATCATGATCCGCTCGAAGGCCGGCACGGCGCTGTCGAGCAGGCTCGACTGACCGCGTGCCAAAGCCTGGTCGGCCCACTGGCGCAGCGCCTGCTCCCAGTTGGTCACCGGTGCCGAGTCCTGCGGCAGGCTCAGCAGTTCTGGCGGCAGGTCGCTGATGTGCACTTCGCGACCTGAAGCCATTACGGTGATCCAGCGGCAGGTGTTCTCCAGCTGACGCACGTTGCCTGGCCATGGCAGGTTTTTCAGGTATTCCTCGGTTTCGCTTTTCAGCAGTTTCGGTTCCACCGCCAGTTCTTGCGCGGCGCGGCTGAGGAAGTGCTTGGCCAGGGTCGGGATGTCTTCGCGACGGTCCGACAGCCGTGGAATGTGGATGCGGATCACGTTGAGGCGGTGGAACAAGTCCTCACGGAATTTCCCGGCATGCACCAGGGTTTCCAGATTCTGGTGAGTCGCAGCGATGATGCGTACATCGACCTTCACCGGTGTATGGCCGCCAACACGGTAGAACTCACCGTCCGCCAGTACCCGCAGCAAGCGAGTCTGAGTGTCTGCCGGCATGTCGCCGATTTCATCGAGGAACAGCGTGCCGCCGTCGGCCTGTTCGAAGCGCCCGCGACGCAGGTTGGCCGCGCCGGTGAACGCGCCTTTTTCGTGGCCGAACAGTTCGGACTCCATCAGATCCTTGGGGATCGCCGCCATGTTCAGCGCAATGAACGGCGAGGCCGCCCGTGGGCTGTGACGGTGCAGGGCGTGGGCCACCAGTTCTTTACCGGTCCCGGATTCGCCATTGATCAGCACGGTGATGTTGGAGTGGCTCAAGCGCCCGATGGCGCGAAACACTTCCTGCATCGCCGGCGCTTCGCCGATGATTTCCGGGGTGCGGGTCAGCGTCGGGACGACTTCCAGGCCTTGTTGTTCCTGAGCGTGTTGATTGGCGCGCTTGACCAGGGAAACGGCTTCGTCGACATCGAACGGCTTGGGCAAGTATTCGAACGCACCGCCCTGATAGGACGCGACAGCGCTATCCAGGTCGGAGTGGGCAGTCATGATGATGACTGGCAGCCGTGGGTGTTGTTCGCGAATCCGCGCCAGAAGGTCCAGGCCGCTGGCACCCGGCATGCGAATGTCGGAGATGATCACGTCCGGCTGCTGGCGCGCCAGGCGGCTCATCACGCCATCGGCGCTGTCGAAGCTTTGCGTGGTCATGCCTTCCTGTTGCAAGGCTTTTTCCAGGACCCAACGGATAGAACGGTCGTCATCGACGATCCACACGGTTTCACTACGGCTCATGTCGATGTGGCTCCTTGTTCCAGTGGCAGAAAGATCGAGAACGTGGTGTGGCCTGGATGGCTGTCACATTCGATCAGGCCCTGGTGCTGGCTGATGATGTTCTGGGTAATGGCCAGGCCCAACCCGGTACCGTCCGGGCGGCCGCTGACCATGGGGAAGAAGATGGTTTCCTGCAGCTCGGCGGGGATGCCTGGGCCGTTGTCGATGATTTCGATCTTGGTCACCAGGCGATGGCGCACGTGGCCGATGGTGAACTGGCGCATGGCGCGGGTACGCAAGCTGATGCGGCCAAGGCGCAGCTCGTTCTGGCTGCTGATGGCCTGCATCGCGTTGCGCACGATGTTGAGTACGGCCTGAATCATCTGTTCGCGATCAATCAAGACATCCGGAATGCTTGGGTCGTAGTCGCGCACCAAAGTGATGCAGCCCTGACTTTCGGCTTCCACCAACTGACACACACGCTCCAGCACTTCGTGGACGTTGCACATGGCCAGCGACGGCAGCTTGTTAGAGCCGAGCATGCGATCCACCAGATTGCGCAGGCGATCGGCCTCTTCAATGATGACGTTGGTGTAATCGCGCAGGCTTTCTTCCGGCAACTCACGGGCGAGCAACTGAGCCGCGCCACGAATGCCGCCGAGAGGGTTCTTGATCTCGTGGGCGAGACCGCGCACCAGCATTTTGCTGGTTTCCTGCTTCGACAGTTGTGCCTCTTCCTTGGTGATCCGCAGGAGGCGGTCGCGAGGATGAACCTCAAGCAGCAGCATTGTGTCGCCATTGCTCAGGATTGGCGTCACGGCGTAGTCGACGGTCAAGGTCTGGCCGGTGAGGGCGGTGAGCATCGCTTCGCGCTTGGTGAACGGGTGTGCCTGCTCGACCGCCTGGCGCAGGGAGTTCAATGCTTCGGTGGATTCGGTGAACAACTCACTGATGAACTGCCCATGGCTACGCTGGCCACTGATGGCCAGGAGCATTTCCGCCGCCGGGTTCATGTACTCAAGGCGCAGTTCGGCGTCGAGCAGGATGGTGGCGGTGGTCAGGTTGTCGAGTAGCAAGCGGTGTAGTGCGTCGCTAATGGTCATCAGGACCTCTTTTGGAGCAGGGCATGCGCATGAATAACGCGCCGGTATGAGGAAAATGCAAAAACCAAACCAAGGCTCCGAAAAGAAGCGTTTAGAGCCTGAAACGGGCGTTTTACGCTCGTTTGCATGGCGTTCTGCCAGTTTTTTCGGGTACTTTCGAACCAAAATGGGTTGAAATGTGGATATGGTGCAGATGTTTGCACCAATATAGTGCGCAAACCTGAACGAAGTTAGAAGAAGGGCAAGAAGGCGCTTTTTTCTTCTTCAGGCTTGTCTTTAAGGGGGCATTCCGGCCGTTGGCCGTAGTCGGTGAGGGTGCAGGGTTTGACCTGGCGCTTCTGCGCCAGGGAAATGCGCAGCATGTGGAACGGCTGATTGGCCGTGCGTTCGACGGTGTGGCCCTGTTCGTCGAGGATCTCCACCGACAGGTTGTGACTGCCACGGTCGATATTGCTCAGGGCGAACACCGGGCTGGGGCCGGGTTCGGCAGTGGGGTGGCCGTCCAGCAGCAAACGGTAACGATGACCCCGTTGCAGGCCGGGTTCGCTGGTAACGCTGACGATCAATTCACCGGCACTGCTACGGATCGTGGCATCCGGTTCCGGCACCAGCACCCGAAGCATGTCGTAATGAAACAGGGGGTTGGCCGGGTTTGTTTTCGCAGCGGTCATGGGCGCTGCGCCACTCGGGTTGGCTGACATTCGATTGCTTGTCGCCAACGGCACACGCTTGGCGTTGCGGGTGCCCGGCTGATCGGTGAAAACCCGATTGCCCTGGGCATCGACATAGGTGAAAACTTCGGCCATTGCCGGCAGGCAGACCAGGCACGCGATCAACAGCCAGGCCCTCAAGGTTTATGCACCCGTTGCACGGTGAGCGTCACGGTGGGGCTCTGTTGCACGACGTTTTGCCCGTCGATCACCTGAACCGCGAGGTTATGTTCGCCGCGGTCGATGTTCACCAGTTGCAGGATCGGCACGTTGCTCGGCTGGCCGTAGGGTTGACCGTCCAGTAACAGCCGCAATCGATGAGTGCCTTGCAGGCGTGGATTGATCAATACGCTGACGGTGAACGTGCCGTTGTTGGCGCGCAAGGCTTCTTCGGTGGGCAGGCCGCTCAGCTCCAGCACCTGATAGGCGCTGTGCGGTTGGTCACGGCTACTGGCTTGCGCAGGTGCTACGGGTTCGCTGGGCGACTGACGCTCGACGCTGTTGAGCGGTGGCAATTCGACCGGCCGGGCTTTGACGCCGTCGGGCGGCTGATTGCTGTAGGCGGTATTGCCATTGGCGTCGGTGTACTTATAGATCTGCGCGGCGGCGGGCAGGGCGATCAGTACGAGCAGGCATAACAACAATGAGCGCATTGCAGGCTTCCATTGGCCGTTGGGCAAGTGTCCGGCCCTGTTCCGTTCGTGGCGACTAAGCGCTGAGCATAGAGCACATCAGCGCATGTCGGCAGGCCGGCTCAGCGGCTGGCGCTGCACAACTCGGCGGTGGCGCGTACTTTGGCGAGCTTGCGCAGTGGTGCTTGAGCGCCGGTTTTATTGGCCTTGGCCAGCCAGGACGGGCACTGCGGGTCATTGCGATAAGGGCTGAAATCGGCCAGTTGTTGCAGCAGGCGTTTTTGTAACCGATCAAGTTGCGGGCGGATCTGCCCCACCAGATCCGGGCGAGGATCAGCGGGCGCCTTGCCCTGTGCATGCCAATCAGACAGGTGGGCGTATTGCACCAGTTTGTTGGCCTCGATCTGGGCCGAGAAAAACTGTTCGACGGCTTCATTGCTCAATTTATAGTCAGGAGCCACGGCGGCAGCACCCGCAATTACCTCACGCTCGCGCTGACGATCTTCGACAGGTTTGCCGCTGTCCCATTTGCTCAGTGCGACCTGATCGGCAATCGCCAGGCGCTCCTCGATGGTGCCCAGCAACGGAGCGAGAGCGGCAGGGGCCGGGCTGGCGAAAGCGTTGTTGGCCAGCAGGGCAGTGAGCAAGGCAAGGGATGAGCGTAGGCGCATGGAGGATCTCGACTTTATCGGGTGAAGGCCATGATGCACGCAACCGGGCATCCGATGACAGACGTTCGCCCACAAAAAAGGCCTCCCGAAGGAGGCCTCTCTTTTGTCACGCTGCGTAGTGCAGCGCTACCGGATCAGCAGCTGTAGTACAGCTCATATTCCAGTGGGTGTACGAAGGTACGAACCTTGATTTCTTCTTCGCTTTTCAGAGCGATGTAAGCGTCGATGAAGTCGTCGCTGAAAACGCCGCCTTTGGTCAGGAACGCACGACCTTTGTCCAGCTCTTCCAGGGCTTCTTTCAGGCTGCCGCAAACTTGTGGGATCTCTTTCGCCTCTTCAGGCGGCAGGTCGTACAGGTTTTTGTCAGCTGCATCGCCAGGGTGGATCTTGTTCTGGATGCCGTCCAGGCCAGCCATCAACAGTGCAGCGAAGCCCAGGTACGGGTTGGCTGCCGGATCCGGGAAGCGGGCTTCGATACGGCGAGCGCGAGGGCTGGACACGTAAGGAATACGGATCGAAGCGGAACGGTTGCGAGCCGAGTAGGCCAGCATCACTGGAGCTTCGAAACCTGGGACCAGACGCTTGTAGGAGTTGGTCGACGGGTTGGTGAAGCCGTTCAGAGCCTTACCGTGCTTGATGATGCCGCCGATGAAGTACAGGGCGGTGTCGGACAGGCCGGCATAGCCTTCGCCAGCGAAGGTGTTCTTGCCATCTTTGGCGATGGACAGGTGAACGTGCATACCCGAACCGTTGTCGCCGTACAGAGGCTTCGGCATGAAGGTCGCGGTGCGGCCGTATGCGTCAGCTACGTTGTGTACGCAGTATTTCAGGGTCTGAACTTCGTCAGCCTTGGCAACCAGGGTGTTGAACTTCACGCCGATTTCGTTCTGACCGGCAGTCGCCACTTCGTGGTGGTGAACTTCGATGACCAGGCCCATTTCTTCCATGGCGTTGCACATGGAGGTACGGATTTCGTGGTCGTGGTCGAACGGCGGAACAGGGAAGTAGCCGCCTTTGATGCCTGGACGGTGGCCTTTGTTGCCGCCTTCTACGTCCTGGTCGGACATCCACGAACCTTGTTCGGAGTGGATTTTGAACATCGAGCCGGAGATGTCGGACTTGAACTTCACTTCGTCGAAGATGAAGAACTCAGGCTCTGGACCCACAAATACGGTGTCGCCGATACCGGTCGACTTCAGGTATTCCTCAGCACGCTTGGCGATCGCCCGTGGGTCACGGTCGTAGCCTTGCATGGTCGAAGGCTCGATCACGTCGCAAACCAGGATCAGGGTCGGCTCTTCGGTGAACGGGTCGAGAACGGCAGTGCTGTCGTCCGGCATCAGGATCATGTCGGAAGCTTCGATGCCTTTCCAGCCAGCGATGGAGGAACCGTCGAACATTTTGCCTTCTTCGAAGAAAGCTTCATCCAGCGCATCGCGAGCCGGCATGGTCACGTGGTGCTGAGTGCCTTTGGTGTCCGTGAAGCGCAGATCAATCCACTTGACGTCATGATCTTTGATGAGTTGAACCGACTTCGACATAGTGTCCTCCGGGTGGCTTCGGGCTTAGTAATGGATGCCCTTAAATGTGGGTGATGCCGGCGCGAATACTCTGCCATGGCAACCTGCCTCACAAGGGAGCAAATTGCATGCCAGTGCCTCATCATGGGTTTTTTGCCCCAATATCACGCTTGCAAGAGAGCGGCGCACCATAAAGCGCAAAATATCGCCCTGTAATGTAGCGTCGAATTCCATGAATGACCTGTTTTGGTGCGCGCAAAACCTTCTGCACATTAACTGGTTAAACCTTGAGCAATTTCCGCTATAATCCGCGCCCCCCTTTTTCGGCTGGCCCTGCGCGCGCTGTTTTCATGAAACTAATCGTAAAAGTCTTCCCCGAGATCACCATCAAGAGCCGCCCGGTACGGATGCGTTTCATCCGCCAGTTGGCCAAAAACATCCGTACCGTGCTCCGCGATCTGGACCCGGCCGTGGTGGTGAACGGTGTGTGGGACAATCTCGAGCTGGAAACCCGCGTCAGCGACCCCAAGGTCCTGAAAGAGATGGGCGAGCGCCTGACTTGCACGCCAGGCATCGCGCACTTTTTGCAGATCGACGAGTACCCGCTGGGCGATTTCGACGACATCGTCGAGAAGTGCAAGCAGCACTACGGCGATGCGCTGGCCGGAAAGATTTTTTCGGTGCGCTGCAAGCGTGCGGGCAAGCACCCATTCAGTTCGATAGACATCGAGAAATATGTCGGCAGCCAGTTGCGCCGCCAGTGCGGTGCCGCCGGGATCGATCTGAAAAAGCCCGAAATCGAAGTCCGTATCGAAGTTCGCGACCAACGGTTGTTCGTGATCCATAGCCAGCACAACGGCATCGGCGGTTATCCGCTCGGCGCCCTGGAACAGACGCTTGTATTGATGTCCGGCGGCTTCGATTCCACCGTGGCAGCCTACCAGATCATGCGCCGAGGGCTGATGAGCCACTTCTGCTTCTTCAACCTGGGCGGACGTGCCCACGAATTGGGCGTCATGGAAGTCGCGCATTTCATCTGGAAGAAGTACGGCAGCTCCCAACGCGTGTTATTTGTCAGTGTGCCGTTCGAGGAAGTGCTGGGCGAGATTCTCGGCAAAGTTGATAACAGTCATATGGGCGTCGTATTGAAGCGTATGATGTTGCGCGCCGCATCCAGTATCGCTGACCGGCTGCACATCGATGCGCTGGTCACCGGCGAAGCGATCTCCCAGGTATCGAGCCAGACCCTGCCGAACCTGTCGGTGATCGACTGTGTGACCGATAAACTGGTGCTGCGCCCGCTGATCGCCAGCCACAAGCAGGACATCATCGACACGGCCAACGAGATCGGCACCGCCGATTTCGCCCGGCACATGCCGGAGTACTGTGGGGTCATCTCGGTCAATCCGAAAACCGCGGCCAAGCGCTACCGCGTTGAACATGAAGAGAAAGAATTCGACATGGCGGTGCTCGAGCGTGCGCTCGAAAACGCCAAACTGGTGCCGATCGATCGGGTGATCGACGAATTGGGCCAGGACTTGCAGATTGAAGAAGTCAGCGAAGCGCTGGCGGGCCAGATCATCATCGATATCCGTCACCCGGATGCCGCCGAAGACGACCCGCTGGAGCTTTCTGGCATTGAGGTACAAACGATGCCGTTTTATGCACTGAACGCTCGTTTCAAGGAACTGGACCCTACTCGCCAGTACCTGCTGTATTGCGACAAAGGCGTGATGAGTCGCCTGCATGCCCACCATTTGCTCAGTGAGGGGCATGCCAATGTGCGCGTTTATCGACCGAGCTAAGTGCCCGGGGCTGTTTGCCTGTGGCCTGCGTCACCGGCCCCCCGACACTGCCGTCAAGCTGTAACGGCCATGCCGGACACTACTGTCAATCGCTGCCAAGACTTGTCAGCACACCGAATCCTCTGATCGAGATACACAAGTGATCGAAAATCTACGCAACATCGCCATCATTGCCCACGTTGACCATGGTAAAACCACCCTGGTAGACAAACTCTTGCGTCAATCCGGCACCCTGGAGCGCAACGAGCTCAACGACGAGCGCGTGATGGACTCCAACGACCAGGAGAAAGAGCGCGGTATTACCATTCTGGCGAAAAACACCGCCATCAACTGGAACGGCTACCACATCAACATCGTGGACACCCCGGGCCACGCCGACTTCGGCGGCGAAGTTGAACGCGTAATGTCGATGGTCGACTCCGTTCTGCTGCTGGTTGACGCTCAAGACGGCCCTATGCCGCAAACCCGTTTCGTGACCAAGAAGGCGTTCGAAGCCGGCCTGCGTCCAATCGTGTGCATCAACAAGATTGACCGTCCAGGCGCGCGTCCGGACTGGGTTCTGGACCAGATTTTCGACCTGTTCGACAACCTGGGCGCTACCGAAGAACAGCTGGACTTCAAAGTCGTCTACGCCTCGGCCCTGAACGGTATTGCCGGTCTGGACCACACCGACATGGCTGAAGACATGACCCCGCTGTACCAGTCGATCGTCGACAACGTACCCGCGCCGGCTGTTGACCGTGACGGTCCGTTCCAGATGCAGATCTCCGCTCTGGACTACAACAGCTTCCTGGGTGTTATCGGTGTTGGCCGTATCGCTCGTGGTCGCGTCAAGCCGAACACTCCGGTCGTGGCTATCGGTGCCGACGGCAAGAAGCGTAACGGTCGTATCCTGAAGCTGATGGGTCACCACGGTCTGCACCGTATCGACGTTGAAGAAGCTGCTGCAGGCGACATCGTGTGCATCAGCGGCATGGACTCGCTGTTCATCTCCGACACCCTGTGCCACCCGGACACGGTCGAAGCGATGAAGCCTCTGACCGTCGACGAGCCAACCGTTTCCATGACCTTCCAGGTAAACGACTCGCCTTTCTGCGGTAAAGAAGGCAAGTTCGTGACTTCCCGTAACATCAAGGAACGTCTGGACAAAGAGCTGCTGTACAACGTTGCACTGCGCGTTGAAGAAGGCGACTCGGCTGACAAGTTCAAGGTTTCCGGCCGTGGTGAGCTGCACCTCTCGGTACTGATCGAAACCATGCGTCGCGAAGGCTTCGAAATGGGCGTTGGTCGTCCGGAAGTGATCATCCGTCAAGTTGACGGCGTGAAGCAGGAACCGTTCGAAAACGTAACCATCGACACCCCTGAAGAATCCCAGGGCAAGGTCATGGAAGAGATGGGCCTGCGTAAAGGCGACCTGACCAACATGGTGCCGGATGGCAAAGGCCGTGTTCGTCTGGAATACAACATCCCTGCTCGCGGTCTGATCGGTTTCCGTAACCAGTTCCTGACCCTGACCAACGGTGCTGGCATCCTGACCTCGATCTTCGATCGCTACGACACCATGAAGTCCGGCGACATGTCCGGTCGTCAGAATGGTGTTCTGGTATCGGTAGAAACCGGCAAGGCGCTGACCTACTCCCTGGAAACCCTGCAGGCGCGTGGCAAGCTGTTCGTTGAGCACGGTCAAGAGATCTACAACGGTCAGATCGTTGGTCTGAACAGCCGTGACAACGACATGGGCGTCAACCCAACCAAAGGCAAGAAGCTCGACAACATGCGTGCTTCGGGTAAAGACGAAACCATCGCTCTGGTTCCACCTGTTCGCTTCACTCTGGAACAGGCCCTGGAATTCATCCAGGATGACGAGCTGTGCGAAGTGACACCTAAGTCGATCCGCCTGCGTAAGAAGATCCTGGACGAAGGCGAGCGTACCCGCGCTGCCAAGAAAGCCAAGAACTGAGTTAACTCAGGCTGAATGAAAACGCCCCCGGTCGAAAGGCCGGGGGCGTTTTTGTTTGTCTGGAGCGAAAATCAAAAGATCGCAGCCTTCGGCTCCTACATTGGATCGACGTACAGCCTGTAGGAGCTGCCGAAGGCTGCGATCTTTCAGGTCAGAACTTGTCGAGGGTCCGCGGATTGTTCTCGCGCACCACTTCTTTGGGTTTGTACGCGCAATACCCCGGCCGCGGTCCGATCTTCGGGTGGTTGCGGCAGGTGTCCGGGCGCTTATCATAAATAGTGCATAAACGGCTTTTACGATCCAGGTACAGGCAATCGTTGTTGCTCATGCGCTGGAGGGTGAAGATCTCGGACTTCTGGTTGTAGCGCTCGACAATCCCTTCCTTCTGCAAGCGCTTGGCGATGTTCTTGGGGGGATCGCCCAGTTCGAATTCGTCGACGATGCCGATACGGATCAGATCCTTGATCTTGACCTCGACCGGCAGCGTGCAGCAGCTGGACATGCACGAGCCGCACATTGGGGCAGAGTACTTGGCCCAGGTATCGAGGCGATCGATTTCCGCGGCGGCGATCAGGTTGGGCTTCATCATCGGTTGTTACCAGCGTGTGCATCAGGGCGCGCGATCATACCGGGACTGGTGGATTTTTGAACAACCTTTCGCCAGATTTTTTTTGCTGGTCGCAAAATAGTCCTGTGTCCGGCACGACCCCTGCATCGTTTCAGGCACGCGATAACCTAATGCCGATCTATCTCGTACTAACAGGAAAAACTGCCGAACCAGAGTCCCTATGGTCTGTCAGACCGACTAGGCTCAGACAACTTCACGCTCGCTCGAGGTCCTATCGATGACTCAAGAACCACTTGTTCGCGAAGCAGAGGTGGCCGCATTCCGCGACGCCGTCTTGACCAAGCTCACTTACGCGGTGGGTAAAGACCCGGATCACGCCTTCGACCACGACTGGTTCGAAGCCATTGCCCTGGCGGCGCGTGATCACATGGTCGAGCACTGGATGGACCACACCCGGCAGATCTACCGCAAAGGCCAGAAACGCGTTTATTACCTTTCCCTTGAATTTCTTATCGGTCGCTTGCTCTACGACAGCCTGAGCAACCTCGGCCTGCTCGATGTGGCCCGCGAGGCCATGACCGAACTGGGCGTCGATATCGAACGCATCCGTCTGCTGGAGCCCGATGCGGCACTGGGCAACGGTGGCCTCGGGCGTCTGGCGGCATGCTTCATGGAAAGCATGTCGACCCTCGGCATCGCCGGCCATGGTTATGGCATTCGTTACGAACACGGTTTGTTCCGCCAGGCCATCGTCGACGGCTGGCAGCAGGAGCAGACCGAACACTGGCTGGACTTCGGCAACCCGTGGGAGTTCGAACGACCCGAGGTGGCCTACCCGATCGGTTTCGGCGGCAGTGTCGAAACCGTGACCGATGAAGCCGGCAAGTCCAGGCAAGTCTGGTCCCCGTCGGAAACCGTGAGGGCCATCGCCTACGACACCCCGGTGGTCGGTTGGCGTGGTGCAAGCGTCAACACCCTGCGGCTGTGGCGCGCCCGGGCCATGGAGGAGCTGCATCTGGAGCGCTTCAACGCGGGCGACCACTTGGGCGCGGTCGCGGAAGTGGCCTGGGCAGAAAGTATCTCCCGCGTGCTTTACCCGGCGGACAGCAACGAGGCCGGCCAGGAGTTGCGCCTGCGCCAGGAATATTTCTTCGTCTCCGCGTCCTTGCAGGATTTGTTGCGTCGCCATCGCAACATGCACACCTCGGTGCTGACCCTGGGCGATCACGCGGCCATTCAACTCAACGACACTCACCCCTCGATCGCCGTGGCCGAACTGATGCGACAGTTGGTCGACGTCTATGACGTAGCGTGGGATGCGGCCTGGCAGATCACGGTCGACACGCTGTCGTACACCAACCACACGCTGTTGCCGGAAGCGCTGGAAACCTGGCCGGTCAGTCTGATGGAGCGGATGCTGCCCCGGCACATGCAGATCATTTACTTGATCAACGCCCAGCACATCGACTCGTTGCGAGCCAAAGGTGTTCACGATTTCGACGTGCTGCGGGCGATTTCGCTGATCGAGGAAGACAACGGTCGCCGCGTGCGCATGGGTAACCTGGCATTCCTGGGCTCTCACAGCGTCAATGGCGTGTCCGGCCTGCACACGCAGCTGATGCGCAGCACGGTGTTCTCCGAGCTGCACAAGCTTTACCCGGACCGGATCAACAACAAGACCAACGGCATTACCTTCCGCCGCTGGCTCTATCAGGCCAACCCCGAACTCACCTCCATGCTGGTCGACGCCCTCGGCCCGAGCCTGCTGGACAACCCCGAGGAGCGCTTGCTCGCGCTGGAGCCGTTTGCCGAGAAGACTGCATTTCGCAAGCAGTTCGCCGAACAGCGGCTGCACAACAAGAAAGCCCTGGCGTACCTGATTCATGAGCGGCTGGGGATCGCGATTAACCCGGCGGCGATGTTCGATGTGCAGGTCAAGCGAATCCACGAATACAAGCGTCAGTTGCTTAACCTGATGCATACCGTTGCGCTGTATCAGGCGATTCGTGCCGAGCCGGAAACCGACTGGGTACCGCGAGTAAAAATCTTCGCCGGCAAGGCGGCGGCCAGTTATCACCAGGCCAAGCTGATCATCAAACTGACCAACGACATCGCGCGGGTGGTCAACAACGACCCGACGGTGCGCGGCTTGCTCAAAGTGGTGTTTCTGCCCAACTACAACGTCAGCCTGGCCGAGAGCATCATTCCGGCGGCGGACTTGTCGGAGCAGATTTCCACTGCCGGCTTCGAAGCCTCGGGCACCAGCAACATGAAGTTCGGCCTCAATGGGGCGCTGACTATCGGCACCCTGGACGGGGCCAATGTGGAGATGTGCGAACGCATCGGTGCCGAGCACATGTTCATTTTCGGTCTCAGTGCCCAGCAAGTGGAGGCGCGCAAGCGCAACCATGAATTCAACGCGGCGCCGGACATTGCCGCCTCCCATCGACTCAGTGACGTGCTGCAGGCGATTCGCAGTGGGGTGTTTTCGCCAGACGATCCGTCCCGTTACACCGCGCTGATCGATTCACTGGTGGACTACGACCGCTTCCTGGTCTGCGCCGATTTCGACTCTTACTGGAACGCGCAGATGCGGGTCGAAGCTCACTGGCACGACTCGAAAGAGTGGTGGCGTTCGGCGGTATTGAACACCGCGCGGATGGGCTGGTTCTCGTCCGACCGGACCATTCGCGAGTACGCAACGGATATCTGGAAGGCTTTGGAGTAATTTTTAGCAACAAATGTGCGCAAGGCCCAACGTCCGTTGGGCCTGATCGATATACTAAGCACCAACTTGACCCAGTGTGGGAGCGGCGCACCGCCGCTCCCACACTGGATTCCGGGTGTCTGCTCACTAGACTGAGCCAGAGGCTGTATCGCACGGATCAGCCCCGCCACGGGGCCGCTTAGGGATATCGACCATGCAATGGATGTTCATGCTGATTGGGCTGCTGTTGGGCTGGATACTTGACGAGTCGTTCAGCGAGGCGCTGTTGGGCGCTTTGCTCGGGCTGGGTCTCGGCCAGGCCATGCGTATCGGCCGCTTGAGCACTCAAACGGCCGAGCAGCGACGCTTGCTTGATCAGGCTCAGGTTGCGCTGCATGCAGTCGAGCAGCGACTGGCATTGCTGGAGGTGTCGGGTGCCAAGGCACCTGAACCAGGCGAACCGGTTGTCAGCGAACCTGCTGAGCCGCCTGAAATCATTCTTGAGCAAGCCCCTGTCGCACCCCCGGAGCTGGTCTGGGAGTTACCCCCCGAATTCGAACCCATCACCGTGGCCGCTGCCGAAACCAGTCGTCCGTTGCCCGCCGATGTCTGGCAACCCGAGCCGGTCGCCCGCGAACCGCAGCAACCGGCCGAGCCGCGCGGCCCGAACTTCATCGAGCGCGCCATCAGCGGCGCACGCAACTGGCTGTTTGGCGGCAATACTGTGTTGCGGGTCGGTGTGGTGCTGTTGTTCCTCGGCCTGGCCTTCCTGTTGCGCTATGCAACCGAAGGCATGGTGGTGCCGATCGAGTTGCGTTACGCCGGTGTCGCGGCGGCGGCCTTGGGCCTGCTCGCCCTGGGCTGGTGGCTGCGACTGCGCAACAGCAACTACGCGCTGATGCTGCAAGGCACCGGGATCGCGGTGTTGTACCTGACGGTATTTGCCGCGATGCGTCTGCATCCGTTGCTTGATCCCAAGGCAGCATTGGGCCTGTTGGTGGTGGTGACGGTGTTCTCGGCGATTCTCGCCATTACCCAAAATGCGTTGGGCCTGGCCGCCGCTGCCGCGTTGGGCGGTTTCGCCGCGCCGATCCTGACCTCCACCGGCGCTGGCAATCACGTCGCGTTGTTCAGCTATTTCGCCCTGCTCAACGCCGGCATCCTCGCCATCGCGTGGTTCAAGGCCTGGCGGCTGCTCAACCTGATCGGGTTTGTCGGCACCTTCGGCATCGGCTTTGCCTGGGGCCTGCGCTCCTATAGACCGGAGCTGCTGTGGAGTACCGAGCCGTTCCTGATTCTGTTCTTCCTGATGTACCTGGCCATCGGTTTGTTGTTTACCCGGCGCAAGTTGCTGGAAATGAGCGACGCGCCCGAGGACGACAGCCGTGAAGCACTGCTGCGCTGGTCGGCGCACAAGGGCGATTACGTCGACGGCATGATGCTGTTCGCGCCACCGTTGGTGGGCTTCGGTCTGCAGTTCGCACTGGTGGAGCACTTTGAATTTGCCGCGGCCTTCAGCGCCTTGGCCCTGGGCATGATTTACATGGGGCTGGCCCGGTTGCTGATGGGGGGCCGAGCACTGTTGTTGGCCGAAACCTGTCTGGCGCTGGGGGTGATCTTCGCCAGTCTGGCGATTCCTCTGGGGCTTGATGCGCGTTGGACTGCCGCAGCCTGGGCGGTGGAAGGCGCGGGGATTTTCTGGCTCGGCCTGCGTCAACGACGGCCGCTGGCGCGGGCCTTTGCCTTGCTGCTGCAATTGGGCTCGGCGTTGGCCTTTATCAGCGAATTGCGCAGCGGCGAGAGCAGCCTGCTCGATGGTGCGCCGCTGGGGGCGTTGATGCTCGGCGTGGCGCTGCTGTTCAGCTTCTACCAATTACGCAAAGCGTTGCCTGAACAGGCGTTGCCATGGGAACGCCAAGGGTTGCCGGTGCTGGCCTGCCTGGGCCTGACGTTCCTCTATCTGCTGGCGCCGCTGTTTTTCTTCACTCACGGCACGGCGATCAGTTGGGCGCTGGCCGGGTTGGCGACGCTGTTCGTCGGCCTGCGCCTGCAATCGCGGGCGTTCCTGTTCAGCGCGTTCGCTGTGCAACTGCTTGGCGGTGCGTTGTTCCTGGTGCGGCTGCGAGGGGCGAGCGGAGACTCGGCTGCGGTCTTCAGCGCCGGCTGGAGCGGATTGCTCAGCGCATCCTTGATCGGGCTGGCACTGATCGCCGGCATGTTGTTGGCGGCCCGGGACGAAATGGTGCGCAGTGACGTGCGTTTGCTGCGCGGCTTGTCGGTGGTGTTATTGGCCGGTCTGGTGCTGATCAACCTGGCGGTGCTGTTCGTGTTGCCGTGGCAAACCGCGAGCGCGGTGTGGGCGGCCAGTGGTTTGTTCATCATCTGGCTGAGTCTGTACCTGAAGCAGCGTGTGAGTTTTGTCTTTGGTCTGCTGTTGCAGGTGATCGGCGGCGTAGCGTTCCTGTTCGCCGGGCCAGACCTGCTCGGGCCGCTGCTCAGCGAAGGGTTGCGACCGTTGGCGCATAGCGGGTTCTGGACACCGCTGGTGCTGGGGCTGGCGGCATTTGTCGGGGCCTGGCGTTTGCAGCTAGGCAACCATGCTTCGGCTTTCGATGTGTTGAGCCTGCAGCGCTTGTCCGAAGTGTTGCTGGTGTGGGGCACCGGTTGGTGGGCACTGGCGTGGATCAGCGAAGTGCTGCGCTTTGCGCCTGTGAACCTGCAAGCGACGTTGTTGCTGGCGGTCGCGGCGGTGAGTGTGGCGCTGTGGGCGGTGCTGGCGCTGCGCCTGAAATGGTCGTCGCTGGGCTTGCTCTGCACCTTGCTGATTCCCGCCGCCGGTCTGGTATTACTCGCGGCCTGGTATTCGCGTTATCACCCGGCAGCCCATTTCGGTTGGCTGGTTTGGGCTGCGGTGTTCGTCGTGCATTTCTCCTCGCTGCGGCGGCTGGCGCCAATGCTGCCCGAAAAAGCCCTGAGCACCGCCCATGTGCTCGGCTGCTGGCTGTTGATCGGCGTGCTGGCCCTGGAGCTGCGTTATGGCTTGCTGCTGTTGTCGGAGCAGTACAACGCCTGGCGCTGGTTGGGCTGGGCGATTCTGCCGAGCCTGTATCTGGTGCTGATGGCCGCACCGCGCGCGTGGCCATGGCCAGTGTCGGCTTACCCCCGCGAGTATCGGATCTATGCCGCCGCGCCGCTGGCGGTGTTGATGCTCGGCTGGTTCTGGCTGGCGAACATTGCCAGCGACGGCACCGCCGAGCCGTTGCCGTATGTGCCACTGATCAACCCGCTGGAGCTGGGCCTGTTGTTCGCCCTGTTCGGCGTCTATGTCTGGTCCCGCAACGCAGTCACGCAACTGGCGATTCGAGAGGATTACGCCGATAACGCCACGCAGGTGATTGCCGGTGTTTCACTGTTTGCCTTCTTCACCGCGCTGGTGATGCGCGCGGCCCACCACTGGGGTGGCGTGTCGTTCGCGCTGGATCTGTTGCTTGAGTCGATGCTGGTGCAGGCCGGGCTGTCCATCGTTTGGACCCTGATGGCCCTGAGTCTGATGATCGGTGGGCATCTGCGTCACCGCCGTGAAGTCTGGCTGATCGGCGCAGGGCTGATCGCGCTGGTGGTTGCCAAGCTGTTCTTCGTTGAATTGAGTAACCGCGGCGGGCTGGCGCGGATCGTGTCGTTTATCGGCGTTGGCGTGTTGCTGTTGGTGGTGGGCTATTTCGCCCCGTTGCCACCCAAGCGTGCCGAAGCCGTGCCGGATGCTGAAAAACCGGCCCCTGAAACCGAAGGAGTGTCATCTTGAGTCAGAAGCTGAACCAGGGCTGGTGGGTTGCTGTTGTGCTGGGAGTGACACTGTCGGCTGGCGCGCAGGAAAAACCTGCGGACTTCGTCACGCAGGTGCCATTGTCTGTGAGCGGTGAGGGCCCTTGGTATCGCCTGGAATTGCCCTTGGGCGTGCAACTGAACGCGCGGCAAACCGATCTCAGCGATGTGCGCGTGTTCAACGCCGCCGGTGAGCCCCAGGCGTACGCTTTGGCCCGAGAGCCTGCGCAGACCCACGAAAACCGCACGCTGACCGACGTAAAGTGGTTCCCGTTGTACAACTCGGCGGATGCCAGCGAGCGCACGCCGAGCGTACGGGTGCAATCGAACACCAACGGCACGTTGATCGAAGTGCAGCCGTCCAGCCAGTTGGAGGCGGGCGAAGAAGAGCTGCGCGGCTGGTTGCTCGATGCCAGCGGCATCAAGGCGCCGTTGCAGCAATTAATCCTCGACTGGACCAGTGAACGCGACGGTTTCCAGCGTTTCAGCATCGAAGCCAGCAACGATTTGCAGCATTGGCAGTCGTGGGGTGAAGGGCAGGTGGCGCGTCTGACGTTTGCCGACGAACGGGTCGAGCAACATGAAGTCGGCCTGCCGGGGCAATCGGCGCGCTATCTGCGTTTGCTTTGGAATTCGCCTCAGTCGGCGCCAGTGCTGACCTCGGCGCAGCTGGAAAGCACCAACCCTCGCACCTTGCCGCTGCCGTTGGTCTGGTCGCAACCCTTGGCCGGCAGCAGCGTGAAGGCCGGTGAGTACATCTGGCAATTGCCGATGGGGTTGAACGTCCAGCGTTTGCAGATCGAGTTGAATCAGCCCAACAGCCTGGCACCGGTGACGTTGTCGGGACGCCGGGAGACCAGTCTGCCGTGGCAACCGCTGACCAACGGTTTGCTCTATCGCCTGACCCAGAATGGCCAGGACGTGGTGCAGAACGAATTGCAGTTGTCGGGCCAGACCGTGCAGCAATTGAAACTGACGGTGGATGAACGCGGCGGCGGCCTGGGCGCCGAAGCACCTACTGTGCGGTATGCCGTGCGCTCCACGCAATTGGTGTTCCTGGCGCGCGGGGCCGGGCCTTATACGCTGGCGCTGGGAAGTGCGACAGTGAAGGCGGCGAGCTTGCCATTGTCGACGCTGATTCCCGATTACAGCGCGGCGAAGCTGGCGACGCTGGGCAAGGCGACGGTGGACGGCGGGGCCGTGGTGACCCCGGCGGCGACAGCGCCAACGGTGCTGGGCACGAACTGGAAAAAGATCGGGCTGTGGGCGGTGTTGCTGCTCAGTGTGCTGTTTCTGGGGGGGATGGCGTTCAGTTTGCTGCGCAAGCCTGCTGCTAAATCCTGAGGGTGGCTGGCGCTGCGCGCCAGATCGCGGGCAAGCCTCGCTCCTATGGGGGCGCAGGTTTGCCTGCGAAGGCGTCCTTCCTGCCACCAAAAATATCGAAACTGCCGCCCAATCGCGGCCCATTTCCAACTACGCTCAACTCCGCGCATGAACTCTATTGGGAGTATCACGTCTGATAGGAGGAAATGCGCCCCGACTCGCGTTAAACTGCGCGGGTTTTTAGCCCCCCATTCCTCCGGAGCCGTCCATGTCCCGCGTTACCCTGAGTCGCTATTTGATTGAGCAGACCCGCAGCAACAACACTCCTGCCGATCTGCGTTTCCTGATCGAAGTGGTGGCGCGTGCCTGTAAGGAAATCAGCCACGCTGTCTCCAAAGGCGCCCTGGGTGGTGTCCTGGGCAGCATGGGCACCGAAAACGTCCAAGGCGAAGTGCAGAAGAAACTCGACGTGCTGTCCAACGAGATCCTGCTTGAAGCCAACGAGTGGGGCGGTCACCTGGCCGGCATGGCGTCCGAAGAAATGGACAATGCCTACCAGATCCCGGGCAAATACCCGAAAGGCGCCTACCTGCTGGTATTCGACCCACTGGACGGTTCGTCGAACATCGATATCAACGCACCGGTCGGTACTATCTTCTCGGTGCTGCGTTGCCCGAACGAATACCTGAGCCAGAACGAACCTCTGAACGAAAAGGCTTTCCTGCAGCCAGGCACTGAGCAGGTAGCCGCCGGTTATGCCATTTACGGCCCGCAGACCATGCTGGTGCTGACCTTGGGCGATGGCGTAAAAGGCTTCACCCTGGACCGTGAAATGGGCAGCTTCGTCCTGACCCATGAAGACATCACCATTCCTGAAGCCACCCAGGAGTTCGCCATCAACGCGTCCAACCAGCGTCACTGGGAAGCTCCGGTACAGCGCTACGTGGGCGAATTACTGGCAGGCGAAGAAGGCCCGCTGAAAAAGAACTACAACATGCGTTGGGTCGCCGCGATGGTGGCCGACGTGCACCGCATCCTGACCCGCGGCGGTCTGTTCATGTACCCACGCGACAGCCGCGAGCCGTCGAAGCCAGGCAAACTGCGCCTGATGTACGAAGCCAACCCGATGTCGTTCCTGGTTGAACAAGCGGGTGGCGCTTCCACTGACGGTCACCAGCGCATCCTCGACATCCAGCCGGAAGGCCTGCACCAGCGTGTTGCGGTGTTCCTTGGTTCGAAAGAAGAAGTTGCCCGCGTCACGGCTTACCACAAGGAATAAAACATGACCGCGCCCTGGCAGCCGTTACTCGACTGGTGGTTCGGATCTTTCGAATCACCCAACGAAATAGCGGCGGCCCAGGGCAAGTTATGGTTCGGCAAGCGTGACAGTCAGGACCTCGAGGCGCGGATGCGTTTCGGGGACCTGGTCGAGCAGGCACTGGCCGGCGGATTGACTGAATGGGCGCAACGTCCCGAAGGTTGGCTGGCCCTGGTGCTGTTGCTCGATCAACTGCCGAGAATGATCTTTCGCGACACCCCCAAATCCTTTTCCGGCGACGTCAGGGCCCAGGCACTGGTGGCGCAAGGCATTGCCGCGGATTTCGATCGGCAACTGCGACCGATCCAGCGGGTTTTTATCTATCTGGTGTTCGAACACTGCGAAAATCTGGCGGTGCAGAACGAAGCGGTTTCGCGGTTTCTCGATCTGGTTGAACAGCAAGCCGAGGCGGATCGCGCGGTGTTTGCCAGCAACCTTGATTACGCCGAACGGCATCAGAAGATCATTGCGCGATTTGGGCGGTTTCCCCATCGCAATGCGGTGTTGGGGCGTGAATCTACGCCTGAGGAGCTGGAGTTTTTGAGTGGGCCGGGGTCGCGGTTCTGACTCACGGTTTCCCTTGCAGCAGTCGTTTCATCAGCAGTGTCGGCAGGTTTTTTCGCGTATCGGCAATGATGTGGACGTAAACCGTTTGCTCCCGCACTTCATAAATGATCCGGTTCATTCCTGAGAGAATTTGTCGATATTGGCTGAGATTGAGCTTCTCGATCTCTTCCGGGACTGGCCCTGCATAGGGCTGACTTCCCAAATGGCGGATGGCTGCCTTTAGATTGGCGTAGGTGTTTTGCCATGTCTGTGCAGCAAACTGATTGGTGAGATAGGTACGAATTTCTTTTAGGTCTGTTTCGGCGGATTGAAGAATGACGACCTTTAAACTCATGGATGGTCGGCCTTGTCCAAATCAGCGAAGACGTCTTCAGCATCCCGAAACTTGCCCTCTTCAATCTCCCGATTACCCATCGCCAAGAGCTTTAAAAGAGCCATTGTGTCTTCTTGCTCTTCAAAGCTTTTCACATCCATGACCACGAGCTTCGCTTCACCATTTTGGGTGATCACCAAGGGTTCACGGCTCTCTGTGATTGTTTTGACGATTTCCGCAGTGTGGCTTTTCAGGTAACTGATCGGCTTTATTTGAGATGAAAGCTTCATGGAGTGAGCCTCGCCAGATTGAATAGGACTGAGTTTAGTCTTAATTCAGTCCTGCGTCAGGTTCTTCCGACCGGCGTTTTTTGTAGAGCATGAGCCAAAGGCTTCAGACAATCATTGCGCCTGATGCCGCCTTCGCGGGTAAGCCTCGCTCAGGATTGGCGCATCATTGGGGACTGCGCACAATCTGTAGGATCGAGGCTTGCCCGCGAAGAGGCCCGCAAAAGCACTAGATCCGGAAACTACCCACCAACTGCTTCAACCGCGCCGCTTGCTGCTCAAGATCAGCACACGCACGCAAAGTCGACTGCAGGTTCTCCACACCTTCCTGGTTCAGCGTGTTGATCTCGGAGATGTCGACATTGATCGATTCCACCACGGCGGTCTGTTCTTCGGTCGCGGTAGCCACCGACTGGTTCATCCCGTCGATTTCACCGATGCGCTGCGTCACGCTGCCCAGGCGTTCGCCGGCCTGGTTGGCGATGCCGACGCTGCTTTCGCTCTGGCGCTGGCTGTCGGTCATGGTGCTGACCGCTTCCCGGGCGCCAACTTGCAGCTCCTCGATCATCTTCTGCACTTGCTGCGCCGAATCCTGAGTGCGGTGGGCGAGGTTGCGTACTTCGTCGGCCACCACGGCAAAACCACGGCCGGCTTCACCGGCACGGGCCGCTTCGATGGCCGCGTTGAGGGCCAGCAGGTTGGTCTGTTGCGAGATGCTGGTGATCACTTCCAGAATCTGCCCGATGTTCACCGTGTTGCTGTTCAGGGTTTCGATATTGCCGCACGAATCGCTGATTTTTGCCGAAAGCTGGTGCATCGCGGCGATGGTTTTATCCACTACCTGCTGACCCTCTTCGGCCAGGCTGCGCGCGTCGCTCGAATGTTGCGAGGCGAGGGCGGCATTCTGGGCGATTTCCTGGGCGGCGGCCCCGAGCTGGTTGATCGCTGCCGCGACGCTGCTGGTGCGCGAGGCCTGTTGATCGGAGTTGAACATCGACGAGTTCGAGGCCGCCACTACGCGCAGGGCAACTTCGTTGACCTGGCCGGTGGCCGAAGATACTTCGCGGATCGAGGTATGGATACGCTCCACGAAACGGTTGAACGAGGTGCCCAGAGCACCGAATTCGTCCTGGCCATGAATGGTCAGGCGTTTGGTCAGGTCGCCTTCGCCCTCGGCGATGTCATGCATGGCACGGCCCATGATCAGCAGAGGCTGCATCAGCACGCGGATCAACATGCTCAGCAGCGCGATGATGATCACCACGGCGATGACCATGGCGATGATCGCCGAGGTGCGGAATTCGCTGAGCATCGAGAACGCGGTTTCCTGATCCAGCACCAGCGCCACATACCAGTCCGCCGACGGCACACCGTTAACGTGGGTGAAGGAGATGAACTGGGTTTTACCGTCCAGTTCGACTTCTTTCAGGCCCGAACTGACTTTCGGCGCGCCGTTGGGGTAGGCGTCGGCCAGGTTCTTGAGTATCAGTTTGCTGTCCGGGTGGATCAGGATCTTGCCATCGGCACTGACAATGAACGCATGGCCATGACCGCCGAAGTTCAGCGAGTTGATGATCGCGCTGACGCTGGACAGGTCGATATCCGCGCCGGCGACGCCAATCATCTGGCTCTGGTACTTCACCGGCGTGGCCACGGTGATCACCAGTTTGCCCGACGACGCCGCGATGTAGGGTTCGGTGACGATGGTCTGTTGCGCGTTGTTGGCTGCCTTGTACCAGCCACGGGCGCGAGGGTCGTAGTCCGCGGCGCGGTTGCCGGCCGGGATCGAGAACATCACGCCATCGGTGCCGCCGAAGTAGCTCAGCTGGAAGTTGCCGGTATAGGCCGGCAGGTCGATGGCGCGTTTGAGATTGGCCGGGGCGCTGCCATCCACGGCGATCTGCTGGGACAGCGATTGCAGCAATTGGATGCGGCTTTCCAGCCAGGTCTGGATGTTGCTGGTGGTCAGGCTGCCGAGTTCATGCATCGAGGACTCGGTACTGCTGCGCAGGGTTTGACGCTGGCGGTAATCGTTGAACAGGATGAAACAGGCGAATGCAACGGCCACCACGAGAGCGGCTGCCAACAAGATCTTGTGGCTGAATTTCATGTTTCTGGTCATTAAATGATCTACCGCGCAGTGGCTGGTCAGCAAAGGGGCGTCAATTTGCCACAGTCGAGGGCTTGGCGCTGCTTTTATGTCGACTGGCCAGCGCCAAAGATTAGGCGGGTATTGACGAAAACCGACGAAATACCGAATGACCTGAGAAAGGGGCTGATTTATCGGTAAAAGGCTGACGAGTGGCCTAATAAATAGGCGGACGGTCGGGGAACCAGATTAGGGTTTTCTCTTCTAAGCTTCTGGTTGGCAACATGCCACCTCTCTTCCGCTCCAGGAGTTACACCATGTCGCTGCGTTCTATCGCCTTGCTCTCGTTCTGCGTGCTGTTGGCCGCGTGCAGCAAGATCAATCAGGAAAATTATTCGAAGCTGTCGACCGGCATGCCCAAGGCCGAGGTTGAAACCTTGCTGGGCAAACCCACCGATTGCTCGGGCGCACTCGGCATGTCCAGCTGCACCTGGGGCGACAAAAACAGCTTTATCAGCGTGCAGTATGCCGGTGACAAAGTGCTGATGTTTTCGGGCCAAGGCCTGAAGTAAACCGGGGCTTTTCGCCCACGGGAGAAAAAAATAATGAAGCGGTTCCTGATCGTTCTTTTTGCCGGCCTGGTATTGGCCGGCTGCGCCTCTTCTGGCGTAGATCCGTTGGCGCCCAAGACCGTCAATAGTGTCAACCTCAAGCGTTACCAGGGAACCTGGTACGAATTGGCGCGTCTGCCGGTGTATTTCCAGCGTAACTGTGCGCAATCCGAAGCCCATTACAGCCTCAAGCCTGACGGTGAGATGGCGGTGCTGAACCGCTGCCTGACCTCGCAATGGCAATGGGAAGAGGCCAAGGGCAGGGCTTATCCACAGGTACCCGGCAAGGCCGACAAGCTGTGGGTCGAGTTCGATACCTGGTTCTCGAGACTGATACCCGGTGTGTCGAAGGGAGAATACTGGGTGTTGTACGTCAGCGATGACTACAAAACCGCGATTGTCGGCGACCCGAGCCGCCATCATCTCTGGCTGCTGTCACGGACCCCGACGGTCAATGGCGTAGTGCGTGAAGAACTGCTGAGCAGGGCGCGTCAGCAGGGCTATGACACGACGCGACTGATCTGGCGTACGTCGGATAGCAAGATGGCCAAGACCTCGAACTAACGGTCACCGAAGAGCAAAAACTGTGGGAGTGAGCAGGCTCGCTCCCACAGTTTTTTTGCGTCAGCCCAAGAGATCGCGCAGGACTTGGGTGAATGCCCGGTTACTCTCTTCCTCGTCGGCATGCCGCCCATCGCGCACGACCCACTGGCCATTGACCAGCACATCCCGGACCTGGCGATCGCCACCGGCAAATAGCCAACGATTGAGAATCCCGTCGCCACTGGCCGTCGCCAGGTACGGATCGTTGCCATCCAGCACCAACCAATCCGCGCGCTTGCCGACTTCCAGGGCGCCGATCGGCTGCCCCAACGCCTGGGCGCCGCCATCCAGCGCTGCGTCGTACAGCGTGCGGCCGACCATCGGCTGATTCGCGCCATACAACCGATTACGCCGCTGATCGCGCAGACGCTGGCCGTATTCCAGCCAGCGCAATTCTTCCACCACGCTCAACGACACATGGCTGTCGGAACCGATACCCATGCGCCCGCCCTGCGCCAGGAAGTCCACCGCCGGGAAAATCCCGTCGCCGAGGTTGGCTTCAGTGGTCAGGCACAGGCCGGCGATGGCGCGGCTCTTGGCCATGAGCGTGACTTCTTCCGGGTTGGCGTGGGTGGCGTGGACCAGGCACCAGCGTTGATCGACTTCGGTGTTTTCGTACAGCCATTGCAGCGGACGGCGACCGCTCCAGCTAAGGCAGTCGTCGACTTCCTTCTGCTGCTCGGCGATGTGAATGTGCACCGGGCACTGCTTGTCGCTGGCCGCCAGCACTTCGCTGATCTGCTGCGGTGTGACCGCGCGTAACGAGTGGAAACACAGGCCGAGCGACTGCGCCGGTTGCTGCGCCAGAATCGGCTGCAAACGCGACTGAAGCTTCAGGTAGTTTTCGGTGCTGTTGATAAAGCGGCGCTGGCCTTCGTTCGGGGTCTGGCCGCCGAAGCCGGAATGGCTGTAGAGCACCGGCAGCAAGGTCAAACCGATACCGGCGGAGCTGGCCGCCTGGCTGATGCGCAGTGCCAGTTCGGCCGGGTCCGCATACGGCTGGCCATTATTGTCGTGATGGACGTAATGAAATTCAGCGACCGATGTGTAACCGGCCTTGAGCATTTCGATGTACAGCTGACGGGCGATGACGCCGAGTTGGTCCGGGCTGATTTTTCCGACGAGCCGATACATCAGATCGCGCCAGGTCCAGAAACTGTCATTCGGATTACCCGCCACTTCCGCCAGGCCGGCCATGGCCCGCTGGAAGGCGTGGGAGTGTAAATTCGGCATTCCCGGCAGCAGCGGACCGCTCAACCGTTCGGCGCCATCTGCGTGGGAATCGGCCAGGATATGGGTCAGCACGCCATCGGCGTTGACTTCAAGACGTACATTGTTGGCCCATCCACTAGGCAGCAGCGCGCGTTCGGCAAAGAAGGCGGACATGGTTCAGCACCCCATCGTGTGTTATTTGTATATACATATACAGACGTTTGCCTGCTCGGTAAACTCCGGCAAGCTAGCAACCTCTACCAAATGAACAAGGATTAACCGTGCCGACTCCGCCTGCAGTCTCCCCGTTGGCCGCGAACATGGGCGACAGTCCGGCGCCCTTGTACGCCCGCGTAAAACAGATGATCACCCAGCAAATCGACAGTGGAAACTGGCCGCCGCACTACCGCGTCCCGTCGGAAAGCGAACTGGTCAGCCAGCTGGGTTTCAGCCGCATGACCATCAACCGCGCCCTGCGCGAGATGACTGCCGACGGCCTGTTGGTGCGTATGCAAGGCGTCGGAACGTTCGTCGCCGAGCCGAAAAGTCAGTCTGCGCTGTTTGAAGTGCACAACATCGCCGACGAGATCGCCTCCCGTGGCCATCGTCACACGTGCAAGGTGATCACCCTCGAAGAAGAGGCCGCCGGTTCCGAGCGGGCCCTGGCCCTGGACATGCGCGAAGGCCAGAAGGTGTTCCACTCGCTGATCGTGCATTTCGAAAACGATATCCCGGTGCAAATCGAAGACCGTTTCGTCAACGCGCTGGTGGCGCCGGACTACCTCAAGCAAGACTTCACCCTGCAAACGCCTTATGCCTATCTGAATCAGGTCGCACCGTTGACCGAAGGCGAGCATGTGGTCGAAGCGATTCTCGCCGAGCCGTCCGAATGCAAGTTGCTACAGATTGAAAAGGGCGAACCGTGCCTGCTGATTCGTCGCCGCACCTGGTCCGGCCGTCAGCCAGTGACCGCCGCCCGTTTGATCCACCCCGGTTCCCGTCATCGTCTGGAAGGACGGTTCCACAAATAAAAAGAGCCATAAATGAGTCAGTTGAAGGTTTTACGCGCGGCCGATTATCCGCGCATGCCGTGGAAGAACGGCGGCGGCAGCACTGAAGAAATTACTCGCGATACGGGTGTAGGCCTTGATGGTTTTGGCTGGCGCCTGTCGATTGCCGACATTGGCGAGTCGGGCGGTTTTTCCACCTTTGCCGGTTATGAGCGGGTGATCACCGTACTGCAAGGCGAGGGTATGACCTTGCGCGTCGATGGCCAGGACACGCGGGCGTTGTTACCGCTGGACCCGTTTGCCTTCAGTGGCGAAAGTCATGTGTCCTGCGCATTGCTCGGTGGACCGATTCGCGACTTCAACCTGATTTATGCGCCGGACCGTTACAGTGCGCGGTTGCAGTGGCTGGAAGGCAAGCAGCGGTTTTTTAGTGAGGCCGGGATTCTTCTGGTGTTCAGTGTCAGTGAAGCGCTTGAAGTGAAGGTCGGTAACAACGCATCGCAACTCGGTCGCCATGATTGCCTGCAACTGGACGGTAACGTCGGTCTGCAGGACGTCGCCATCAATGGCTCGTGCTGTGTGATCGAACTGATCGCACGCTGATTCAAAATCCCCAAAAGATCGCAGCCTTCGGCAGCTCCTACGGGTTCGATGTCCATCCACAATATTTGTGGTGAACACGATCAATGTAGGAGCTGCCGAAGGCTGCGATCTTTTGCTTTTAGGCGTTCCCCATCGCGCACCAATTTGTTACCGAACGCCCCAGCGTGGCGCAAAACCATGCTCAAGTAACAACCGGCACGTCCCCGAATAAATCCCCGCGAAAAATTTCATCTACGCCAGAACCCTCGATCCAGGCGCTTTCCAGCCCTGCCAAAAATTTTCTTCAAGGTTCCTCCAACAAGTTGGCCGCTTGATTGCATATGCTTGTATGTACAAGTAAGGACGTATGTGTATGAGTCACGAAGACTCAACCATCGTCCACTGATTCGCTGATGTGCACTGATGCCCATCGGCTTGCTCGCCCACTACCTGGGTTGGTTTGGATTGATTGCTGAGGAGTTCTTTTCGTGACTGAGAAAAAACCTACTACCGCCTCTTTTACAAAGCACCGTGACGTTGAAATCCGCGCTGCCCGCGGTAACAAGCTGACCGCCAAGAGCTGGCTGACTGAAGCGCCGCTGCGCATGCTGATGAACAACCTCGACCCGGAAGTCGCCGAGAACCCTAAAGAACTGGTGGTTTACGGTGGTATCGGTCGTGCGGCACGTAACTGGGAATGCTACGACAAGATCGTCGAAAGCCTGACCAACCTGAACGACGACGAGACCCTGCTGGTGCAATCCGGCAAGCCGGTCGGCGTGTTCAAGACCCACAGCAACGCACCACGCGTTCTGATTGCCAACTCCAACCTGGTACCACACTGGGCGAACTGGGAACACTTCAACGAACTCGACGCCAAAGGCCTGGCCATGTACGGCCAGATGACCGCCGGCAGCTGGATCTACATCGGCAGCCAGGGCATCGTTCAAGGCACCTACGAAACCTTCGTCGAAGCCGGTCGCCAGCATTACAACGATGATCTGAAAGGTCGTTGGGTCCTGACCGCAGGCCTCGGTGGCATGGGCGGCGCTCAGCCTCTGGCCGCAACCCTGGCTGGCGCTTGCTCGCTGAACATCGAATGCCAACAAGTGAGTATCGATTTCCGTCTGAAAAGCCGTTACGTCGACGAGCAAGCCAAAGACCTCGACGACGCCCTGGCCCGTATCGCCAAATACACTGCCGAAGGTAAGGCGATCTCCATCGCCCTGCTGGGCAACGCTGCAGAAATCCTCCCGGAACTGGTCCGTCGTGGCGTGCGCCCGGACATGGTCACCGACCAGACCAGCGCCCACGACCCGCTCAACGGTTACCTGCCAGCCGGCTGGACCTGGGACGAATACCGCGCTCGCGCCAAGACCGAACCTGCTGCCGTGGTCAAAGCCGCCAAGCAATCGATGGCCGTGCACGTTAAAGCGATGCTGGACTTCCAGAAAATGGGCGTGCCGACCTTCGACTACGGCAACAACATTCGTCAGATGGCGCAAGAAGAAGGCGTGGAAAACGCATTCGACTTCCCGGGTTTCGTACCGGCTTACATCCGTCCGTTGTTCTGCCGTGGCATCGGCCCGTTCCGTTGGGCTGCGCTGTCGGGCGACCCGCAGGACATCTACAAGACCGACGCTAAAGTCAAAGAACTGATCCCGGACGACGCCCACCTGCACAACTGGCTGGACATGGCCCGCGAGCGCATCAGCTTCCAGGGTCTGCCGGCACGTATCTGCTGGGTTGGCCTGGGCCTGCGCGCCAAGCTCGGTCTGGCGTTCAACGAAATGGTCCGTAGCGGTGAGCTGTCGGCGCCAATCGTGATCGGTCGCGACCACCTGGACTCCGGTTCCGTATCCAGCCCGAACCGCGAAACCGAATCGATGCAGGACGGTTCCGACGCCGTGTCCGACTGGCCACTGCTCAACGCTCTGCTGAACACCGCGAGCGGCGCCACCTGGGTTTCCCTGCACCACGGCGGCGGCGTCGGCATGGGCTTCTCCCAGCACTCGGGCATGGTGATTGTCTGCGACGGTACCGACGAAGCGGCCGAGCGTATCGCTCGCGTGCTGCACAACGACCCGGCCACCGGTGTCATGCGTCACGCCGATGCGGGTTACCAGATCGCGATCGACTGCGCCAAGGAACAGGGGCTGAACCTGCCGATGATCACCGGCAAATAAGAGAAAAGACCACTGCAGGAGCTGTCGCGGCAGCTCCTGCAGAGATCACGATGTTGCAGACCCAACAATAAGCGGGGCGGGTCGCGCGTAGCGCAGGCCTGATTGGACGTGGACAGGGCTGGATGCCTCTTGACTGCCGTAAGCCAACTCATGATTAGGAGCGTCACACAATGAAATCGAACAAGACCCTGCTGACCACTTTGCTTTCCATGGGCCTGCTGGCCAGTGCCGGTGCTACCCAGGCGGCTGGCTGGTGCGAATCGGGTAAACCGGTGAAATTCGCCGGCCTGAACTGGGAAAGCGCCATGCTGCTGACCGACGTGCTGCAAGTCGTGTTGGAGAAAGGCTACGGCTGCAAGACCGACAGCCTGCCGGGCAACTCCATCACCATGGAAAACGCCCTGAGCAGCAACGACATCCAAGTGTTCGCCGAAGAGTGGGTCGGCCGCAGCGAAGTCTGGAACAAGGCCGAGAAGGCCGGCAAGGTCGTCGGTGTCGGCGCTCCGGTGGTGGGTGCCGTCGAAGGCTGGTACGTGCCGCGCTACGTGATCGAAGGCGACGCCAAGCGCAAACTGGAAGCCAAGGCTCCGGACCTGAAAAACATTGCCGACCTGGCTAAATATTCCGCGGTGTTCAAGGACGCCGAAGAACCATCCAAAGGGCGTTTCTACAACTGCCCGGCCGGCTGGACCTGCGAGCTGGATAACAGCGAAATGCTGAAAAGCTACGGCCTGGAAAACAGCTACACCAACTTCCGTCCAGGCACCGGCCCGGCGCTGGATGCGGCGGTGCTGTCGAGCTACAAGCGTGGCGAGCCGATCCTGTTCTACTACTGGTCGCCAACCCCGCTGATGGGCCAGATCGACGTGGTCAAACTGGAAGAAAAACCGGGTGTCGACAAGCGCGTGACCATCAAGGTCGGCCTCTCCAAGACTTTCCACGAGCAGGCCCCGGAACTGGTGACCGTGCTGGAAAAGGTCAACCTGCCGATCGACCTGCTGAATCAGAACCTGGGGCGTATGGCCAAAGAGCGGATCGAGTCGCCAAAACTGGCCAAGATCTTCTTGAAGGAACATCCTGAAGTATGGCACGCGTGGGTGAGCGAAGACGCAGCCAAGAAAATCGACGCGGCCTTGTAGGTTGAGCCTCTCCGACTGTCGGCAACGGCAGTCGGATGCTTGATCGCAACCCCTTGATTGAGAGTCTCTTATGTTTCCCGAAAGCTTTACCTTTTCCATCGCCGACTGGGTCAACGGTTGGGTCGATACGCTGGTCACCAACTACGGCGACGTGTTCCGCAGCATCTCTGACACCCTGCTGTGGGCCATCGTCAATCTTGAAGGGCTGCTGCGTGCGGCGCCCTGGTGGCTGATGCTGGCGATCGTGGCGGGCGTAGCCTGGCACGCGACCCGCAAAGTCGTGACCACGGCGGTCATCGTCGGCCTGCTGTTCCTGGTGGGCGCGGTCGGTCTCTGGGACAAGCTGATGCAGACCCTGGCGCTGATGATGGTGGCGACGGTCATCTCGGTGCTGATCGGCATTCCGTTGGGCATTCTTTCTGCGCGCAGCAATCGCCTGCGTTCGGTGTTGATGCCGTTGCTGGACATCATGCAAACCATGCCGAGCTTCGTGTACCTGATCCCGGTGCTGATGCTGTTCGGCCTGGGCAAGGTCCCGGCGATTTTCGCTACCGTTATTTACGCTGCGCCGCCGCTGATCCGCCTGACCGATCTGGGTATTCGCCAGGTTGACGGTGAAGTGATGGAAGCTATCAACGCCTTCGGTGCCAACCGCTGGCAGCAACTGTTCGGCGTGCAACTGCCGCTGGCCCTGCCGAGCATCATGGCCGGGATCAACCAGACCACCATGATGGCCCTGTCGATGGTGGTGATCGCCTCGATGATCGGTGCCCGTGGCTTGGGTGAAGACGTATTGGTGGGGATTCAGACCCTCAACGTCGGACGTGGTCTTGAGGCCGGTCTGGCGATCGTGATTCTGGCAGTGGTGATCGACCGCATTACACAGGCGTACGGTCGTGCACGGCATGAGGTGAGCAAATGAGCAACGCAGCCATCAGCAAGATTGAAGTCAAAAACGTCTTCAAGATTTTCGGCAACCGTTCCAAGGATGCGCTGGCCATGATTAGCCAGGGCAAAACCAAAGACCAGGTGCTGGCCGAAACCGGTTGCGTGGTCGGCGTGAATGACCTGTCGCTGAGCATCGGCACCGGCGAGATCTTCGTGATCATGGGCCTGTCGGGTTCCGGCAAATCGACCCTGGTGCGTCACTTCAACCGCCTGATCGACCCGACCAGCGGCGCGATCCTGGTGGATGGCGTGGACATCCTGCAATACGACATGGAAGCCCTGCGCGAATTTCGCCGGCACAAGATCAGCATGGTGTTCCAGAGCTTCGGCCTGCTGCCGCACAAAAGCGTGCTGGATAACGTCGCCTATGGCCTGAAAGTGCGTGGCGAGAGCAAGCAGGTATGCTCCGAGCGCGCGCTGCACTGGATCAACACCGTGGGCCTGAAGGGCTACGAAAACAAATACCCGCATCAGCTTTCCGGCGGTATGCGCCAGCGTGTGGGCCTGGCTCGCGCCCTGGCGGCGGACACCGACATCATCCTGATGGACGAAGCCTTCAGCGCCCTCGACCCGCTGATCCGCGCCGAAATGCAGGACCAGTTGCTGGAACTGCAAAAGACCCTGCACAAGACCATCGTCTTCATCACCCACGACCTCGACGAGGCCGTGCGCATCGGCAACCGCATCGCGATCCTCAAGGATGGCCGACTGATTCAGGTCGGCACGCCACGAGAGATCCTGCATTCGCCGGCGGATGAGTATGTAGACCGGTTCGTACAGCGGCGGGCGGCGGTGGTTTGAGACCCTGAAAGATCGCAGCCTTCGGCAGCTCCTACGCCGGGCACGGTTGGCTTCTGTAGGAGCTGCCGCAGGCTGCGATCTTTTGATTTTATTTGAATGAGGTTGAAGATGTCCCAGGCTGAAAGAATCGTTATCGCCGACGCCCCGTTGCGTTGGCAGGATGTGGTCGCGGTCGCCCGCCATGGCGCGCAGCTCGAGCTGTCGGCCCAAACCTGGGCGCGGATCGAAAATGCCCAGGCGATCGTCCAGCGCATCGTCGCCAGCGGCGAGCGCGCCTATGGCGTCAACACCGGCCTGGGCGCGTTGTGCAACGTTTCGCTCAAGGACGAACAACTCAGCCAGTTGTCGCGCAACACCTTGCTCAGCCATGCCTGTGGCGTCGGCGCACCGCTGGCCGACGAGCAGACCCGCGCGATCATTTGCGCCGCGATCCACAACTATAGCCATGGTAAATCCGGCATTCACCGCCGGGTGGTCGAAGCGTTGTTGGCGCTGCTCAATCGCGGCATCACTCCGCAAGTGCCATCCCAGGGGTCGGTCGGTTACCTGACCCACATGGCCCACATCGGCATCGCGCTGCTGGGCGTCGGCAATGTCAGCTATCGCGGGCAGATCGTTTCTGCACAACAAGCCTTGGCCGAAGAAGGGCTGCAACCGGTTCAACTGGGTGCCAAAGATGGTTTGTGCCTGGTCAACGGCACACCGTGCATGACCGGCCTCAGCTGCCTGGCCCTGGCCGATGCAACGAACCTGGTGCAGTGGGCCGATGTGATCGGCGCCATGAGCTTCGAAGCCCTGCGTGGTCAGATTGCCGCGTTCGATGCCGAGATCATCGCGCTCAAACCGCACCCGGGCATGCAGCAGGTGGGTATCAATCTGCGAGCGTTGCTCGACGGCAGTGAAGTGATCGCCAACAGCAAAGGCATTCGCACTCAGGATGCGCTGAGCATTCGCTCGATTCCGCAAGTGCACGGCGCTGCCCGCGATCAGCTTGAACACGCCAGAAAGCAGATCGAAACTGAACTCAACTCTGTCACTGACAACCCGATGCTGCTGGGCACGCCGGACAACTTCCGCGTCATGTCCCAGGCCAACCCCCACGGCCAATCGGTTGCTATGGCGGCTGACTTGCTGGCGATCGCCATGGCCGAAATCGGCTCCATCGCCGAGCGTCGCCTGGACCGCTTGGTCAACCCGCACGTCAGTGGTTTGCCGGCCTTTCTGGTGGCCAATCCGGGCGTGAACTCCGGGATGATGATCGTGCAATACGTCGCCGCGTCGCTGTGTGCGGAAAACCGCCAGTTGGCGCAACCGGCGGTGCTCGATAACTACGTCACTTCGGGCTTGCAGGAAGACCACCTGAGCATGGGCACCAACGCCGCGCTGAAGCTGCATCGCGCGTTGGAAAACTGCACGCAGATCCTCGCCATCGAGTACCTGTTGGCAGCTCAGGCTTTTGAATTCTTGAAGGCTGACTTTTCCAAGGGCTCGGGTTTTGGCGCCGGCACCGATGCCGCGTGGCGCCTGCTGCGCGAACGTATTCCAGCCTACGACCAGGACCGCTGGCTGGCGCCGGACATCGCCAGCGCCGCGGCTGTTTTGAAAGACCCGATTTTGTTGCACAAGGCTGTACCGAACCTCAACTGATTTCCACAACCACCAGCGTGCCAAGGCGCGGCCCCTCCAAAAGGCGGGAAGCGACGGACAACGGATATCTCCGGAGCGTCTGGTTAGTTAATAAAAATGCTCTCAAAAGGAGAATGAATGTGACTGCGCTTAATTTGATTCCCGGCCAACTGAGCCTTGCCCAACTGCGTGATGTGTATCAGCAACCGGTCAAAGTCACCCTCGACGAAAGCGCTTCGGCGCAAATCGAAGCCAGCGTTGCCTGCGTGGAACAGATCCTCGCCGAGAACCGCACCGCGTATGGCATCAACACCGGTTTCGGCCTGCTGGCCTCGACCCGCATCGCCAGTGAAGACCTGGAAAACCTCCAGCGCTCGCTGGTGCTGTCCCATGCCGCCGGTGTCGGCGAGCCGATCAGCGACGCCCTGGTGCGGCTGGTCATGGTGCTCAAGGTCAACAGTCTGAGCCGTGGTTTCTCCGGTATTCGTCGTCAGGTGATCGACGCACTGATCGCGCTGATCAATGCCGAGGTTTACCCGCATATTCCTCTGAAAGGTTCGGTCGGTGCATCCGGCGATTTGGCGCCGTTGGCGCACATGTCGCTGGTGCTGCTGGGCGAAGGCAAGGCGCGTTACAAAGGTGAATGGCTGCCGGCCACCGAAGCGCTGAAAGTCGCCGGTCTGACACCGCTGACCCTGGCAGCGAAAGAAGGCCTGGCGTTGCTTAACGGCACTCAGGTATCCACCGCCTACGCCCTGCGTGGTTTGTTCGAAGGCGAAGATCTGTTCGCCGGCGCCCTGGCCCTTGGCGGCCTGACGGTCGAAGCGGTACTGGGCTCGCGCTCGCCATTCGACGCGCGTATTCATGCCGCTCGCGGCCAGAAAGGCCAGATCGACGCCGCTGCCGCTTACCGCGATTTGCTGGGCGAGCGCAGTGAAGTGTCTGATTCGCACCAGAACTGCGAAAAGGTCCAGGATCCGTACTCCCTGCGCTGCCAGCCGCAAGTCATGGGCGCCTGCCTGACCCAGTTCCGTCAGGCCGCCGAAGTGCTTGCCATCGAAGCCAACGCCGTATCGGACAACCCGTTGGTGTTCGCCGCTGAAGGCGACGTGATTTCCGGCGGTAACTTCCACGCCGAGCCGGTGGCCATGGCTGCCGACAACATGGCCCTGGCCATCGCCGAAATCGGCTCCCTGAGCGAGCGCCGTATCTCGCTGATGATGGACAAGCACATGTCGCAACTGCCGCCGTTCCTGGTGGCCAATGGCGGTGTGAACTCCGGTTTCATGATCGCCCAGGTGACTGCTGCGGCACTGGCCAGCGAGAACAAGGCGCTGTCCCATCCGCATTCGGTGGACAGCCTGCCGACTTCCGCCAACCAGGAAGACCATGTATCCATGGCGCCGGCTGCCGGCAAGCGTTTGTGGGAAATGGCCGAGAACACTCGCGGGATTCTCGCGGTGGAATGGTTGGCGGCGGCCCAGGGTCTGGATCTGCGCGACGGCCTGAAAACCTCGCCAAAACTGGAAAAAGCCCGCGCCATCCTGCGTGCTGAAGTGCCGTTCTATGAGAAGGATCGCTTCTTTGCACCGGACATCAATGCGGCCAGTGAGTTGTTGGCCACGCGTTGCCTGAATGACCTGGTGACGGCGAAGTTGCTGCCTAGCCTGTAATAGCTCCTTCTCTGATGATCGTTCCCACGCGGAGCGTGGGAACGATCAATTTAGCGTCGAATAAGAATAATTAAGGACGAGAGATGCAACAGCCAGCAAAAGGTTTGAAACGCGGGCTCTCTGCCCGACATATTCGCTTCATGGCACTGGGGTCGGCGATCGGCACCGGGCTGTTTTACGGTTCTGCCTCGGCCATTCAAATGGCCGGCCCCGCGGTCCTGCTCGCTTACCTGATCGGTGGCGCGGCGGTGTTCATGGTCATGCGCGCCCTTGGCGAGATGGCGGTGCATAACCCGGTGGCCGGTTCATTCGGCCAGTACGCCAGCACCTATCTGGGGCCAATGGCGGGCTTTATCCTCGGTTGGACCTACGCATTTGAAATGGTCATCGTCGGTATGGCCGACGTGACCGCGTTCGGCATTTACATGGGTTTCTGGTTTCCGGAAGTCTCCCGCTGGATCTGGGTGCTGGGCATCGTTTCGGTGGTCGGCGGCTTGAACCTGTGCAACGTCAAAGTCTTCGGCGAAATGGAGTTCTGGTTGTCACTGCTCAAGGTCGCGGCCATCGTCGCGATGATCCTTGGCGGTTTCGGCATCATGCTGTTCGGCATCAGCAATGCGCCCGGTGCCCAGGCGACCGATTTCAGCAACCTCTGGACCCAGGGCGGCTTCATGCCCAATGGCGTGGGCGGCTTGATCGCCTCATTTGCGGTGGTGATGTTTGCCTTTGGCGGTATTGAAATCATCGGCGTTACCGCCGGTGAAGCCAAAGACCCGCAGCATGTGCTGCCTCGCGCGATCAATGCCGTACCGTTGCGCATCCTGCTGTTCTACGTGCTGACGATGCTGGTGCTGATGTCGATCTTCCCGTGGCAGCAGATCGGCAGCCAAGGCAGCCCGTTCGTGCAGATTTTCGACAACCTGGGGATCAGCTCGGCGGCGACCATCCTCAATATCGTGGTGATCTCGGCGGCGGTGTCGGCCATCAACAGTGACATCTTCGGCGCGGGCCGCATGATGTATGGCCTGGCTCAGCAAGGGCACGCACCTAAAGGCTTCGCCCGCTTGTCGCGCAATGGCGTGCCGTGGTTGACGGTGATGGTGATGAGCTGCGCGCTGCTGCTGGGTGTGTTGCTGAACTACCTGATCCCGGAAAACGTGTTTCTGCTGATCGCCTCCATCGCGACCTTTGCCACGGTGTGGGTCTGGCTGATGATTCTGTTCACCCAAGTGGCCATGCGTCGCTCCATGAGTGCCGAGCAGGTCGCACAATTGAAATTCCCGGTGCCGTTCTGGCCCTATGCGCCAATGGCGGCGATTGCCTTCATGCTGTTCGTCTTCGGCGTGCTGGGCTATTTCCCGGACACCCAGGCGGCGTTGATCGTTGGCGTGGTCTGGATTGCATTGCTGGTGCTGGCCTACCTGACGTGGGTCAAGCCGGCGGCAGGCAAGGCGGTACCGGTGGAACAGGAACCCACTTTTTCTCATCGATAACCTAACGGAGGCCAAGGATGAAAACGCTCTGGCAACACTGTCACGTCGCGACCATGGCGCAAGGCGTCTACTCGATCATCGAGGATGCGGCCATCGTGACGTCCGGTGCGCACATTCAGTGGATTGGTCCGCGCGGTGAACTGCCGGCCGGTGAGTACCCGGCGGTCAATGACCTCAAGGGGGCCTGGGTCACTCCGGGCCTGATCGACTGCCACACCCACACGGTGTTCGGCGGCAATCGCAGCGGCGAATTCGAGCAGCGCCTGCAAGGCGTCAGCTACGCGGAAATCGCCGCTGCCGGCGGCGGCATTGCCAGCACCGTGCGCGCTACCCGCGCCGCCAGTGAAGACGAACTGTTCGCCAGCGCCGCCAAGCGTCTGAAAAGCCTGATGCGTGATGGCGTGACCACCGTCGAAATGAAATCCGGCTACGGCCTGGACCTGGCCAGCGAACGCAAGATCCTGCGGGTGATCCGTCGTCTCGGCGCTGAGCTACCCGTCAGCGTGCGCAGCACGTGCCTGGCGGCCCACGCCTTGCCGCCGGAATACACCGACCGCGCCGACGCGTACATCGATCACATTTGCAGCGAAATGCTCCCGGCCCTGGCGGCCGAAGGGCTAGTGGATGCGGTGGACGCTTTCTGCGAATACCTGGCGTTTTCGCCGCAGCAGGTCGAGCGGGTATTCGTCGCCGCGCAGAACCTCGGCTTGCCGGTGAAGCTGCACGCCGAGCAATTGTCGTCGCTGCACGGTTCGAGCCTGGCGGCGCGTTATCACGCACTGTCCGCCGATCATCTGGAGTTCATGACCGAAGACGACGCCATCGCCATGGCCCAGTCCGGCACCGTCGCGGTATTGCTGCCCGGCGCGTTTTACTTTCTGCGGGAAACCCAATTGCCGCCGATGGAAGCCCTGCGCAAACACGGGGTGAAAATCGCCATCGCCAGCGACCTAAACCCGGGCACCTCGCCGGCGTTGTCGTTGCGCTTGATGCTGAACATGGCCTGCACCTGTTTGCGCATGACTCCGGAAGAGGCGCTGGCGGGCGCGACTATTCATGCCGCCACCGCGTTGGGCATGGGCCAAACCCACGGTTCGCTGGAAGCCGGCAAGGTCGCAGACTTCGTCGCCTGGCAAATCGATCGTCCGGCCGACCTGTCGTACTGGCTGGGCGGCGACCTGGAAAAACGCGTCGTGCGTCACGGCGTTGAATCAAATCTGTAGGAGAGCGGTTGTGGATAAGGTTCTGAACTTCAAACAAGGCCGCGTGCCGCTGCTGATCAGCATGCCCCACGCCGGCCTGCGCCTGACCCCGACGGTGGAAGCGGGGTTGATCCCCGACGCGAAAAGCCTGCCGGACACCGATTGGCATATCCCCAGGCTTTATGAATTCGCCGCCGAACTGGGCGCCAGCACCCTGGCGGCCGAGTACTCGCGGTTTGTCATCGACCTGAACCGGCCGTCCGACGACAAGCCCTTATATGTCGGCGCCACCACCGGTCTGTATCCGGCGACGCTGTTCGATGGCGTGCCGTTGTTCCGCGAAGGGCTGGAGCCGTCGGCTGCAGAACGGGCGACGTATCTGGAGCAGATCTGGACGCCGTACCACCGCACCTTGCAGGAAGAACTGACGCGGCTGAAAGCCGAGTTCGGCTACGCGCTGCTGTTCGACGCGCACTCGATCCGCTCGGTGATCCCGCACCTGTTCGACGGCAAGCTGCCGGACTTCAACCTCGGCACCTTCAACGGCGCCAGTTGCGATCCGCAGCTGGCCACACAGCTGGAAGCGATCTGCGCGAAGCACACCGATTACAGCCATGTGCTGAACGGTCGCTTCAAGGGCGGTCACATCACCCGGCATTACGGTAACCCCGCCGAGAACATTCATGCCGTGCAACTGGAGTTGGGCCAGTGCACGTATATGGAAGAGTTCCAGCCGTTCCGTTATCGCCCGGATCTGGCGGCACCGACTCAGGTGGTGCTCAGGGAGTTGCTGCAAGGGTTGTTGGCGTGGGGGCAGCGGCTGTATTTGAAGTAACAAGGGGACTGTGCAGTCGCTTGTTTTTTCTGCATACAATTGCGTCGCGGTGTAGCTGACTCAAATGTTAAATGGGCTGCCAGAAATAGGCAGCCCATTCAATATGGTGGTTAACGAAGTGCTGGATGATGCTCCCGTCTGGGTCTCCAGTAAAGTCTCGACTTATTGGCCCATTAATGCACAAGAATCTACCTTCGTGACTTGAGCATCTGACTTTGCATATTTTGCTTTGAGTTTACTTTCTGCGTCCTCTGCTGAGGAAGCTTGGATAGGCAGTTTTATATACTGCGGGTTAGTGAGGTCTGTACTCATTGTAAATTTACAAATGTATGTCTGATCTCCAGCAAAGGCGTGGGTGGATAGTGCACAGACCGAGATCAATGCCAGCGACCCGAGGCAGTGCTTGAATGATTTGGTATTGAAGTTCATCGCTATATCCTTATAAGAGTATCGATTTGAAGTTCTATTTATATCTGTTTGTCGATGGTGGTCTACTGTCATATTTGATAGGTCTAATTGATTTCTTATGATTATTTGAAATTGATGGCTTTTTCTTATGCGATTTAATGCTTCTGGTCGCCGGTTATAAATACCCATGCGGTGCAGTTTGAGTTGGGCCAGTGCACGTATATGGAAGAGTTCCAGCCGTTCCGTTATCGCCCGGATCTGGCGGAACCGACTCAGGTGTGCTCCGGGAGTTGCTGCAGGGGTTGTTGGCGTGGGGGCAGCAGCGTTACGGCGCATAAGATCAAAAGATCGCAGCCTGCGGCAGCTCCTACATGGAATTTCGGTTCACTCAAACGTGCGCTGGAATACGTTCCTGTAGGAGCTGCCGCAGGCTGCGATCTTTTCGGGCTGTCGCCACCGTGCAAAACACGGTCGCCACAGGTCACTTTTGCCGACTCGGCGCTGCGTAACGTTGTGGGCACGGTGCACAAAGACACCGGGCCCACAACAATCTGCTGCCGAACGAGCCTTCCCGATGAAACGACTGTTCAACCGCTGTCTGTTAATCCTCACCGGCACTGCTCTTCTGAGCACCAGCGTTTTCGCCAACGACCCCGCTTCCTGCAAGACCGTGCGCATGGGCGTGGTCAACTGGACCGACGTCATTGCCACCAGCGGCATGGCCGATGTGCTGCTCAATGGCCTTGGCTACGAAAGCAAGCAAACCAGCGCCGTGCAACAAATCATCTTCGCTGGTATTCGCGACAAGCGTCTGGATGTTTTCCTCGGTTACTGGAAACCGGCGATGGACAAGAACATCGCCCCGTTCGTGTCCGCGAATCAGGTGAAGGTCATGGACAAACCGAGCCTGGCCGACGCCCAGGCAACGCTCGCGGTACCTGACTACGTCGCTGCCGCCGGCCTGAAAACCTTCGCCGACATCGCCAGATTCAAGGATCAGCTCGGTGGAAAGATTTACGGTATCGAGCCAGGCAGCGGCGCCAACACCACCATCAAAACCATGATCGAGACCAACCGCTTCGGCTTGAAGGATTTCAAGCTGATCGAGTCCGGTGAGGCCGGGATGCTCGCCGCGGTGCAACGGGCGGTCAATCGCAAGGAGTTCGTGGTGTTCGTCGGCTGGACCCCGCATCCGATGAACATCAACATGAACATCGCCTACCTGACCGGCAGCGAAGACGTCTATGGCCCGAACGAAGGCGCGGCGACCGTCTCCACCGTGACCGCGCCGGACTATGCCGAGCGTTGCCCGAACGTGAACCGTCTATTGGAAAACCTGACCTTCACCGCCGCTCAGGAAAGCCAGTTGATGGTGCCGATCATGGAGCGCAAGACGCCGCAGGATGTCGCCAAACAGTGGTTGCGCGATCATCCCGAAGACCTTCAGCGCTGGCTGGCGGGTGTCAGCAGTTTCGATGGCAAGGATGGCGTGGCAACCGTTCAGGCCAGTTTGAAACCCTGATGGCCGCGTATCCGATCTCTGCGCAGATGTCGGCATTCGTCGAGAAAACCCTCAGCTTCAACAGCACTGACAGCAGCCTCGCCGGTATGCGTCAGGCCTACAGCGGGATGTGCCGGGCGTTTACCCCGCCACATCCCGCGGGGCTTGAGGTGGTCGATTTCGAGTTGGCGGGAGTGGCGGTACGCGCCTGGCAACCACCGGTTCCGCGGCCGACCAACGGTTGGCCCTGCATTGTGTATCTGCATGGCGGCGGTTGGGTGGTGGGGGATCTGGATTCCCATGACTTCATCTGCGCCGAACTGGCATCGGTGCTCGGTGTGTTGGTGATCGCCGTCGATTATCGGCTGGCGCCGGAGCATCCGTTTCCGGCGGCGTTCGATGACTGCCTGAGTGTCTGGCGCGCGTTGCGCGCGGGGCCGTTTCAGCTCGACCCCGCGCGGACGCTGGTGGCCGGCGACAGCGCTGGCGGCAACCTTGCCGCTGCGCTGTGTCTGGCCTTGCGCGATGCCGACGAACCGGCGCCTTGTGCGCAGGTGCTGATCTATCCGGGCCTGGGCGGTGATCACCGGTTGCCATCACGCGGCGAATGCGCCGACGCGCCATTGCTCAGCAGCAGCGACCTGGATTGTTATCACGCGCTGTACCTGGGCGGCATCCGTCAGCCAACGGCCTATGCGATGCCCTTGCTCGCCGACGACTTCAGCGGCCTGCCGCCGGCGCTGATCGCTGTGGCGCAGTTCGACCCGTTGCGCGATGACGGCGTGCTTTACGCCGGGCGACTCAACGCCGCCGGCGTGAGCGCAATGCTTTATTACGGCCAGGGACTGGTTCATGGTTGTTTGCGGGCGCGGGGGCAGGTTGCCGAGGTCGACCGGCTCTATGAAACCCTACTCGGCTATTTGGCTGACAAGACGGGCTGACAAGCGCTGACGCTGCAAGGGGCATGCTCATTGAAGTAATTCGGGTTTATGATGCCGGACGGCAGAATAATAGAAGTCCCTACAGGGATGACCTCGACCCCTTACGGAGCGCGCAATGCAGACTTTGTACCCGCAGATCAAACCCCACGCCCGGCACGATCTGGCCGTCGATAAAACCCATACGCTGTATGTCGACGAAAGCGGTTCACCGGAAGGTTTGCCGGTAGTGTTCATTCACGGCGGCCCTGGCGCCGGGTGTGATGCGCAGAGCCGCCGGTATTTCGATCCGAACCTGTATCGCATCGTCACCTTCGACCAGCGCGGTTGCGGTCGCTCCACGCCTCACGCCAGCCTTGAAAACAACACCACCTGGGATCTGGTCGCCGACCTCGAGCGGATTCGCAAGCACCTGGGCATCGACAAATGGGTGCTGTTCGGCGGTTCCTGGGGTTCGACCCTGGCCCTGGCTTATGCACAAACCCACCCGGAGCGCGTGCACGGTCTGATTCTGCGCGGGATTTTTCTCTGCCGTCCCCAGGAAATCGAGTGGTTCTACCAGTGTGGCGCCAGTCGCCTGTTCCCCGATTACTGGCAGGACTACATCGCGCCGATCCCGCTGGACGAGCGCGACGACTTGCTCACGGCATTCCACAAACGCCTGGTCGGCAACGACCAGATCGCCCAGATGCACGCGGCCAAGGCCTGGTCCATCTGGGAAGGCCGCACCGCGACCTTGCGTCCGAACCCGCTGGTGGTCGATCGTTTCTCCGAACCCCAGCGTGCGTTGTCCATCGCCCGCATCGAATGCCACTACTTCACCAACAACGCTTTCCTTGAGCCGAACCAACTGATCCGCGACATGGGCAAGATCGCCCATCTGCCCGGCGTCATTGTCCATGGTCGCTATGACGTGATCTGTCCGCTGGACAACGCCTGGGAACTGCATCAAGCCTGGCCGAACAGCGAATTGCAGGTGATCCGCGACGCCGGCCATGCGGCGTCCGAACCGGGGATCACCGATGCATTGGTACGCGCCGCCGATCAGATGGCCCGTCGCTTGCTCGACCTGTCGCCTGACGAAGCATGAAGGCTCTGCTGCAACGCGTGCGCGGCGCGCGAGTCGAGGTCGCGGGAGAGGTGGTGGGTGCGATAGATCAGGGGTTGCTGGTGCTGGTGGCGGTCGAACCCGACGACACGCAGGCCAGCGCCGACAAACTTCTGCATAAACTGCTTAACTATCGAGTATTCAGTGACGCCGAGGACAAGATGAATCTGTCCTTGGCGGACGTGGGCGGCGGGTTGTTGCTGGTCTCGCAGTTCACCCTGGCCGCCGATACCAAAAACGGGTTGCGTCCGAGTTTTTCGACTGCGGCCCCTCCGGCCTTGGGCGAGGCGCTGTTCGACTATTTATTGGGCAAAGCGAAACAGGTGCATGGCACTGTGGCATCAGGTAGATTCGGCGCGGATATGCAGGTGCACCTGGTCAATGATGGCCCGGTAACCTTCCTGTTACAGACGTGAAGGCGCTTGAAACAACTTTTTAAGGGCATTTCGGCTGAAAACAGGCGCTTTTCCCGATAAATACTTGCTTCCCCCTGATGCGTTGTAACGCGGCCTACTAGATAATCGCGCGCTACGGGGATCAGCGTTCGTTGGTCCATTTTGACTTAGGTAGAGACTTGTCCGGAACCTGTTGGGGAATCATTTTGCCCCATGGGAGTCGGAACAATGCTCGCCAACTTGGCAAGAGTGGTCCGCAGGGTCGGTTTTTTCCCACCGTACACCGTGCTGGCACTTTAACTGGCCGTTGGTTTTTTGATCTGTTTTCGGCGAGGGTTGCTCGTGATTGTTAGTCCCTGTAATGCACCAAAATTGTCTGCCAAACGGTTTCGAAATGCTCTGGTAGCGGGCTCTGCACTGCTCTGCCTGTTCAGCGCCGGCCAGCTTTGGGCATTCGATCTGGATGACGTGTCGGTCAAGGCAAAAGAGCTGGCCGGGCAAAAATACGAAGCCCCGCGCAGTAACCTGCCGAACGAATTCCGCGAGATGAAATTCGCGGACTATCAAAAAATTCGCTTCCGCACCGAAAAAGCCGAGTGGGCCGGTCAGAAAACCCCATTCAAGCTGTCGTTCTATCACCAGGGCATGCACTTCGATACGCCGGTGAAAATCAACGAAATCACGGCCAACACCGTCGAAGAGATCAAATACGACCCAAGTCGTTTCGATTTCGGCGACGTCAAGTTCGATCCTAAAGCCACTGAACAGCTGGGTTATGCCGGTTTCCGTGTGCTCTACCCGATCAACAAGGCCGACAAGCAAGACGAAATCATGACCATGCTCGGCGCGAGTTACTTCCGCGTCGTCGGCAAGGGCCACACCTATGGCTTGTCCGCTCGCGGCATGGCCATCGATACCGCCTTGCCATCCGGCGAAGAGTTCCCGCGTTTCACCGAGTTCTGGATTCAACAGCCGAAGCCGGGCGACAAGCACCTGGTGATCTTCGCCCTGCTGGACTCGCCGCGCGCCACCGGTGCCTATCGCCTGACCCTGCGTCCGGGCAGCGACACGGTCGTCGACGTCAAGGCCAAGATGTTCCTGCGTGACAAGGTCACCAAACTCGGCGTTGCGCCGCTGACCAGCATGTTCCTGTTCGGCGCCAACCAGCCGTCGAAAGTGCTGAACTACCGTCGCGAACTGCATGACTCCAGCGGCCTGTCGATCCATGCCGGCAACGGCGAATGGATCTGGCGCCCATTGAACAACCCGAAACACCTGGCCGTGAGCAACTTCTCGATCGAGAACCCGCGCGGTTTCGGCTTGCTGCAGCGTGGTCGTGACTTCAGCCACTACGAAGACCTCGATGACCGCTACGACAAGCGCCCAAGTGCCTGGATCGAGCCGAAAGGCGATTGGGGCAAGGGCTCCGTCGATCTGGTGGAGATTCCTACCGCTGACGAAACCAACGACAATATCGTTGCTTTCTGGAGCCCGGAAAAACTGCCAGAGCCTGGCCAGTCCCTGGACGTCGCTTATCGCATGCACTGGACCATCGACGAAGCCTCCCTGCATTCGGCGGACAGCGCCTGGGTTCAACAGACCCTGCGTTCCACGGGTGACGTGAAGCAGTCGAACCTGATTCGTCAGCCGGACGGCAGCGTGGCCTACCTGGTGGATTTCCAAGGTCCGTCCCTGCAAGACTTGCCGGAAGATGCCGAAGTACGCAGCCAGGTGAGCGTTGGTGACAACGCGGAACTGGTCGAGAACAGCGTCCGTTACAACCCTGAAACCAAGGGCTGGCGCCTGACCCTGCGGATGAAGATCAAGGATCCGGGCAAGTCCACCGAAATGCGTGCAGCCCTGGTCAAGACCATCACGCCTGCCGAGACGATCAAGACCACGGCGCCAGCGTCCAGCTCTTCCGTTGCCAAGGCCGACAAGATCGCCGCCCGCCAGCAGGAGAAGAAGGACAAGGAAGCCAAGGAAGCCAAGCAAGCTGAAGCGCAAGCCCAGCAAGTCAAGGACACCAAGGACAAGGACAACAAAGACGCCAAGCAGCCTGTCGCTGCCGAAGCGGCCCCAGCCACACCGGAATCGGCACCGACTGAACAAGTCCTGACCGAGACCTGGAGCTATCAGTTGCCCGCCGATGAGTAATTCACAAGTACAGCCACAAACGCTTGCCGAGTACCTGGCGCATTTGCCGATGACCGACGAGCAGCGCGCGGAACTCGCGGGCTGCAAGTCTTTCAGTGAACTGCACGAACGTCTGTCGTCCTCTACGTTCGACGCGCCGACCGATGCCGCCCAGGCGTCGGTCGGGCGGCGCCTGACCCTGAACACCGCCGAAGAACTGGCGGATGCGCAAATGTTGGGACTCGACGCCAGTGGTCGGGTTTGCCTCAAGGCAGCCCCGCCGATCCGTCGGACCAAAGTCGTCCCAGAACCATGGCGCACCAATATTCTGGTGCGTGGCTGGCGTCGGCTGACCGGTCGCACCAACCCACCGAAGCCGCCGAAAGACGAGAACGTGCTGCCGGCGGCTCGCTGGCGCACCGTCGGTTCGATCCGTCGTTATATTCTGCTGGTGCTGATGCTCGGTCAGACGATCGTCGCCGGCTGGTACATGAAAGGCATCATGCCGTACCAGGGCTGGTCGTTCGTCGATCTGGAAGAAGTCCTGCACCAACCGCTGCTGCAGACCGCGGCCCAAGTGCTGCCTTACGCATTGCAAACCAGCATCCTGATTCTGTTCGGGATTCTGTTCTGCTGGGTGTCGGCCGGTTTCTGGACCGCGCTGATGGGCTTCCTCGAACTGATCACCGGTCGCGACAAATACCGCATTTCCGGCGCCAGCGCCGGCAACGAGCCGATCGCCAAGGACGCACGCACCGCATTGGTGATGCCGATCTGCAACGAAGACGTGCCGCGGGTATTCGCCGGTTTGCGGGCGACCTTCGAGTCGGTGGCAGCCTCGGGTAACCTGGATCGTTTCGACTTTTTCGTGCTCAGCGACAGTAACGACGCCGATATCTGTGTCGCCGAACAGCAGGCCTGGCTGGACGTCTGCCGTGAAGCCAAGGGCTTCGGCAAGATCTTCTACCGCCGCCGTCGTCGTCGCGTCAAACGTAAAAGCGGCAACCTCGACGACTTCTGCCGTCGTTGGGGCGGTGACTACAAGTACATGGTCGTGCTCGACGCCGACAGCGTAATGAGTGGCGAATGCTTGAGCAGCCTGGTGCGCCTGATGGAAGCCACGCCGGACGCCGGGATCATCCAGACCGCGCCGCGTGCGTCGGGCATGGACACCCTTTATGCGCGTATGCAGCAGTTCGCCACCCGGGTGTACGGTCCGCTGTTCACCGCTGGCCTGCACTTCTGGCAGTTGGGTGAATCCCACTACTGGGGCCACAACGCGATCATCCGCATGAAGCCGTTCATCGAGCACTGCGCCCTGGCGCCGTTGCCCGGTAAAGGCGCGTTCGCCGGTGCGATTCTGTCCCACGACTTCGTTGAAGCTGCGCTGATGCGTCGTGCCGGCTGGGGCGTGTGGATTGCCTATGACTTGCCGGGCAGCTACGAAGAACTGCCGCCGAACCTGCTGGACGAACTCAAGCGTGACCGTCGCTGGTGCCACGGCAACCTGATGAACTTCCGGCTGTTCCTGGTCAAAGGCATGCACCCGGTACACCGTGCGGTGTTCCTGACAGGCGTGATGTCTTACCTGTCGGCGCCGTTGTGGTTCTTCTTTCTCGTGCTGTCGACAGCCCTACTGGCGACCAACACGCTGATGGAGCCGCAGTACTTCCTGGAACCGCGTCAGCTCTATCCGTTGTGGCCGCAATGGCACCCGGACAAGGCGATTGCGCTGTTCTCGACGACCATCGTGCTGCTGTTCCTGCCGAAGCTGCTGAGCATCATCCTGATCTGGGCCAAGGGCGCGAAAGAGTTCGGTGGCAGGTTCAAGGTGACGCTGTCGATGCTGCTGGAGATGTTGTTCTCCATGCTGCTGGCGCCGGTGCGGATGATTTTCCACACCCGTTTCGTACTCGCCGCGTTCCTCGGCTGGGCCGCGACCTGGAACTCGCCGCAACGTGACGACGACTCCACGCCGTGGAGCGAAGCGGTCAAGCGCCACGGTCCGCAAACCTTGCTGGGCTTCTTCTGGGCCCTGCTGGTGATCTGGTTGAACCCGAGCTTCCTCTGGTGGTTGGTGCCGATCGTCGGTTCGCTGATGCTGTCGATTCCGGTGTCGGTGATCTCCAGTCGTGTGGGTCTGGGCCTGAAGTCCCGTGACGAGAGCCTGTTCCTGATCCCTGAGGAATACAATCCGCCGCAGGCATTGCTGGCGACCGATCAGTACACCCACGAAAACCGCTGGCATGCACTGCACGACGGCTTCGTCCGGTCGGTGGTCGATCCACAGCAGAACGCGTTGGCATGTGCGCTGGCGACGTCTCGTCACCGTCAGGCCGAGCCGATCGAGTGGCTGCGCATCGAACGGGTTCGTCATGCGATGAAGGCCGGGCCTGAAGGGTTGACCAACAACGAGCGTGTGGCCCTGCTGAGTGATCCGGTGGCACTGGGTCGCTTGCATGAGCAGGTCTGGAGCGAAGGCCATGCCGAGTGGCTGCAAGCCTGGCGCACCTCGGTGGATGCCGATCCTCATGCGCCGCTGTTGCCGCTCAAGCCGTTAAGCGTGCAGCCTCAGTTGGCATAATAAAAAACCCCGCGAAAGCGGGTTTTTTTTTGTGCTGATGATCGTTCCCGTGTTCTGCGTGGGAACGATCAAACAAATCTCCCTCAACCCCTTGTGCAAACGGCCGAGTGCGTTAGCATCCGTCCCCGAATTGGTGCGCCCGGACAATTTTCTGTTCGTATCTGCCGGTTTCCCAAAGGAAATCTGCGGTTTGCGTGCCTCACAATGCGATGGGTTTTGGGGACTTGAAGATGAAGAAGTATCTGTCGATGCTGCTGGTCGGCGTCACGGCATTGGTTGCAGTCAGCGCGGCGCAGGCTGGTGCCATCGATGACGCGGTCAAGCGCGGCACGCTGAAAGTCGGCATGGACCCGACCTACATGCCGTTCGAAATGACCAACAAGCGCGGCGAGATCATCGGCTTCGAAGTCGACATCCTCAAAGCCATGGCCAAGGCCATGGGCGTCAAGCTGGAAATGGTATCCACCGGCTACGACGGCATCATCCCGGCCCTGCTGACCGACAAGTTCGACATGATCGGCAGTGGCATGACCCTGACCCAGGAACGCAACCTGCGCCTGAACTTCAGCGAGCCCTTCATCGTGGTCGGCCAGACGCTGCTGATCCGCAAGGAGCTGGAAGGCACTATCAAGTCCTATAAAGACCTGAACACCGCCGACTACCGCATCACCTCCAAGCTCGGCACCACTGGCGAGATGGTCTCCAAAAAGCTCATTTCCAAAGCCAAGTACCACGGCTACGACAACGAGCAGGAAGCGGTGCTCGACGTGGTCAACGGCAAGGCCGACGCCTTCATCTACGACGCGCCTTACAACGTCGTGGCGGTGAACAAGGTCGGCAACGGCAAACTGCTGTTCCTCGACAAGCCGTTCACCTATGAGCCTCTGGCTTTCGGCCTGAAGAAAGGCGATTACGACAGCCTCAACTTCATCAACAACTTCCTGCACCAGATTCACGAAGACGGCACCTACGATCGCATCCATGACAAGTGGTTTAAAGACACCGCCTGGCTCAAGGACATGGAGTAACACCTCTACTTGATCGTTCCCACGCTCTGCGTGGGAATGCCGCCCGGGACGCTCCGCGTTCCTTCGCAAGCGTGACGCAGAGCGTCACTGGATGCATTCCCACGCAGAGCGTGGGAACGAGCGAATCAGAGAAACGTTTAATGAAACAGAAAAAAGCCCAATGGCCCTGGCACGTATTAACCGTGCTGGTGCTGATCGGCCTGGCCGGCGCGTTGTACTACGCCACCTCGCTGATGTCCTACGAGTGGCGCTGGAACCGCGTGCCGCAGTACTTCGCCTACCACGCCGAAGAGTCCCAGCGCGCAGCCGACATCTCCAGCGTCAGCGAATTGGTGCGCAAGGGCGGCAAGGCTGAAGTGACCCTGCGCAATGATGCCGGGGATGAGCAGCACCTGACGGTCGACGACAACAGCCTGCAAGTCGCGCAAGGCGATGATGTGGCTGAAGGCGATGTGATCGGCGTGACCCGGCATTGGGCCGCCGGCCCGCTGCTATGGGGACTCTGGACCACGTTGTGGTTGTCCCTGGTGTCTGGCGTGTTAGGCCTGTTGATCGGTCTGGCCACCGGGCTGTGCCGCCTGTCGAACAACCCGACCCTGCGTGACCTCTCGACGATCTACGTCGAGCTGGTGCGCGGTACGCCGCTGCTGGTGCAGATTTTCATTTTCTACTTCTTCATCGGCACCGTGATGAACCTCTCCCGGGAGTTCGCCGGGATCGCCGCACTGTCGCTGTTCACCGGTGCCTACGTGGCGGAGATCATCCGCTCTGGCGTGCAATCGATTGCACGCGGCCAGAACGAAGCGGCGCGCTCCCTCGGTTTGAGCGCTGGCCAGTCGATGCGCCATGTGGTGCTGCCACAAGCGTTCAAGCGCGTGCTGCCGCCGCTGGCCGGGCAGTTCATCAGTCTGGTCAAGGACACCTCGCTGGTGTCGGTGATCGCGATTACCGAACTGCTGAAAAGCGGTCGCGAAGTCATCACCACCTCGTTCTCGCCGTTCGAAATTCTGTTCTGCGTGGCCGGGTTGTACCTGTTGATCAACCTGCCGCTGTCGAAAATCGCCAGTCGGCTTGAGCGGAGGCTCGCGCAAAGTGATTGAAGTCCGCGATCTGATAAAAGTCTTCGACACCCGCGGCCAGGTGGTTCGCGCGGTAGACAACGTCACCACCCAAGTGGCGAAGGGCGAAGTATTGGTGGTGATCGGCCCGTCCGGTTCCGGAAAATCGACCTTTCTGCGCTGCTTGAATGGCCTGGAGGCGTTCGACTCCGGTTCGGTGAGCATCGACGGTTTGCAATTGGCCGACCCGAAAACCGACGTCAACGCCTACCGCCGCGAAGTCGGCATGGTGTTTCAGCATTTCAACCTGTTCCCGCACATGACCGTGCTGGAAAACCTCTGCCTGGCCCAGAAAGTCGTGCGCAAGCGCGGCAAGAAGGAGCGCGAGGCCAAGGCCATGGTGTTGCTGGAAAAGGTCGGTATCGCTCAGAAGGCCCACGAGTTTCCATCGCGCCTGTCCGGTGGTCAGCAGCAGCGCGTGGCCATCGCCCGGGCGTTGGCGATGGAGCCCAAGGTCATGCTGTTTGATGAGCCGACGTCGGCGCTCGACCCGGAAATGGTCGGTGAAGTGCTGGATGTGATGAAGACCCTGGCCGTGGAAGGCATGACCATGGTTTGCGTCACCCACGAAATGGGCTTCGCCCGGGAAGTGGCGGATCGGGTGCTGTTCTTCGATCACGGCAAATTGCTGGAAGACGCCTCCCCGGCCGAGTTCTTCGATGCACCGAAGGATCCGCGGGCACAGGCGTTTTTGCGCCAGGTTTTGTAAGCGCATCGCCGAAAAAAGATCGCAGCCTTCGGCAGCTCCTGCAGGCTGCCGAAGGCTGCGATTTTTTTGCTTTATGTGGTGTTAAACCTTGAACCTGCCCACCAGCATCTGCAAATGCGTCCCCAACCGCGCCAGCTCGACACTGGAGGCCGCGGTCTCTTCACTGGCGGCCGAGGTCTGCTCGGACACGTCACGCACGTTAAGCACGCTGCGGTTGATCTCTTCGGCCACCGAGCTCTGTTGCTCGGCGGCAGCGGCGATCTGCTGGTTCATCGACTGGATCGCCGACACGGTGCGGGTGATGCTCTCCAGCGAGCCGCCAGCGCGGCGGGTCAGTTCGACGCTGCTGTCGGTCAGGCTGCGGCTGTTGTCCATGATGGTCGCGACTTGCTGAGTGCCGGTTTGCAGGCCAACGATCAGCTCTTCGATTTCTTCGGTGGACTTCTGGGTACGCTGGGCCAGGCTGCGGACTTCGTCGGCGACCACCGCAAAGCCACGCCCGGCTTCACCGGCGCGAGCGGCTTCGATGGCGGCGTTGAGCGCCAGCAGGTTGGTTTGCTGGGCCACGGATTTGATCACGTCGAGCACGCTGCCGATCTTGTCGCTTTCGCGCTTCAGATCGCCCATGGCGGCAGTGGAGTTGCCGACTTCGAGGGCCAGGCGCTCGATCTGGGCGATGGCTTCGCCGACTACCCTGTCACCCTCGCGGGCCTGCTGGTCGGCGGCGACGGCGGCTTCGGACGCTTCCTCGGCATTGCGCGCGACTTCCTGCACGGTGGCGGTCATTTCGTGCATGGCGGTGGCCACTTGATCGGTTTCGACCTTCTGACTGTTGACCCCGGCGCTGGTCTGCTCGGTAACGGCAGACAGTTCTTCAGCGGCGCTGGCGATTTGGGTCACGCCGTCGCTGATGCCGCCGATCAGTTCCCGCAGGCTGACGACCATCCGCTGCAGGGTGCTTTGTAATTGACCCAGCTCGTCGCGGCGAGTGACCTCAAGGTTATGGCTCAGGTCACCCGAGGCGACACGTTCGACTGCCACCAACGTCTGTTGCAGTGGAACGACGATCTGCCGCGTGATGACCCAGGCGGCGAGCAAGCCAAATGCTAACGCCAGGACGGTCACGATGATCAGCGTGCTTTTCGCTTGGGCCGTCTCTTGGTCACGCTTGTCGGTTTGCGTGCGGGTCAGTTGTGCACTCAGGTCATTCAAGCGGATCTCTTGATCCACCATCTTCTTGAGGGCGGCGGCGCTGGCCACCTGCGCGTCGCGGAACTGGCTGACTGCGACGCGGTAGCCCTTGAGCGATTCGGTGGCTTGTTGCAGGTTGGCGGTGTGTTGTTCCGGCAGTTTGCCCGGAAGGCTTTCAAGGTTCTTCAGGGCGTTGTCGATGGCATCCAGCGCGGGTTGCTCGGCTTCGGCCTTGCCGCTGTAGGTATAACCGCGCACCTGGAAGCGTGCTTGCTGGAGCAGTTTGCTCAGCTCGACCACGCTGTTGAATTGAGTGACGCTGTCGCCTTGCAGCAAGGACTTTTCGACTTCTGTCACCTTGGCCACAGCGTTGTCGGCGGTGGCGCCGAGCTTGGATCGGGCCGATTCACGGTTCTGTGTCGCCTGATTCATGTCGGCAAAGGCGCGTTTGTACTCACCGAGGGCGGCCAGTTGTTGACTGAGCATTTCCTTGCTCGCGGGGAGCACAAACATTTTGAGAGCAACCTGTATGCCATCATCGAGCTTGCCCACGAGTTCGCTGACGGCTGCTGGACCTTGTTCGCCACGGCGCATTTCGTATTCGAGACGGGCAGTTCGCAAATCCTTGCCCAACTCGTTGAGATTGGAGATGTAACTCTGCTTGTCTGCGCGACTGATCACACTGCCCAGGCTATTCCAGCCAGTGAAGGTGATCAGGAGAGTCATGAGCAGCACGAGGCCAAAGCCGACACCCAGTTTGCGATTGACGCTTACGTTTCCCAGTTTCTCGGCTAGCCAACGGTACATGCTGCGACTCCCTCGGACCATTATTCGGTTTTATGGGGACTGTATCGGCAGGCAGACGGGAATCTGTAGGCGCCAAGGCACGATCCCGTAGGAGCTGCCGAAGGCTGCGATCTTTTGAACTCATTATTCTAAAAATCAAAAGATCGCAGCCTTCGGCAGCTCCTACAGGGGGAGGTTTGATCTGGGGGGGTTAGAACAAGCGCGAGAGCAACGCAGTGACAGCGGTTTCCACCCGCAGGATGCGCTCGCCAAGCTGCACCGGTTGCAGGCCGGCCTTGGCCAGCAGGTCGATTTCGTAAGGAATCCAGCCGCCTTCGGGGCCGATGGCCAGGGTCACGGGTTCGTCCAGGCCACGGGGGCAGGGCGGGTAATTGCCGGGATGACCGACCAGGCCGAGAGTGCCTTCAGTGATTGCTGGCAGGCGATCTTCGACAAAAGGTTTGAAGCGCTTCTCGATGACGACTTCCGGCAGCACGCTGTCCCGGGCCTGTTCAAGCCCCAGGATCAATTGCTCGCGAATCGCTTCAGGTTCGAGGAACGGTGTTTGCCAGAAGCTCTTCTCGACGCGATAGCTGTTCACCAGCACGACTCGTGGCACGCCCATGGCGGCCACGGTCTGGAACACCCTGCGGAGCATTTTCGGGCGTGGCAGGGCCAGCACCAGGGTCAGTGGCAGCTTGGCCGGCGGCGGCTGGTCGAGGGTGACGCGCAACTCGGCTTCGTCAGCGTCCAGACGCAGTACTTCGGCGGCCCCCATCAGCCCGCCGATACGCCCGACGCGCATGCTGTCACCCACTTCACAGCGATGGACTTCCTGCATATGGGTCAAGCGGCGATCGCGCAGGATCGCCCGGTCGGCCGCAATGAAATCGGCCTCCTCGAGGAGCAGCAGGTTCACGCTTGGGTCGCTGGCGGCTGGTCGTTGTGATCGTCAGCCGGTTTTTCGTCCGGGTGCTCACTGCGTTTGCTGATCAGGCTGCCGAACAGGACGCCGATCTCGAACAGCAACCACATTGGTACGGCCAACAGCGTCTGCGAGAAGATGTCCGGCGGCGTCAGGATCATGCCGACCACGAAGCAGCCGATGACCACGTACGGGCGGATTTTCTTCAGGTAGGCGACGTTGACCACGCCGATCCACACCAGCAGCACCACGGCCACCGGGATTTCGAACGCCACACCGAAGGCGAAGAACAGTGTCATGACGAAATCGAGGTAGCTGGTGATGTCGGTCATCATTTCCACGCCGGCCGGGGTGGCGGCGGCGAAGAACTTGAAGATCAGCGGGAACACCAGGAAATAGGCGAAGGCCATGCCGGTATAGAACAGCAGGATGCTGGAGACCAGCAACGGCACGGCGATGCGCTTCTCATGCTTGTACAGGCCTGGCGCGATGAAACCCCAGATCTGATGCAGGATCACCGGGATTGCCAGGAACAGCGAGACCATCATGGTCAGCTTCAGCGGCGTCAGGAACGGCGACGACACGTCGGTGGCGATCATCGTCGCGCCGGCCGGCAGGTACTGGCGCAGCGGCGTGGAGACGAAGGTGTAGATCTGCTGGGTGAAGGCGAACAACCCGGCGAAGATAATGAAAATCGCCGCTACACAGCGCAGCAGACGGGTGCGCAACTCGGTGAGGTGCGAGACCAGTGGCATGTGCTGGTCGTTTTCGGGGAGATCGCTCATGGGGCTCGCGGCGGCAATGTTGGGTCATGAGGGGCTGGCGCAACAGGCGCAGCCGCAGGCGGTACAGGCTCTACTGGAATGGCAGGCGCAGGTTCAGCGGCTGCAACCGCCGGCGTAACTTCAGCTGTCGGCGCATGAATCGTCGGTGTCGCCACAGGTTCCACCGGCGTTGGCTCCTGCTGAGTCGGCGTGAAAATCTTCCGCGCCTCCTGCTCCAGGGACAGAATGTGCTCGTTGTGCAGTTGCCGGCGAATTTCGTCGGCACCGATTTCACGTTCAACTTCCTGTTTGATCGCGTTGAAGCTGCGCTTCAGCCGCCCGACCCACAGGCCAGCGGTGCGCGCAGCGCCCGGCAGGCGCTCGGGGCCCAGCACCAGCAGGGCGACGAGGCCGACGAGCAGCAGTTCAGAGAAGCTGATACCAAACATTAGTCAGTGCTCACGAGTCTTTGCGGATCGGCTCTTCGACTTTTTGCGCCTGCACGTCGATGGTGTGCGGCGGGTTCACAGACGTTGTGGCCTGTGGCTGGGTCGGCGGAACCGGTTGGGCCGGAGTCGCAGTCGGGTCGGCCGGTTTCTCTTCGTCGTTCATGGCCTTGCGAAAGCCCTTGATCGACTCGCCCACGTCAGTGCCGAGGTTTTTCAGTTTCTTGGTGCCGAACACCAGCACTACGACAACGAGGATGACGATCCAGTGTTTCCAGTCAAAAATGCCCATGTTGCGTTCCTCTAATAATTATTCAGGCGGACGGACGCGAGGCTTTCTCGGCGTGTCCGGACAGACCGAAGCGACGGTCCAGTTCATCGAGCACAGCCTGTGGATGTTGCCCCAACTGGGCAAGCATGACCATGCTGTGGAACCACAGGTCGGCAGTCTCGTAGATCACATCGCTGCAGTCACCGCTGATGGCGGCATCCTTGGCGGCAATGATGGTTTCGACCGACTCTTCGCCGACTTTTTCCAGAATCTTGTTCAAGCCCTTGTGGTACAGGCTGGCGACATACGAGCTGTCGGCGGCGGCGCCTTTGCGCTCTTCCAGCACCTGAGCCAGACGGGTCAAAGTGTCACTCATGTTTGTGTCCTGCGGAATAGATAGCGTGCGGGTCTTTGAGAACCGGGTCGACGGTTTTCCAGTCGCCGTTCTCGAAGACGCGGTAGAAGCAGCTCTGACGGCCGGTATGGCAGGCGATGTCGCCGATCTGCTCGACCATCAGGATGATCACGTCAGCGTCGCAGTCCAGGCGCATCTCATGCAGGGTTTGCACGTGGCCGGACTCTTCGCCCTTGCGCCACAGCTTGCCACGGGAACGTGACCAGTAAATGGCACGGTTCTCGGCGGCGGTCAATTGCAGCGCTTCGCGGTTCATCCAGGCCATCATCAGGACGCGTCCGGTCTTGTGATCCTGGGCAATCGCCGGCACCAGTCCATCGGCGTCCCACTTGATCTCGTCCAGCCAGTTTTTCATCTTCGACTCCGACAGCGGGCTCTACTTCAATAGTTGAGGCCAATGTTCAAATTCAGCGTTCAAACAGTGTGCCAGCCGATGATCCAACTGGCTATCGGCGAACGACCAGATACAAGCCGATCGCCACCATGATTCCGGCGGGCCAATGCCCCAGTTCGTGCAACGGGCCACCGACGGCGAGTATCGTGCCACCCGCCAGGTGAGCGGTACCGAGCAGGCGCAGGAACACGTCGTCCTTGCGCCTGTGCCACGGGGGGGCAGGGTCGTTGGCGTGGGGTTGGGATACGCGCTCGAGCAGGTCGCGGGCCATGTTGGCCAGGTGCGGGATCTGCTCGAACTGGCTCTGCACGTTGCCCAGCAAAGCTTTGGGGCTGACGCGCTCGCGCATCCAGCGTTCGAGGAACGGCTGGGCGGTGTTCCACAGATCGAGGTCCGGGTACAACTGACGACCCAGGCCTTCGATGTTCAACAGGGTTTTTTGCAGCAAGACCAACTGCGGTTGCACTTCCATGTTGAAGCGTCGAGCGGTCTGGAACAGGCGCATCAGCACCTGACCGAAGGAAATATCTTTTAACGGTTTTTCGAAGATCGGCTCGCACACCGTGCGGATCGCCGCTTCGAACTCGTTGAGTTTGGTTTCCGCCGGTACCCAGCCCGAGTCGATGTGCAACTGCGCGACGCGCCGGTAATCACGTTTGAAGAACGCGAACAGGTTGCGCGCCAGATAGTCCTGGTCTTCCGGGGTCAGGCTGCCGACGATGCCGCAGTCGATAGCGATGTACTGCGGGCTCCACGGCTGCACGGTGCTGACGAAAATGTTGCCGGGGTGCATGTCGGCGTGGAAGAAGCTGTCGCGGAACACCTGGGTGAAGAAGATCTCCACACCACGCTCGGCGAGCATTTTCATGTCGGTGCGCTGGTCGGCCAGGGTCGCGAGGTCGGTGACCTGAATCCCGTAGATGCGCTCCATCACCAGCACTTTCGGTCGGCACCAGTCCCAATAGACTTGCGGCACATACAGTAGCGGCGAACCGTCGAAGTTGCGCTTCAACTGGCTGGCGTTGGCGGCCTCACGCAGCAGATCGAGTTCGTCGTAGATGGTTTTTTCGTAATCACTGACCACGTCCACCGGGTGCAGCAGACGGGCGTCGGCCGAGAGTTTTTCCGCGGCGCGGGCCAGAATGAACAGCCATGCAAGGTCCTGGGCAATCACCGGCTTGAGGCCCGGGCGGATCACCTTGACCACTACTTCTTCACCGGTTTTCAGCTGCGCGGCATGCACCTGCGCCACCGAGGCGGAGGCCAGCGGTTCGACGTCGAAACGGGAGAAGACTTCACTGATCTTCTTGCCAAGCTGCTCTTCGATCAGTCGGACCGACACTTGCGAGTCGAACGGCGGCACGCGGTCCTGCAACATCATCAGCTCATCGGCGATGTCTTCGGGCAGCAGGTCGCGGCGTGTCGAAAGGATCTGGCCGAACTTGATGAAAATCGGCCCGAGGTCCTGCAGCGCCAGGCGCAATCGTGCGCCACGGCTCAGGTCCAGGGGCTTGCGCGGGAACCAGCGCCACGGCAAGGCATAGCGCAGCGCCAGTAGAAACCAGGGCAATGGCAGGGCGAACAGCAGGTCATCGAGGCGGTAGCGGATCACGACGCGCTGGATGCGCAACAAACGGCGGACGGCAAGCAGCTTCATGCGTTATCGCTTGGGTCGAGGGATCGGGAAAGGCGCTCGAAACGCGCCTCGAGACGTTCCAGATCGAGCTTGATCTGGTCCAGTTCACTGAAACGGGCTTCCGCTTCGCGCTGACCGACGAGGGTGCGCGATTCTTCGGCCAGGTACTCGCCCAGGTTCTGGTTGAGGCTGGCGAACCCTTGCTGATACCAGCGTGCGCGACTGCGCAGGTGACCGCCGACCAGTTGCGTGGCTACAGGTCCCAGCCAGCGCGAGAGTTCGTACTCCCAGTCCAGCTCCAGGTCCTGCAGGACCGCCGCCAGTTCCAGCAGCACGCCGCTGTCGCCGTCGAGTTCGACTTCCGGGGCATGCAGAACCGAAGTCTTGTCCTTGCTCGTCGCCAGTTTCAGCAGGCTTGAGGCCGGTGCGCGCAAGGTGCAGTCGGCACCGGTTTCCCACTGGGAGGCGAGCATCAGGCCTTCGTCGCTGGGCAGGATGAACACTTGCAGCGCCGGGCTGCGGCAGTCGACGGCAATCACCTTGCCACTCAAATGCGCCAGCCGCGGCAGCGCCGTGCTGTCGAGACGCAGCACCCGGTTCAGACCGAGTTCAACGCTGGCGAGCAGGCCGGCCAGCAACATCAGGGTTTGATGCCACGGTGCAGGGCGACGATGCCTGCGGTCATGTTGTGGTAGGTCACGCGGTCGAAACCGGCCTCGACCATCATCGACTTCAGGGTTTCCTGATTCGGGTGCATGCGGATCGATTCGGCCAGGTAGCGATAGCTTTCCGAATCATTGGTGATCAGCTTGCCCATCAACGGCATGAAGGCGAACGAATAGGCATCGTAGGCTTTGGACATCAGTGCGTTGGTGGGTTTGGAGAACTCCAGCACCAGCAGGCGACCGCCGGGCTTGAGCACGCGCAGCATCGAGCGCAGGGCGTCTTCTTTATGCGTCACGTTGCGCAGACCGAAAGCGATGGTCACGCAGTCGAAGTGGTTGTCCGGGAACGGCAGCTTTTCAGCATCGGCCTGGACGAATTCGACGTTGCCGGACACACCCAGATCCAGCAGGCGGTCACGACCGACCTTGAGCATGGATTCGTTGATGTCGGCCAGAACGACCTGGCCAGTCGGGCCGACCAGATGCGAAAACTTTTTGGTCAGGTCGCCAGTGCCGCCGGCGATGTCCAGCACGCGGTTACCGGCACGCACGCCCGACAGTTCGATCGCGAAACGCTTCCACAGACGGTGCATGCCGCCCGACAGGAGGTCGTTCATCAAGTCGTACTTGGCGGCTACCGAGTGGAAAACCTCAGCGACTTTTTCCGCTTTCTGGCTTTCCGGAACGTTTTTGAAGCCGAAGTGAGTGGTGGGTTCGGCATCGCTGCCTTTGCGCTGATCAGTCATATCGCTGTCACCAAAATAGAATGCGGGACATTCTAATCCCGGTGGCCTGCTTTGTCTTGGCAAGGCTGAAGGTAAGATATAGAGAAACCGGGACGTTTTGACGCAGTAACGGTCAAGATGCTTCAGGAAGTGTCCATAAAGCAGGAGTCATTCGATGGCCCATATTAGTGTTGAGCGTGCCCATGGCCTGGGTAAGGAAGCGGCCCGCGAGAAGGCCGACAAGTTGGCGCAGAAACTGTCCGATCAATATGGCCTGGAGCCACAGTGGTCTGGTGACACGCTGAACCTCAAGCGCTCCGGTGTGAAAGGGGCGGTGTATGTGGGCGAGGATTCGATCAGGGTCGATGTCGAACTGGGGCTGTTGATGTCCGCCATGAGCGGCACCATCAAATCGGAAATCGAAAGGGCCCTCGACAAAGCCCTCGCGTGATTCCCCAAAAATCGCAGCCTTCGGCGGCTCCTGCATTGAAATGAGTACATCTGCAGGCGTTGCCGAAGGCTGAGATCTTTTCCCGGAGGCACCACCGATTTGTGTCATTTGTTAGGGTGCCGTTTCTAATTTTTCTCCCTACTTTGTGCCTGAGCCCGACACTTTCGCGGGCAGTTCCTCAACCCTTCTGCGCGTGAGGTGGACCATGGCCAAAGTTATTGTGAAGAAAAAAGTCGACGTTGAGACCAACACTCTGAACGACGTCAAATCGTATGCCCGCAAGATCTGGCTGGCGAGCCTGGGTGCTTACACCAGGGTCGGTCAAGAGGGTGGCGAGTACGTTCAAGAGTTGATCAAGGCTGGTCAAGCTGTTGAAAAGAAAGGCAAAAAAGTAGTTGCTGAGAAACTTGAAGCGGCTAATGCCGAGATCGATGAAGCCAAGAGTGAAGTGAGTACTTTCAAAGGCAAAGTCGAACTTCAACTCGACAAAGTCGAGAAGGCTTTCGATACACGTATCGCAAGTGCCTTGAATCGTATCGGCATTCCGTCTAAACATGACGTGGAGACACTCTCTGCTAAGCTCGATGAGCTGACAGCATTGCTCGAACGTGTCGCGCGTAAATCTTAAGGAGAACGGGATGGCTGGCAAAAAGAATACTGAAAAAGAAGGCAGCTCGTGGATCGGGAAGGTCGAAGACTACTCCCGCAAGATCTGGCTGGCTGGTTTAGGCGTGTACTCGAAGATTGATTCTGACGGCAGCAAACTCTTCGATGCATTGGTTAAGGACGGCGAGAAAGCCGAGAAGCTCACCAAGAGCGCTGTCGGCAAGAAAGTCGATGCTGCCAAGGACTCCGCTTCGTCGGCCAAGTCGCGCATCAGCGGTGTGAAAGATCGCGCACTGGGCAAGTGGGATGAGCTGGAAGGGGCTTTCGACAAGCGCCTGAACAGCGCTATTTCGCGCCTGGGTGTACCGAGTCGCAATGAGGTCAAGGCACTGCACAGCAAGGTCGATACCCTGACCAAGCAAATCGAAAAACTCACCGGTGCCAAGGTTGCGCCTGTTGCGGCGAAAACCGCAGCGGCCAAACCGGCAGCTAAAAGCACTGCCAAACCATTGGCCAAGGCCGCAGCGAAACCTGCCGCCAAAACTGCTGCTGCGAAACCTGCAGCTAAAGCGGCCGCTAAACCCGCTGCAAAAGCTGCTGCTAAACCAGCCGCTAAACCGGCGGCCAAGCCTGCAGCTAAAACCGCAGCGGCCAAACCCGCTGCGGCGAAGAAGCCAGCAGTGAAAAAACCGGCCGCCCCGAAAGCGGCCGCTCCGAAACCAGCAGTGGTTGCCGCCAAACCGGCAACCCCGGTCAGTCCGGCGAACTCCGCCGCTGCGCCGACCCCTGCTGTAACCCCGACTATCGCACCGACTCCATCGGCGCCAACCAGTCAGTCCTGATTTCCAGGACGCAAAAAAACGCCCGGCCTGTAAAGGTCGGGCGTTTTTGTTTGAGCGTTGAAAAGATCGTCCGAACGCGGCCCGAGCCTTCGGACGATCTTTTGATCTTTGATCTTAATGCTCTTCCAGATACTGCAACGCCAACCGCTCGGTCGCGACTTTCACCGGCGGCAACAAGTGCGGCGCCACCAGCATCATGATCTGGTACACCACCAGTCGTACTTCACCTTCACGGTCGAGAATCCGCTGATAGTCCAGCGAGAACAGCAATGTCATGGTGATTTGTTCCACCAGTTGCCCCAGCGCCTGGGTGTCGCTGACCAACTGCCCCTGAGCCTTCAACTGCGCCAGCAATGAAGCCAGTGTGCGCTTCAACGCATTGAGCAGGTTGCGTATCCCCTTGGCCAGTTTCGGCAGGCGACCGGCAAGGTTCGACAAGTCCTGGAACAGAAACCGGTATTGGGCCAGGCGTTCGACGATCAAGTGCAGGAACAGCCAGTAATCTTCGGGTGCCAATTCCACATCGGACGGTGGATCGAGCAAGGGCGTCAGTTCGGTCTGGAAGCGTTCGAACAGCCCCAGGATCAGCGGCTCCTTGCCGTGGAAGTGGTAGTAGAGGTTGCCGGGGCTGATGCCCATTTCGTTGGCCACCTCCATGGTGGACACGTTCGGTTCGCCCTTCTGATTGAACAACTGCAGGGCACATTCGAGAATCCGGTCGCGGGTTTTCATCCAGTCTTCTTAATGGTCGAGTCAGGCCACGGCCATTGGCGGCCGTGGTTCATTGAGCGTCAGCGCACGCGCACGTAAGTACCGGGTGCCGCCTCCATCGGTGGATAGTTCTGGTTGCCGAGGGTCATCTGGGTTTCGCGTAGTGCGCCGGAGCGTTCCTGAATCCAGCTCAGCCATTGCGTCCACCAGCTGCCGTCGACGCGTTTGGCGTCGTAATACCAGGCCCGCGGGTCGCTGCTCAGTTTCGGGTTCTCGACGTAGTTGGCTTTCGAGTTGTGCGGCGGGTTGAGAATGCTCTGCACATGACCGCTGCTCGACAGCACGAAGCGCCGCTCGCCACCCAGCAGTAAGGTCGAGCGATACACCGCATCCCACGGGGTGATGTGATCGTTCATGCCGGCCACGCTGAAACTGTCGACGGTGACTTTCTGCAGGTCGATCGGAGTGCCGCACACTTCCAGCCCGCCCGGATGATTCAGCGGGTTGTGCTTGAAGAAATCCAGCAGGTCGCCATGAAACGCTGCCGGCAGGCGCGTGTTGTCATTGTTCCAGTAGAGGATGTCGAACGCCGCCGGCTCTTTGCCCAACAGGTAGTTATTGACGAAGTAATTCCAGATCAAATCGTTGGGGCGCATCCAGGCAAAAACCCTGGCCATGTCGCGACCTTCCAGAACGCCCTTCTGATACGAGCGGCGCTTGGCCGCTTCCAGGGTCTGTTCATCGACGAAGAGGGTTGCCGGGCTTTCAATCTGACTGTCGAGCAGGCTCACCAGATAGGTCGCGCTGGACACCCGCCGTAGTTGTCGCTTGGCCTGCAAGTGCCCTTGCAGCGCGGCGATGGTCAGCCCGCCGGCGCAGGCGCCCATCAGGTTGACCTCGCGCGCACCGGTGATCGCCCGGCATACATTCATCGCTTCTTCGGCGGCTTCGACGTAAGACGACAGCCCCCATTCGCGGTGACGTACATCGGGATTGCGCCAGCTGATCATGAAGGTCTGCAAGCCGTTTTTAAGGGCGAACTGGACGAAGCTGTTGTTGGGGCTCAAGTCGAAAATGTAGAACTTGTTGATCTGTGGCGGCACGATCAGCAACGGCTTGGAATACTGTTTTTCGCTCATCGGCTTGTACTGGATCAGTTCCAGCAGCTCATTGCGAAACACCACGGAGCCGGTCGTGGTGGCGACTGTCTTGCCTACCTCGAATGCTTGTTTGGTGACCTGTCTGGGCAAGCCGTCGTTGTGCAGCAGGTCGTCGAGCAGATGGCCGATACCCCGCACCAGACTGTGACCGCCGGAGTTGAAGAACTCCTTGATCGCCAGAGGATTGAGCAGGGTGTTGGACGGCGCCACGGCGTCGTTGATCAAGGTAAATGCAAAGTGGGCGCGGGCGCGGTCGTCCGGGCTCAGGTTGCTCTCGTCGATCCAGTTCTTGACCTCTATCTGCCAGCTCAGATAAGCCTGCAGGCTGCGGCGATAAAAAGGATTGAGGCTCCATGTCGGGTCGGCAAAGCGACTGTCCTGCGGATTGATCGGGTGCAGGGTTTCACCCAACAGCACGCGACCCAGCTGGCCGCCCAACTTCAAGGCATGCCGGGCCGTGTACACCGGATTGCGCAGGCCGTGGGCGGCCAGGCTGCGCAAGGTTGAAAGCAAGTCCCGGCCGCGCAGACCGGTAACCGCACTCTGTGCGTTGATGAATGCAGCGGGAGTGGGCAAAGAGCCCTTCGCTGGTTTGTCGCGCATGAGTCAACACTCCTTCGTCATCAGGCCAAAAACAAACTCACCGAACAAATCACCATAGACGTTGTTGCGGATTGTTGCGCGGTACGACGTCCTGTCGACGCTCTTTTCCTGAACCAAAGCCGGGGCCGGTCAACTGCCCGATGGCGCCGGATGCGGATGCATCACTGCGCGCTGACGTTCCTCTTCGAGAAACTTCATGATGATCGGTGCCACCGCTTCGGCCCGGGTAATCAAGAACAGATGCCCGTCGTCGATGATGTGCAGTTGGGCATTGGGAATTCGCCAGGCCAGCATGCGCATATTGATCAGCGGGATCAGAGGGTCGTCGTCGCCGGCCAGCACCAGGGTCGGCTGTTGGATCTTGTGCAGCCAGTGAATGCTGGTCCAGCCGAAGCCGGCGAACAGTTGCCAGTAATAGCCCAGTTTGCCGGCCGAACGGACTCTGGCGGCGTGACTGGCAGCCAGGGTTGGATCGCGACGGAACGAGCCGCCATAGATCATCGGCGCGATACGAATCACATGGGACGGTTGGATGTAGCGTCGTGGGCTGGCCATCATCCACAGCACTTTCGGCTTGCCCGGCACCATCACTGTGCCGGCCGCCGTGGCTGCCAGCACCAGCTTCTTGCAGCGCTCGGGATAGTCATGGGCGAACTGCTGCGCCAGGGCGCCACCCCATGACACGCCGATCACATTGACCTGCCCGTAATCGAGATAATCGAGCATTCGCGCCGTCAGTTTCGCCAGGCCCGGAAAGCGATACGGCCGGCTGGGCGTCGATGAGCCGCCGACACCGGGTACGTCGAAGGCGATGACTTCCAGGTCCGGATCCAGCGCCTGGACGAACGGAAATATCAGCTCCAGGTTGGCGCCGATGCCGTTGAAAATCAGCAAGGGCGTCAAGTGAGGCTTGCCGGGGCGTACCGCGGTGCGGAGGGTCTGCCCATCCAGGTTGACGGTACGGAATACGAACGGTTGCGGCATGCACGAAGCCCTGTAGGTTTTAAACGCTGATCGGGCCATCCCGGGCCGTCGCAGAATGTTCGAGGCTGGCCTCGAGGCTGATTAATGACAATCGCGGCACCTCCCAGTGCCGCGGACTGTGAGTTGTTTGAAGCTCAACGTTCGTGCACATACGTGCCTGGCGACGCCTCACCCGCGGGATAGGCCTTGTTGCCAAGGTTGGCGGGGGACTTCTTCAGTTTGCCGGAACGCTCGGCCTGCCACGCCTGCCAATGCAGCCACCAGGAATCGGTGTGCTTGGTGGAGTTTTCTATCCAGTCCTCGGCCTTGACCGGCATGTCAGTGCTGGTCATGTAGCGTGCTTTCGGATTGCCGGGCGGGTTCAGAATGCTCTGGATATGTCCGCTGCTGGACAGCACGAACTCGACCTTGCCGCCGAACAGCTGTGCCGACTTGTAGCAGGACTTCCACGGAGTGATGTGATCGTTGGTGCCAGCCAGGGAAAAGATGTCGGCGTCGACCTGTTTGAGGTCGATCGGTGTGCCGCACACTTCCAGTGCGTTGGGACGGATCAGTGGGTTGTTTTTGAACATCTCGATCAGGTCGCCGTGGAAAGCGGCCGGCAGGCGAGTGGTGTCGTTGTTCCAGAACAGAATGTCGAACACCGGTGGCTCGTTGCCCAACAGGTAGTTGTTGACCCAGTAGTTCCAGATCAGGTCGTTGGGGCGCATCCAGGCGAAGACTTTCGCCATGTCGCGACCTTCCAGCACACCGGCCTGGTAGGAATGGCGCTTGGCGGCTTCGAGGGTCTGCTCGTCGACGAACAGGGCCACGTCGCTGTCGAGGGTGGTGTCGAGCACGCTGACCAGCAGTGTGAGAGCGTTGACTTTCTTTTCGCCGATCGCTGCGTAATGACCCAGCAGGGCAGTGCAGGTGATACCGCCGGAGCAGGCGCCGAGCATGTTCACGTCTTTGCTGCCGGTGATTGCGGTGACTACATCGACCGCTTCCTTGAGCGCTTCGATGTAGGTCGACAGGCCCCACTCGCGCTGCTCCTTGGTCGGGTTGCGCCAGCTGACGATGAAGGTCTGCACGTTGTTGCGCAGGCAGAAGCGCGCCAGGCTCTTGTCCGGGCTGAGGTCGAAAACGTAGAACTTGTTGATCTGCGGCGGCACCACCAGCAGTGGGCGTTCATGCACTTGCTCGGTGATCGGCTTGTACTGGATCAGCTCCAGCACGTCGTTGCGAAAAACCACTGCGCCTTCGGTCACACCCAGGCTCTTGCCGACTTCGAACGCGCCCATGTTGACCTGGCTCGGCATGCCACCGTTGTGGATCAGATCCTTGGCCAGATGGGAGAGACCGTCGAGCAGGCTTTTGCCGCCGGTTTCGAAGAAGCGTTTGACCGCCGCCGGGTTGGCTGCCGTGTTGGTCGGGGCCATGGCTTCGGTCATGAGGTTGATCACGAAATGCCCGCGAGCGACGTCCTTGGGCGAGAGATTGCTCTTATCGATCCAGGTGTGGAGCTCCTTGCGCCACGCCAGATAAGTTTGCAAATAACGTTTATAGAGAGGGTTTTGACTCCAGGCCGGGTCGAGGAAACGGCGGTCGTCGCTTTGCGGTTGAAGCTCGGATTTTCCGAACAACACGTTCTTGAGTTCGATGCCGAAATGGGCGACGTGTCTGGCACTGTGGATGGGTTGCCTGATGGCCTGGGTCAGCACCATTCGAGCGGAACCCAGTAGATCCTTTCTACGCAGCCCAACAACAGGATTCAGTCCCAAGGTATTTTCTGAAGCCTGGAATTTCAGGTCATCGTTTTGCTTGTTACTCATCTACGACGCTCCATTGTCCTGAGGCGAGTACCTGAGCCCAGCTGTGTAGTCACACAATGCGCCAGGTACTTCTGCTCGGGTGACCGTTGATTGCATAGCTGCTTTTCAGTTCAGAGAGCCTGCACGGAACTTGCCAGCTCCATTGGTTACCCGAGTTTAATTTTTTTCGCAAGCGGGCCAATCGTTGACCCGGCAGCCAAGCATTCAAACAGATGGAATTAGAAAATGCCCTCTAAATACCCAGAGGCCTGACTTAGAGCATCAGCTTGACGACCGACTCGTTCGGATCACGGGTCTTTCCAGCCGCTTTGAGTTCRGCAAGATAATCGTTCCACAGATCCTCTTGGCGCACCGCCAACTGGTACAGATATTCCCAGGTGAACAGTCCGCTGTCATGGCCGTCGTCGAAGGTCAATTTCAGTGCGTACTGACCGGCTGGTTCGACCTTGCTCAGGCCTACGCCGATCTTGCCAAATTGCAGGATAGGTTTGCCGTGGCCCTGGACCTCGGCGGAAGGAGAGTGCACGCGAAGGAATTCTGCGGGCAGGTGATACTCCTCGCCGGACGCGTATTTGAGCGTCAGGGTTTTCGAGGCTTTGTGCAGTTTGATGTCGGTGGGGAGTTGGGTCATGGCAAGTCGTCCGTCTATGTGGAACGTTGTGCAGGAGCTGCCGCAGTCTGCGATCTTTTGATCTGGTTTTTAATTAA